>NZ_AGFX01000001.1 GCF_000236805.1 Paenibacillus peoriae KCTC 3763 | reverse complement strand
AAACCTGCATCATGTCTTGCTTTTGTCCTTGCTTTGTTTCACCACCGCGTTTCAGCGGCGACTCAAATAATGTAACATATAACCTCATTTTTCGTCAAGCACTTTTTTTGAAAATTTATTTTCACTTGAATTTTCGCTTGATGCAACACGTTTATCCTGCTTTAAACAGTTCTAAATTATTCATGCTGCTTCATGGGGCGAGTTATAACTTATCACATATTTTATATACTCGTCAACCTAAATTAATAATTAATATGTGCTTTAAGCCGCTCACAACTTTAACCGTATAAAAAAGGAAGAAAAGCCAGCTCGACGACCTTTCTTCCTGACATATCAGCTCTTATTCATCAAATAAGTGAGTAGCGCAGTTCACGACTATGCCCGTGATCTCTAAAGTTCCCAGCAGCTGATTCTTTAATAAGTGAACGATACACCAGTTTGCGGAGCACGACGGTAAGATCCAATTGGAGATTTTTTAGCTCAGGGTGATTAATGAGTTCATCTATAGACCAAGGCTCCCGTCTGCTCCCTAATATGCGGAATAGCGGAGAAGAACACTCTTTCATTTTAGACATGACTGAAAATTCGCAAGCAAGCAGTACCAGCTCAATCCGCTGCTCCAACGTTTCCGTACTTAATGTGAGCTCGTTATACAGCTTATAGACCGTCCGATCCAACGGCTGTACCTGAAGCCATAAATGTACCTTCGGATAAATCCCCCGCTCAATGAGTTCAATTGAGGCCCAATGATCCAACGCCTTCAAGACACTTTGATACGCGTCAATGGTTCGACCTTCTCGCATCGCTTTTTTACCATGAACGTAATTGACCAGAAAGCGAGAAAACTCATGAAACCTCTTCTGCTCCCGCAAGGGATCGTTGAATTCGACAATTTCCTCTCTTAAAAGACGAACCCTGTCATCCCGCTCCCAAACGATACGACCTTCCAGCAAATAATCTATAACGTTGGCATGTTCGCCAGCGATAATCCAGCCCTTCAGACAAGCAAGTGTTGTATACAACACCTGACATCTTAATCCATCAATAAGTAAATGCTGTATGAACCTGGCTGGCTGCTCGCCTTCTCCAATAATTAAAATGAGTTCATCAAAATCGTACAACATCGCTCCGTGAAAATACTCTCCCGGCTTTCTGTACGAAATAACTGCTATTGAATTTTTCTGCAACAATTCATCATACATCAAGCTTAATTTGGTTTGCTGCACTTCTCCCTCCATACCTGCAAGGCGGCTCAGGCTCAACCGCTAAATTTGGATATATGTGAACACTTCTACATAAAGAAGCAGCTTCCTTCTTCAATTGTATAATTTTTTATGCTTATTTACTTATTTCTTTTAAAGTTTCCCATGCGTTTTGATCTGCAAAGGTCCGATTCCACACACCGATCCCTCCGAGCTTCAGGGATTTGGCAAGCTCCACTCTCGCCCCCAGAGACACCCGATCCTCCAGCCAAATCTTTTTGACCACACCATCTTCAGTATACTCCACATAATTTTGGCCTTCCGAAGCTCTGAATTTAGGCTTTAACTTAAATTTTTCTACGATAGCCGCTGCTGAATCCATGCCAAGTGATTTGGAGCTAACCTTAATTTTCCCTTTTTCAGGAGTCTCGGACCATACACGGGTATATAACGGAATTCCTAAAACTACTTTTTGCGGCGGGACCTCGTCCTCTTGAAGGATTCGCTTGATTGACGCTTTCGTCCACGGCAGCGAGGCTACAGAACCTGCCTCGGGACTGGCAGCCCAATGTTCATCATACGCCATTACCATAAGGTAATCTGTAATACTTCCCAATGATTTTCGATCCAAAAAAGCAGACCACATCTCACTTTGAGATTTAGGCGTAACATCAACGGACAATATCAAATCATGCTCCCGAGCCATTGGCTTAAGCTCCCGCAAAAATTGGGTAACATTAGGGCCGTCCTTCGTATGAACATTTTCAAAATCAATATTAATGCCGTCCAGATCATATTCTTGGGCAAAAGAAATCATCTGATCCACAATCGACTTTCGCCGTTCAAAGGTAGACAATGCTTCTGTTGTTAATTCAGGATTAAAGCTGTTGCTCAGCAAGCCCCATACCTCCATCCCCTTGCGATGCGCCCAACTGACATAAGCCGGATCGGCCTTGCTTTCTACAGTACCCTCCTGATCAATGACACTGAACCATGTGGGACTCACTACATTGACCCCGGGCATAGGATCAAATGTAGAAGGATTAGGCTTACGATTATAGACGGCCTCCCAAGCCAGATTAACTGGTCTGCCCTCCCAATGCTTCTCCGAGATGGACGCAACGTCCTTGGCTGAAGGCACCGCAAGCTCTCCCGACTCTGAAACATTGTCTGCTTTAACGTATCCTGCATAGCCATTGTCCAATTGAACAAAATACCAATCACCCTGTTTGGACCAAATGCGCACCTTCGTCTGCTGAGATATATCTGTCAAAATAAAAGATAAGCTGGAGGCTTCTTTACGCAAAGCGATTTTAGCATCCTGACCCCCATCTTTCTTTTCTACACTTCCCAGTTTGACTTTATCCCCGGCTTTCATCAGAATGACTGCACCTGTCACCGGATCTTCGTGAACGGACACACCATATACTTCACGAACAGCTTGTATAGGGATGTACAACTCACCGCTAATCATTTGAGGGGCAGCGGTCAGCGCATATGCTTTACCATTCAGTTCTCCTTGTGACTTCGCAACGTTCATATGGAGCAAGCTTTGTCTTGTCGCCAAAATGATGGTCTGGTTCTCATCCTCATATCGAACTGCAGGATCAATTTGCTTTTGCACTAGCTTGAGCGGGATCAGCATATTCTTGCCAGAGCTCTGAGCCTCATACCCGGTTAACTTGCCCTGGATAAAAATAGGACGCACGCTGCCTTGCCAATCGGGTTTCTCATGCAAGGGATTACCATACCTTACGACAGTAATAGTGCAGATGATCGCTGCGAACAGTAGCAAGACTGCCGCTCCTTTGAATCGTGAACGCTTACGGCGGCGTCTGGAATGATTTCTGGCCAATATTGAACCTCCATTATAGAAACTTTGGATTTCTGGATATCGTAATTCTAACAGAACACTTTTGAAAAGTGATTTAAACAAAAAAACGCGGTAAATCCCCGCTTATGGGGAATTCCTCACGTTTCCAACCTATTACAATATATGCATACCTCACCAAAAAAACTTCTATTCCTAGTTTCGCTATGTTTGTTTGTTGTTACAATCTTTGCATACTCCGTATAACTCCATACGATGTCCACGCACCTCGAAGCCTGTCTCCAACGCGGCATGGCCTTCCACATCAGCCAAATACGGATAACTGAAATCTTCAATCTTCCCGCATTTTTCGCAAATGATATGATAGTGCTCCGAAACATTAGCATCGTAACGACTGGCGTTATCTCCATAGGTCAACTCATGTACCATACCCGCTTCTATAAACATCTTTAAGTTATTATAAACCGTAGCCACACTCATGCTTGGAAACTTGGATTCGAGTGCTCGATATATTTCATCTGCAGTCGGATGCCCCATAGATTCCATCAAATAGTTTAATATGGCATGGCGCTGGGGTGTTATGCGTACACCTGTCTTCTTCAGAAGTTCCAAAGCATGCTGGACGTGTGCTGCCATATATGTCCACCGCCTTATCCCTTACTTACGATCCTATCCATGTAAAGCCCATCTATTGACAACCCATTTTAGACATACTCACATTGTACGGTCTACCGAAGTTTCTTGTCAACGCGCCGTAGTATTGCCAGATGTCTCTGTCGAGGTATCTGTAGCAGAAGCTTCCGAACCATCTGGAGAGCCTTCAGATATGCCAGGCACGGTCGGTTTTCCGGACTCATCCAAACCAGGCAACATCGGCATCAGTATCCTTTTAATCATTAAATTACTGTTGCCCTCTACGTTGATCACATATTTGCCTGTCCCATTTTGGCCTGAAATACTTTTACTGTCTATCTTAAATGGAAACTCGGATTGAAGATTGCCATAACTGCTGGAGCCCTCTAACTGAAAATCTCCGTTCGATGGAAGCTCCAAAACAATATCGCCGACGGCGCTGTATATTTTCCAATCCCCGCCTACCTGCTCGCTATTCACCTTGATTGCACCATTAAGCGAATTTGCATTCAGCTTGGCTGTAGAGTCCAGCACGTTGATGTCACCATTCTGCGTATCCGTCGTGATATCCCCTTTTGAGCGTGCAAGCTGAATATCGCCTACCACCGTGTACAGCGACACGGCTCCTTCAATGTTCCCTGCCTGCATGTCGCCACGGTTTGTTCGCATATCCACATCTCCGGTAATCCGGTGCAATTTGATCTGACCATTCAGGGTGGCCCCTTGGACATTACCGATAGCATCATTGACTATGAGATTCCCATTGCCGCTCTCAAGCCGAATGCTGTCGATAGCATCTACTCCGTTCAGGGTAATATTCCCGTTGGAGGTTCTGATCTGCATATTGAAGCGCCGATCCTCCGGTACTGTAATCAGCAAATTCATACGGGGCTGACGCTTGCTGGATGCCCCATATGGCTGAACCTCCGGACGGATCTGGATGGTTTTGCCGTCAGTAGAAGTCAGTGAGGAGGCTTGAGCAATCTTGTCCGCTTGGGCAGCAGGGGCTTGATCCACCCACAGGGTCCCACGCACCTCTATATTGGACACAGGCCGTCTGATCAGCGTTATATCACCATTAACCGAATCCACCACCAAATCGGACGTCTGCATGGTTACAGGCACCAGCACACCACCCATATCATACCGGTTCTCTTTAGCCTGGCTAAAATCCATAGAGGCTGACGTCAGATTGAGACTGACCCGGTTCCACAGGTACATATAATGATTTTGCTGGGTCACGATAAAAACCGAAGCAGCTACGACCAAAGCAGAGATAATCCCTTTCAGATCTGGCCTGAAACGCCTACCATGGTCAGACTTTCCCTCTTTGCGATAGTACACACCAAAAAAAATAAGATACTCCAGTCCCCAAAGCACGAAAATTACGGGCCACCATACAAGGAGCTGAAGCATATATTCAGTATTTTGAAGCACATCTACGATCAGCAGAACACCTACAGCCATTAACAGAAGCGATGAGGTGTAGCGCCCGACTCTTATTTTACGGTGCACGCCAGCCTCACCCTCTTTCCTTCAATTTTTTTCGCTTAAAGGACAGGACAATTTCCCGCAGAAAAATGAATAATCCGATCAGTATCAATAAAATGGCCAGTGTCAGGAAGCCGTAATCCTCAAAAAAAATGCCCAGCCAGCGAGGCTTCATGCGGAACAAAATCATAAGTCCACCGCCTGCGACCAGCAGTACAGCAAAAGCCAAGCCTCTCTCCCATGCATAAAAAGGACTGCTTTGGTGACCTCTGGCATCCATTCGTGAATAACGATCCGGCTTGCGGCGATACCGAACCATATAATCTGCTGATTGTAAGACGTCATACACATTGTAAAAATATAAGACAGGGATAAATAATCCAAGCAAGATAAGCAACGGGATGTTGATCCTTAGGCCGTCAGAGGAAACATACAACATCGCAAAAATATCCAACAGGAGCAATACAATAAATGTGAGCCCCCTAATAAACAATCCCAAAAATAGATGCCCCAGTCCAGGTATTAATGTCGCCATGATAATGGCAATCACTTTGCGGAATCTAGCGTATTTTAGACGCTTCCCCTGTGAGGGTTGTTCCCGCTGTTCTGGCTCTAGTAGACGCCGGGATTCTCCAGACGGTAACGGTTGTTCCGAGTTCATGCCATCCTCCCCTTTGAATTCCATACGTGTTCCGTTGAAAATGCATTGATGGTTAAATAGTACCCCAATCGGATGTAAGAGTAACTGGGAAAAAATGAGGCAACCCATCATTCCACGGAGACTGCCGCTACATCTTCCCACTGCCGAAGCTCAGCTGCAATACGCACTGGATCAAAATCGTGGCTGGTCAATACTTCCAAAGAGACCTCCATACTTTGCCGATTAGGGTACACTTCATGAAAAGGGACATGCTCATGTTCTTTAATCGTTATTTTGCGTATTTCTACTTTTTCCTGTTTTAAATAATTCGAAATTTGCTCCAGTAATTCATGAGAGGACAATCCGTACAAAGTAATCAGGTGACGTTCCCGTTCACGCATATACCGCAGTTCGATTTTGTTAAATACCCTTAAATTTAAAAACACAAGCACCGTCGCTGCAATAGACGGAAAATAAAAACCCGCTCCAACACCAAGGCCAATAGCGGCCACGACCCAAATGGAAGCGGCTGTTGTTAAGCCGGTGATGGCTTTGCCAGTAAACAAGATTGTCCCTGCGCCCAAAAAGCCTACGCCAGTAATCACCGCTGCAGCCAAACGGGCTGGATCTACGCGCACATTGGCATCTTTAATAAAATCGTCAAAACCATAAATGGAGAGCAGCATAATCAGTGTCGAACCCAGGCTGACCATAATATGGGTTCTCAAACCGGCAGCGTGATTGGAGCGTTCACGTTCAAAGCCAATAAATCCACCGAGAAGCATGGATAGTACAAGCCGTAAAATGATATGTGAATCATCGATAATCCACGGATTATTCACTCGAATCTCTCCTCCCGGTGATGTCGCGCTCCCCTCATCAGGTGCGCGGTTTGTAAGCTTGTGTGTATGTTCACTGCTGATTCAAAGGTGTCTCAACGTCACTTCACGTTATGCAAATGGTAAGTGGTTAATTCCACGCCCGGAGCGACCTCAGCCGCCGACACGGGATGAAAGCCATGTTTACGATAAAGTGCCACCGCGGGAGTATTTAAAGTTCCTGTGGAGACGATAAACAGCGGTATATGACGATGTTCATTCAAAACATGCCTCATTAAAGAGTCCGCAATCCCTTTACGAAAATGATCCGGATGGACCATCATACGCGTAAGAGTAAGCGAACCGGGCGACTCAGACTGCACAGCCAGCGCACCTAGCAGCTCGTCGTCCTCTACCCAGCCATAAAAGGACTCACCACAGCTTTTCAGCGTATCCAATGTATCCATCAGGGGCGGAATCTCCTCAAACCCAATTCGCTCCGCTTCCAGCCTATAAGCAACGTGCTGAAGACGCCATATCTGGTTTACGATATCATCGTCTGTCAATGAACATAGGGTAACCATCTGTTTTCCCTCCTAAAGGAAACTCATAATGTGCCATCACGCTTCTGAAGATCGTTTTCGCCCAACCCTCCTCAGCATCTATGCAAAAAGGGGCCTGTCCCTAAAAGACAAGCCCCCTGTCAAATCTATGCCATTAGCGGTTCAGCACTTCTGTCAGCAACTTATTGGCGAGGCCAGGGTTTGCTTTGCCCTTGCTCTCCTTCATCACTTGACCGACCAGGAAGCCTATAGCCTTTTGCTTGCCGGCTTTGTAATCCTCAACCGATTGCGGGTTAGCTGCTACAACCTGTTCGACGATGGTCATGATCGCACCCTCATCGCTGATTTGCACTAGCCCTTTTTCTTCAACAATTTGCTGTGGAAGTTTGTCACTCTCCAGCATTTCCTTGAAGACCGTTTTAGCGATTTTGCTGTTGATCGTTCCCTTCTCCAGCAGTCCGATCATTTCACCCAAGCCCCGGCCTGTCAGCTTAACCTGCGACAGTTCCAAACCGACACTGTTCAAATAGCCGAGCAAATCCCCCATAATCCAGTTGGATACCGCTTTGGCATCCTTGGTGTATTGGAGGCTATCCTCGAACAAATCGGCCAGTGGCTTGGAGGACGTAATCACCTGAGCATCATACTCAGGTAATCCATATTCCGAAGTGTAGCGTGCTTTACGCTGGTCAGGCAGTTCAGGAATCGAAGCACGAATGCGCTCTTTCCATTCCTCATCAATATGCAGTGTAACGAGATCCGGGTCCGGGAAATAACGATAGTCATGCGCCTGTTCCTTACCACGCATGGACAGGGTTTTACCTTGGGCCTCATCCCAACGACGTGTCTCCTGTACAATCGTTCCGCCTTCCTCCAGCGTCTGCTCCTGCCGGAACTGCTCATATTCCAGTCCGCGCTGTACGCCACGGAAGGAGTTCATGTTTTTCAGTTCCGCTTTGGTTCCCAGCTCTTTTTGTCCACGCGGACGAAGACTGATATTCGCGTCACAGCGAAGTGAGCCTTCCTCCATCTTCACGTCGGATACATCGCAATACTGCATGATGGCACGTATTTTTTCCAGATAAGCCTTGGCTTCTTCCGGTGAAGATATTTCCGGCTCCGAAACGATTTCGACCAGTGGTGTGCCGACCCGGTTAAAATCAACCAGAGACGCATAGCCGCCATCCACATGGGTTAATTTACCTGCATCTTCTTCCAGATGCAGTCTGGTAATACCGATACGTTTGGTCTCACCGTTCACCTCAATATCAATCCAGCCGTTTTCGCCGATGGGTTGATCATATTGCGAGATTTGGTAAGCCTTCGGTGAATCGGGGTAAAAATAGTTTTTGCGATCAAACTTGCTCACATCAGCAATGGTACAATTGAGCGCCATCGCTGCTTTCATCGCATAATCGACGGCCTGACGGTTCAATACCGGCAATACCCCCGGGTGTCCGAGACATACTGGACATGTATGTGAGTTGGGCGGCGCTCCGAAAGATGTCGAGCATCCGCAAAATATTTTAGACTTCGTATGCAATTCCACATGGACTTCAAGTCCGATGACCGTCTCATATTTGGATGTAGTTGTAGACATGAATGGGTTCCCTCCTTTTCGCTAAATTACAGCTGTGGACGCCGCTTGTGAAATTCGGTATTTTGTTCAAATGCATGCGCTACACGCAGCACGGAAGACTCATCAAAGGCTTTCCCGATAATTTGCAGTCCGACCGGCAGTCCATCTGCAAGACCACAAGGAATACTGATAGCCGGCACCCCGGCCAAGCTCACCGGAATCGTCAAAATATCGTTCAAATACATTGTCAATGGATCATCCACCTGCGAACCGATTTTGAAAGCAGTTGTCGGTGCGGTAGGTCCGATAATAACATCATATTGCTCAAATACACGGTCAAAATCCTGTTTAATCAGCGTACGTACTTTTTGAGCTTTCAGGTAATAAGCATCATAGTACCCGGAACTGAGCGCATAGGTCCCAAGCATAATCCGGCGTTTCACTTCAGAGCCAAAGCCCTGCGTGCGGGACTGATGATACAGATCAAGCAGGTTGTCAGGATTATCAGAACGTACACCGTAGCGCACGCCGTCAAAGCGGGCCAGATTGGAGGACGCTTCGGATGAAGCCAGCAGATAATATGTAGCTACCGCATATTCGGTGTGAGGGAGAGACACTTCTTCCCATACCGCGCCCAGTCCTTCCAGCGTTTTCAGTGCATCCAGCACCTTTTCCTTAACCTGTGGATCGACGCCCTCACCAAGATATTCTTTAGGCACAGCAATGCGAAGCCCTTTTACATCTCCGGTCAAAGCGTTCAAATAATCAGGAACGTCAACCTTCGCAGAAGTAGAGTCCTTCTGATCATAGCCTGCAATAGCCTGCAGGACATACGCCGAATCCTGAACATTTTTAGTAATGGGTCCAATTTGATCCAAAGAGGAGGCAAAGGCCACCAATCCAAAACGTGATACCAGACCATAGGTTGGCTTCAGACCCACTACACCGCAATAGGAAGCGGGCTGGCGAATGGAACCGCCTGTATCAGAGCCAAGGGTGAAATAAGCCTCACCCGCTGCTACAGCCGCTGCTGATCCCCCGCTGGAACCGCCAGGTACACGTTCCAGATCCCATGGATTACGCGCCGGGAAAAAGCTGGAGTTCTCGTTAGAGCCCCCCATGGCGAATTCATCCATGTTCATTTTACCGAGTGTTACAGTTTGGGCAGCTCGTAATTTGTCGACAACCGTGGCATCATACACAGGATTAAAATTTTTCAAAAACTGACTGCCGCATGTTGTACGCAGCCCTTCTGTCACAATATTATCCTTAATACCAACTGGCAGGCCAAACAACAACCCGCGTTCCTCTCCAGAAACCAGCTGATCATCCAACCGACGTGCCGATGCACGGGCCTGTTCCTCATCAACGGTGATATAGGCCCTGATCTTGTCTTCCCGTGCACCAATCGTTTCCAGAGCGTGTCCCACCAGATCACTCACAGAAATTTCCTTTTGATGCAGCTTGTTATGTATTTCCGGCAATGTGTTATTGAACAAGCTCAATTTGCATCCCCCTTTCAAATGTAAAATTTATTCCAAAACAGCAGGAACTTTAAACTGTCCGTCTTCTTCTTCAGGTGCATTGCGCATGACTTGCTCTTGGGTCAAACTTTCGCGAACTTCGTCGTCCCGCATGACATTGCTGACGTGCAGCACATGAGTGGTCGGTTTTACTTGCTCCGTATCCAGCTCATTCAGCTTCTCCGCATAATGGAGAATGGCGTTCAATTGCCCTGTCATCGTTTCTTCTTCGGCCGCGGTCAGATTCAACCGGGACAGCTTGGCTACGTGACGGACATCTTCCGTGGAAATGTTCATACAAAACCCTCCTCATGTATATGAGGATTTTACAAAAAAACAATAATCGACATCCAATCGAATTTTGCAAAATCCTGATATCAAAAAATGCTGCACCGAACTTTGAAATAACGTTTTTAATTATAGGATAGAACCTTTTACAATTCAATCTTTGACGCGGCACAGAAGCATTCTGTACATCAATGAGATAGATGTTGCTAAACGGATATAAAAAAAGCACCTCTCGGTGCCTTTCACGAAAACTATAGGAACGAGATCGTGCCGTTATATATTCCTAAAAAGAGTCAGCAGTGGCCGACTCCTATATCCAAGCACGTAGATTGACTTGTTTGATAAAATCAGCCTGTGACAACAACTCTGCCGCGGTTTCTTCTTCCTCAGCCTCTACCGAATCAAGACCACCGTTCATCACATGCTTGAACAGTTTCTCATTATGAGTAGCAAGGGCGTAATCTATCAGCGCTTCACGCTCAATTCGCTCGGCTTCAAGCTTCAGAATACTTTCTTCCAGCTCGATGTCCCCGGATGGTACAAAAAAATTGCGATTCATCTTCGGGACGCGAATGACATAGTCAAAAGCATTGTCCGCATTACGATCGTAAGCAATGATATAACCGTGTTCGCCCACAGGAAGATTCTGCTCAAAAGCATCCGCGACGATCATAATTCTAGCTCCTAAATGATGCATCGTTAGCCCCCCCGTTTGTCTGAACTTATCTGCTAAGTCTACTAAAAAATAAATAGTTTGTCTATATCATCTATGGTTCTTAGAATTGGCCATCTCCACGCCCCAGCCTGTGCTCATTTAGCCTTACATGCCATTTTTGTGTATAGGTGGAGGCTCGTCTTGTTACCTTCTTCCATGTTATAACCTTCGGCTCAGAGCCTACCACGGATGCTTCATCTCCTACTATATTAGTAAAACGGAGGCTTCCCCCACTCTCATGCTGCACCCCATGTATATGTTTTCTTTTCATTCTTGCTCCCCCTTGTGATCTGATGGCCTCATGCCTCTTTATCCTCTTAATGGGCAAAAAAAAGAACGCAAACCGGGATTCATCCACAGCTTGCGTGCTTCGCGAGTTTAGTATGTAACTTCAATAAATTTATGTTAACAAAAATAAAAACCTTTGTCTATACATATTTTATAATTTGTTGTCGAAAAGGAGCAAAACCTGTCACACCTTTGGTTCTGCCCCAATTGAAACGTGCATACATTTTACCGGATATACGGATTATTGACTTTTTCATAGCCGATGGATGTTTTGGGTCCGTGACCGGAATACACGGTAACGTCATCTCCAAGCGGGAACAACTTGTTCTGAATCGAATCAAATAAGTCCCGTTCCCGACCGCCAGGCAAGTCCGTACGCCCGACGCCTTGACGGAATAGTACATCCCCGGAAAAAAGATGTTTGCCGCACAAAAAGCTCACGCTACCAGGTGAATGCCCCGGTGTATGAAGCACCTTGAACGTGTGCCCGATTAAGTCCAACTGCTGGCCTTCGTCCAAATCATATTCGGCAGGCTCCGTCGAAATCGGTGGCGACGCCTCCGGCCACATCAAGGAGCCATTCAGCTTGGGAAATGTCAGCCAGTCTTGCTCCAAGGCGTGCAGGTAAACTGGGCACCCTTTGGCATTGCGAATCGCCTCTACCCCACCGATATGGTCAAAATGGGCGTGAGTCAGCAAGATCGCCTCAATCGTCAGCGATTCAATAGCTCTTAGCAAAGGGCCCGGATTCATCCCCGGATCAATAATAATGGCACGCTGCGGATCATCCCCCTGAAGCAAATAAGCATTCGTTTGGAGTGGGCCGAGATTAAAGCTGCGAATGGATAGCGTCATGAGTTAAAATCCCGAGATCAGCTCGCGCAATTCCTGAACAATCACAGGATGAGCCTCGGTTCCCTCCCCATATTTCTCAGCCATTTCTTTGCGAGCCACCGCAATTTTCTCTTGATAATCATCGGCTTCACGATCCGGATTTTCACGTTTGAACTCGATCATGATTTGTTGGACATGTGCGGGGCGCGGTCCCCAGTGACCAAGCACATGGCCCCCTGTATCGGCAAAAATCACAATCGGTACTGCACGTCCGCCCATGGTCAGGAAGTCATCCATCAGTTCCTGATGATTTTCCAAAATCAGAACCTCGGTTGGAATGCCGCTATTCTCCAATGCACGGAATACAACTGGTACGTTGCGTACCACATCTCCACACCAATCAGCAGCCAATATAAGCACACGCATATCATCCCGATGGTTCAAGCTTTCAAAATACTCCCGATCCTCTTCGGTGTTCCAAACAAACTGATCGTATCCAGAGCGGAAGGTTTCCTTGTTCTTTTCCATTCCCTCCATAAACTGCCCAGGGCTCAAGCCCTTTCCGAAATATTGCGATACGTTAGTACGGCTCATGTTATGCACTTCCTTTTTTGTTTTTGGATATAACCCATTTGATGACAAAATAAATGATCAAGAGCGCAAGAGCAACCAGCAAAATCGGTTTGATGTAAGGTGCAGCCATTTCATCGATTTGCTCCCATTTATTCCCCAGCAGCGTACCTAAATAAATAAACAGAACAGACCAAGGTATGATCGCCAGCGTCGTCAAAATAATAAAGCGCCATACGTTCATTCGAGCGAGCCCGGCAGGAATTGAGATTGCGTGACGCACAACAGGGATAAAACGCGCTGTGAAAATGACCCCTGTGCCGTATTTGTTGAACCAAGCCTCAGCGTGGTCCACATGACTCTTTTTGATAAGTATGTATTTGCCGTACTTATCCAATACCGGTCTGCCGCCATAACGTCCAATCCAATAAATAAACAGCTGAGCCAGCACCCCGCCAATGGTACCAAACAAGACCGCACCAAAGAAATTAATATGGCCCGAGGACACTAGGAAACCACCATATGCGAGAACAATTTCACTTGGTATGACCTCAACCATCAGCCCAAGCATAATACCAAAATATCCAAGACTGCGAATCATCTCAAACAAATAATTAATGATGCTAGATATATAGTCCATCTCTCTGCCCACTCCCTGCCTTTTTGCTCTATTTTCATTAGTTTATCACAGCGGCTGAACAAGTCGCCACTTTGCTCAATCAGGGGGCCAGTGACCCCTGCTCTTCCGTCCGCATAAGCTGTGGGAGAGAGGAGGGGGTACAGATATGCCTCCCGGCAAATCACCCAAACATGACAATCCACAATCCCGTTTACCCACAGCTCGTGGTATCCGGCGCGCTTGCAGCAAGGAGCTATACCGAGCGCGCAAGCGTCTGCCTGTTCACATTGCTCCCGATCTGGTCAAGCAGGGCGAGGAGCTGTACTATCGCAAAGTCGTCGGACACCTCATCTGGATTGCTGAAAACCGTAGCAACCGCAAGCTACTGTGCGACTGGTGGGACGAAGATGTCAGTGAGGAGCTCGCGGCATTATGGAAGGTGGATCGCAACGCTTTGTGCACTGCTTTTAGAAGTGCCTATGGCGGATAGAAGCTCCGCACACAAGAGTACTTGGAGTAGAGGGAACAACCTGTGGCTGCAAACGGCGAGCTGTGAACTACAAAAAAAGTGGAGCCACTCCGTAGTGGCCCCACTTTTACTATATTCCTTAACGATGTGTCTGCGTCTTCCCTGCTCCTTCGGGAAGCAAATCTGCACACGCACGTTCCAAATAAGGATCAGCATGAATGAAATCCCGAAATGCCGTGTATTCACGCCATAGAACGGACTTCTCTCCCGCTTGGCCTTTGACGGCACGAATCAGGATATTTTTAGGTGTATGCTCCATATCGATAAATTCAAGCAGTTGTGTCCGATATCCCATCATATCCAGGAGCTTGGCCCGGATTCCATCCGTTGCCAGTGCAGAAAAACGCTCCTTCAGGATACCGTGAGAAAGCAATGGCTCCAGCACCGGATTTTCCAGCTGGCTAAACAGCTCATGCTGGCAGCATGGAACCGACAAAATGACGGACGCTCCCCAGCGTACAGCCTTTTCCAGCGCAGCGTCCGTGGCTGTATCACAGGCATGCAAGGTAACGACCATATCCACCTGCTCCAGTTCGTTATAATCTGCGATATCACCGACCAGAAACTCCAATTGGCGGTATTGCAGCTTTTGCGCCAGAAGGTTGCAGGTTTCAATGACATCTGCCTTCAAATCCAGGCCAACGATCTGCAAAGGCCGTTTTTGCTGTACAGCCAAATAGTGATACAAAGCAAAGGTCAAATACGATTTGCCACAGCCAAAATCTACAATCGTCAATGGGCGGCCTACGGGGAGGCTGGGCAGTACATCCTGCACCATTTCGAGAAAGCGGTTGATTTGGCGGAATTTATCGTACTTGCGGGCCAGCACCTTACCGTCCTCATTCATAATCCCCAGCTCAATCAGGAACGGGATTCGTTCCCCTTCCTCCAGCACATATTGCTTTTTGCGATTATGAGACAGATCGGCTTTACTTTTACTCGGAGATTTTGTCAAAATGGACACTTTATATTTTTTACTAATCAGCACCTGATAGTCCGCATTCTTGGCACATAAAAGACCTTGACGGAACGTATCCTCAAACAAGGCGGTCATGCGCTCATTAGCTTCGTCAGGGGTTAGGTTTTCATGAATGACTTTGTTGCTGTAATGAAAAGCAAACTGGTAATGCAGCTTGTTTTTCAATTCCACAGGCTTGATGTGTACTTTAGTAAAGGAAGCATCCTCCCGTTTGCGAAGCTGACTTAGCGTCGCGGTTATAAGAGAGCCTCCTGTGGTCAATTGGTATATTAGTTCACGCAGTGAATCCAAAAGGTACATCTCACTTTCTTTCATATAATTGGGTGATCTCGGCCAAACCCTCGGTGACTTCCTGGCGTGAAATTCCACCCCGCTCCAGCTCCGCATTGGTCTTATCCAGCAATTGACTATAAAATGACTCTGCTTCCGACAGCAGTTCTGGCTGCTCCCATGCCAGTCCGAACCAAACATCGGCAGCTTCATCCAACCTGTCCTCACGCTCATAATAAGCAGCCAACAGCCTGCTGGTTTCAGGGGGCAACTCATATTCGCGCACCAGATTTACGATACACGAAATCCGTTCAGGCAGCGTCTGTAGTTCACGAGCTGCGCCCTTCGAATCGCTGCACAAATATAGATGAAGAGATTTCATCAAGATTCGTATTCCCTCGTCTGTTCTGTCGGTTTCCAGGTAAATCATGGCTTCTTCTTCCAAAATACGAGCGACCTGCTGAAGCTTGTCTGCTTCAATTCCAGGACCCAGGCGGAAGAGTTCAATGATTTGTTCCGGCGGCAATCGTCTAAGCAAATCTGAACGTAGACGAAACTGCTTATTGAGCAGATCATCTAGTTGATTCAGCGCTTCGACGTGTTTATTTTCACGTCTTAGTCCAAGTACGGTTGCTACGGCGGTTGTCAATTCTTCCATCATGCTGAGCAAATAATCTTTTCTTAGCAACCCGTTCCCTTCCTTTCATCTGGATGCCTAAACAACCAGGAACCCTGTTCCTTCTGATTGTAAGACATCCTTCTCCAAAAGCCAAATGCCGTCACTATAGAGCAATCAATGATCCGGGGGGTCAGCATGCTCACGTATGGCATGTGACATTCCGACATTACAGCGGGTACAGTTCTTTGTGGCCTATCATAGGACTGGCTAATTACGAGTGTTTTAAAAATTCAATATTGCTTCCCTGTTAGAATTATGATAATTTTGTTTCATAAGAAACAAAATTATCACATGAAATAAAACAATTATTTAATATATTATTAAATTTTATTTTCCTGAGAAACGATTATTTGATTATTATTTTATGAGAAAGAATGATTGCGCATGGCTAATCGATTTAGCTCGATATTACCGGAATATCAAGATTTTATATAGCGGCAGCACATTTTCTTTGTAGGATCAGCACCGCTATCCAAGGAGGGGCATGTTAATCTTTCCCCCAAGGGTTATGATTCCTTGCGTATTCTGTCGGACCAGAAAGTAGCCTATCTCGACTTGGCGGGGAGCACCAACGAGACAAGCGCCCACATTGTAGAGAATGGACGGGTAACCCTCATGTTTTGTGCATTTGAGGGCGCGCCAAGTGTATTAAAGCTCTACGGCACTGGCACAGTCGTGTTACCCGATACCAAGCAATGGAATGAGCTGTACCCGCTCTTCACCCCGCTTCCCGGTGCAAGACAAATCATTGTTGTGGACGTTCACATGGTGCAGAATTCATGTGGTTTTGCGGTTCCCTTCATGACATTCACATGCGAACGGGAAAAGCTGAAGGACGTCGCGATTCAGATGGGTGAAGAAGCCCTTAAAAAGTATAACTATGAGAAAAGTTTGGAGAGTATTGACGGTTTGCCGACGGCGTTTGCCTTGAACAAAAGCAATATGAATTAGGCACCTTACACACTACCCAACTTGTTACAGCAAGCCTGGCAGAAATCCGATAAGCCGAGTGTATAGTTGTCATTGTCATAACTAAAATCCAATTTACAGCACAAAATAACCGGGAGCAGCTGATTGTCACATCAGGTGCTCCCGGTTTTTGAATTCTTCTTCAGGTTTACTTCAAATGTTGTTCCAAAAATGACGAGATGGCATCCGCTAATAATTCCGGTGCTTCGAACAGGCTCATGTGACCCACTTTCGGTATAGTAACCTGAGTTACCCCGGTGCGATCCGTTGTAAACGTGCGGGCTGGAGGAACTGCATGATCTTGTTCACCTGCCACTAAAAGGGCCGGCAAGGCAGAAGCTGACAGTACATCCCCACGGTCAGAACGCTCACGCATAGCCAGTGAAGCTCCTACAGCTCCTTGCGGCGGCGTTTTATAGCCAATTTCTTTGGCCTTAAGTAACTGTCCGGGCATAGACTCTACATGATCTGGAGCAAACAGCCCAGGGACAAGCCCATCTACAAAGCTGGTAATTCCATCTGTTTGAATGGTGGACACGGCCTTGTTTCGCTTTTCTTTGCCTTCCTCCGTATCCGCATAAGCGGTGGAGTGAATCAATCCAAAGGCTGTAAGACGCTCCGCGTGTCTCTGTACCGCGGAAAGCGTTAAATAGCCCCCTAGAGAGTGACCGAACCAGGCAGCCTGCGCGATATCTAATTGTTCCTGAAGTTTAAGCACATCATCTGCCATTTGATCAATCGTGTAGGCTCCGAGTGGAGCATCGCTGCGCCCGTGTCCACGCAGGTCTGGAACAATACACCGATAGCTTTGGGATAGCAAGGGAACAACCTCATCCCAATAGGAAGAGCTTCCGCAAAATCCGTGCAGCAGAATGATCGGTTCTCCTTTCCCCTGTTCGGCATAGCAGATCGTCGTTCCTTCGCACAATACCTTTTCCATGTGAAACCCTTCCTTCTCTGTATATAGTCTATTGGAGCTGAATATATTAGTAAGTAGAACATGCTGATGTATATTATTAAGCAGAACATCAATATCTGAAACGGTAGCCATCTAGGAAATCTTGTTTGGCTGCTCTTAGCCCAAATTCAGACGCCGCAGTGTTAGCAATATGTGCAGCCATTGTCATGACGAGATGGAGCGACGTCATTTGCAAGGTCCAATAGGGCTTGGGGCTACGCTCGTTCACAATAGCTGCGACGCTATAATGTCCCACAGAAGGCAGAGCCAATCCAACGGAGCGGGCCGGAGTCAACGGCTCGCGTGCAATAAGAAACATCCCCGTCGATCCCTGCTGTCCAAGACAAGCGTCTATGGCGATGACATGATGATCCTGGGGAATACACTCCAGATACGAAACCAGATGATCCGCGTCACACGGCTCCGTCAATGTGCCAATGACGTGTGGAACCCCCTGCTCCTTGAGCATGGTGCCAACCAGCGGCCCCAGCGAGTCACCTGACGAACGATCTGTACCGATACAAACAAAGGTCAGCTTATCTATAGTATGCTGATCATGAATTTCCCGAAAGAACGGTGCGAGTCCTTCACGATCTGTTTTTTCTACATTACGATCTAAGGGGGAGCGACCGGATGCGGAAGCTCGATTATACAAAGACACCTTTGTCCATCCTCCTTGATTCCGTTGTTTATCGGCATTCTGGCTTTCAGTACATTCTACAACAAAAACATGATACAATACAGGCAACTTCCCCTGTTATGAAAGGATGGAACATTAACAATGGATTTGTCTGTACCGTCTCATGCCAACATTGAGTATATGATTGAAGGTATTAAAACCAAGCTTCGTATGGCGAGTGGAGCTGCTATGCAAGCTTCCGCATTCTCGCTGGAGCAATATGAGGACATCCATGATGTCTATGATATGGTGATAAGCAAACCTAACCTGAGTATCTCAGAGGTTGAAGCCATCGTCTCTGAGCTGGGCAGATTGCGTAAGCCCTCCTGACCACCCAGCCCGTGCGACAGGTCGCTTAACTAGCTTATGACCTATCATTTGGG
The DNA here is from genome assembly GCF_000236805.1 of Paenibacillus peoriae KCTC 3763. Taxonomy (GTDB): domain Bacteria; phylum Bacillota; class Bacilli; order Paenibacillales; family Paenibacillaceae; genus Paenibacillus; species Paenibacillus peoriae. The sequence goes on along the minus strand of NZ_AGFX01000001.1, from coordinate 138,904 downwards.
ACAACACTGCTCATGATCGTGCGCTGTGCTCGTAAATAAGGCTCGTATCTCCGGTCGCATCAACAGATGCGATGGCGGAATACGAGCCTTATTTTTTTATAGGTTGCATATACATTGACTCAAAGGCAAATCAACCTGCTACTTAGTCAAGTTTTTGCTTTCAAGCTTATTATTCGTTAAGTTTATAGTACAACATGATCAATCTATCACTTAGCCTTAAGGAGGAGATTGGCTATATATGTTACCTCAAAAGTCTCAATCATTTCGTTTCCTGCCAAGTTATTTGCTTCGCAGTCTGTACGCTTCTATCGTCATGATTGTTATTTTGCTCCTCATTGCCTACTCCATCCGATGGATTGGCACAGCTCCTTTTTTACATTGGGATGAACGTATTCAGAATGTGATTTTTCCAGAGATGACAACTACTCATTACAGGTTGCTCCCCGTTGCTATATTCATTACATCCTTCGGTTCATTCCATATATCGTTGCTCGTTGCCCTCGGCGTTGCCACCTTGTGCTGGGTATATTTTCGGTCAAAGGCTTATTCCTTTGCAGTTATAAGCAGCTTTACAGCGATGTGGGGATTGAATACGCTCATCAAAGACATGTTGCAGCGGGAGCGCCCGGCACTTCTTCCTTCCGTGCTTCCTTGGTGTATTGCTCATTCTCTTGATTGGACTAAGCCGCGTATATTTAGGAGTTCACTTTCCTACCGACATTGCGGGTGGGTATATGGCAGGGTTCATTTGGCTGATGTTTACCGTTCCTGTGCTCTACTGGCGAGCGTGTCTGCAGTCTTCTCCCCCTTCTTCCACTCCCCGCCTGTAGGCGAACCGGATGCTTATTGTTTCACCCAAGTTCACGGCGTTTATATACGAAGTAAGCAAGACAAAGCAGCACACGAAGCTTTCGCATCATCCAAAGCAGCATGGTTTTTTATATATTTTTTTATTATATAAGAGGAGTGATATGACATGAATAACATCGACAATCAAAATACGGCAGGCAATACTTCAAGCTTTGCAAAGGGTTTATTGATCGGAGGTTTAATTGGCGCTGCGGCAGCCCTGCTGTTCGCACCGAAGCCGGGACGTGAATTGCGCAGCGAACTGTCTGATAAAATGACGATTGTATCCGATAAAACAAAAGACGTTGCATCTGTAGTCAGCAGCAAAGCAACGGATTTGGCCAAAACGGTTTCTACTAAAACAGCAGATGTGGCTAAAACCGTATCCGGGAGCAAAGACATCATCTTATCCAGCGTAGCCAGAGCTTCGGCCGACGTTGCTGATGAAGCAGCCAAGGCAGATCAAGAGATTATGGATGCAACAGCCCAGGCAGTCAAGGAGTCGGAGAAGGAATTGAATGCAACATCCTAGCGTCAATGAGCATCCTTTTGAGCTAAGGCATGAGATCAAATTAATCTAACGCCAGAAACCAAAACAGCGGTAGCCCAAGGACGAGAAAATAAAATCCTGGACTACCGCTGTTCTATTGAACTAACGTATCCGTTATTTGAACAAGATATCTACGACACAAAACGCCCCGTCTCAAATCTCTATGCTTGTCTCCAAAAATTCAAGATACTTTGGGTCATCTTCCATAAAAATCCCAATACCCGCACCCATGTAAGCCCGGGTTAGCTCGTCTATCGCCTTTTCGAGGTTTTCCTGTTCATAATATAGCTGCCCCAGCCGAAGATGAATATAGGGGTTACCCAACCCTTTTGGACACTGAACAGCATTAAAAAAGCACTTGAATGCCTTATCGTAATTCTTCATTCGAAAATGAACATCCCCGATAGCCACGTATAACCATTAACCATGTAGCGGCCTCCCATTCTCGATGGTTTTCCGGCAATAAGCGGAGGGCAGCAACATACTTATGCTTGCCCGCCTCAAGATCGCCTGCCTTCACTAAATCTTCACCTTGTTTAGATAGCGTGTTGATTTCGGAATAGGTGGAATCTGAAAGTTGCACCATTATCTCTCCTGTCCGTCATAAAATCTCATTCGTGAATTTATCGAATTATAGTTTCTTGACTTTCATCAAAAATGATTGCGTTTGGTATCGCTAATAAATAATCTATCGCCCAAATGAGTTGGTTCGTGAAATTGACACTTGCAACATAATTTGCATCTGCGGCTACATTACGGCCACTTTCAAAATGGGCCGAAAAATTCCACCCTGACCAACGAAGAACTACATATTTTTCGTTCGTGAACGGATTCGCTGATGTTCCAATTTTCAGACCATTCTTTGTTTCAAAATCAAAATAGGTACTTAACTCAGAAGCGCTACAATTTGTTGCGTTTGTTCGTTTTAAAAAAGGACACGCTTCCCTATTTGGAATAACGTGTCCTTACGATGTGACGTCAAATATTTGAAACCGTAAACTCTGCTGTCTTCTCATAAAATAGTGGAATTAGACATAATCTGCTTCAGCTTTTCGGTTGCCCGCTTCTGGATACGGGAAACACTCATTTGCGATACGCCCAACGTCTGCGCAATCATACGTTGAGATTTTCCGTCCTGAAATGCGAGAAGGAGCACCTTCTGTTCCTGCTCTTTCAGTTGGCTTAAAGCCTGCTGCAAATCCATCCGTTTTTCGACCGTATCATAATCGTTGGCCTCCGAGCTAATAAGCTCACCTAACGTTGCTGCACTTTCTTCCTGGGATAAAGACGAATCTAGCGAAACATAATGGTAGCATTCACGACCAGCAAGCACTTCAATCGTTTCTTCCACAGTCAGATCCAAATATTCCGCAATCTCGTTTACATTCGGCGAACGTTCCAGTTTAATAGTCAACTCGTCAATAGCATGCTGAACAAGCGCCCCCTTTTCCTTAATGCGGCGGGGAACCTGAATGTACCATGATTTGTCGCGCAAATAATTTTTCATATGTCCGAGCATACTTTTCATTGCATACGGTTCAAAGGGAATACCCAAGCTGATATCGTATTGCTGAAGCAGACGGATCAAAGCCATCTGACCGGTCTGATATAAATCCTCGTATAAGTCCGGACGGTTGCGAGAGATCTTCCCGGCAGCCATCTTAACCATCGGTTCATACTTGTGGATCAGCACGGTAGCAATCTCGTTATCTTTAGTTTGCTGGTACTCCCAGATTAGACCAACGGCTTCATCCATCGACTCCGGGGGAGTTACCTTTTCATTCATACTTTCTCCTCACTTCTGGTCAGACGCTTGACCAGCACCACTTCAGTGCCTTTTCCTGCCTCATTCAAGATATGGACATCATCCATAAGCGCCTGCATGAGATAAAAGCCTAAGCCGCCCACCTGTGCATCATTCAACTCCTTGTCATGCAAGGATGCGATACGGGACGGGTCCTCCACCCGTTCAAAGCTCTCCCCTTCATCTTTGACACGGATAGACAACGAAGCTTCGTCAAATTCGAATATCACTTCCACGACTCCTCCCTTGTGACCATATGCATAAAGGACAGAGTTATTACAGGCTTCCGATACAGCCACTTTCATGTCTTCAATCTCCTCATAGGAGAATCCCATTTTCGCGGCAATACCGTATAAATTTAATCTTACAATATCAACAAAGTCAGCAGTGGCGGGCAAATTAAGAACTACTTTTTGAATTTGAGCATTCATTTCTTTTTCTTTCCTTTCCTATTGGGAATTCTCCTGTGGGACAAAGAATTTGGCAATACCGGTCATATCGAACAGCTTTTGAATTTGAGGCGGTACCTCTTGAACGGCAAACCGGGACTCCATCCCGTGTCTCGCTTTTAAAATGGATAACAAAATGCCAATACCCGTGCTGTCAATGTATTTAAGTTCTCTCAAATTAATAATCAAATCCTGGCCGGATTCCTCCACCAAAGGCTCCATCACCAAACGAAAGTCAGGTGCCACCGAAAGATCCAATTCTCCATTCAGATAAACGATATTTACACCATCGCTCGTTTCTGTAATTGCATTGAACTTCTCATTTTTATTTGTATTCATAGGCCTACGCTCCCAAAAAAAGATTTCCCTACATACTAACCCATTATACGGACTCTTGAATCAAGCTATAACCTTCTAGCACCTTCCAAATGCCACCTGCCAAGCTTCATTGTAAAATGAAACATTACACCCTGCTCTCCGCTCGTATCCACACGAATATCCCCGCCTTGGTCTGTAAATTTAACGGCATTGGATACCAAGTTAATCAGTACTTGACGCAATCTTCCCATATCACCATATAGCACGGAAGGCATCTGTTTATCGAGAAAATAAATCAACTCCAAATATCCCCAGTTCACAGCTTATTTCTGATTTTCATGCAAGCTCTCTCCCTCTTTCAATGAAATCCAGATCAGGCACTTGTCATCATCGCGGTCCTGAGGCGCCTCTTTACGAAAAAAGGCATTCAGCATTGCTTCTTCATTCCATTGCTCATGCTTGCGAAGACATGCAGTCAAATACTCCATTTGCTCCTCATATTCGCCCTCTACAGCCTCCAGCAAGCCATCCGTATATAAAGCGATATGTCCCGTCCCTTCATAATGGACCGTGTGCATTTCCGCATCAATTTTATCAAACAAGCCTACCGGACTACAGGCCTGGTCAAACTTGGTGATGCTGCCGTCCTGATTGAATAGCAAGCCGGGCGGATGTCCTGCGTTCACATAGTCAATCCGCCGAGAACGAGTATCAATCACCATATAAATCGCCGTAAAATAGTACTGTACCAGCTGTTTGCCGAGATCCAGCTGGTTAAAACGGCGATTCAGCTCCTGTATGACCTTCTCAGGCTCCACATACGTGGTCACAGTATCCTTAAGCACCGATGCAATGAACATGCAGAACAGCGAAGATGAAATGCCATGCCCCATCATATCCAGCAAGATGACGGCATACCTCCCTTCTCCTAGCGGATACCATGAATACAAATCTCCCGCCAATTCAAAGGAAGGCTGATATAGCGCATTTACTTCCAGCATCGGGTCTTGAATAGCAGGACTCAGCACCGCCTGCTGTACCATCGCAGCCAGCTTCAGCTCATCCTGAATCCGTTGATCCCGATCCTTATGCCAGTCCTTCTCCTGCTTAAGACGCAAAGCAGATCGAATTCTCGCCATTAGCTCCACCTTGTTAATTGGCTTCATAACATAATCGACGGCCCCTACATCCAGCGCTTCAGCCAGCTTTTTGGAATCCCCTACAGCAGTTACCATGATGATCGGAATATCTTTTAAATGCTCATACTCCTGCACAATACTGCAAGCTTCAATGCCGTCCATTTCAGGCATCATCATATCCAGCAGCACCAGATCAATATCAGAAGGACGGGGTCGAAGACTAGTGCTACGATCACCAATCCCTAGATGCTCCAACATTTCTGCGGCTGAACTAGCTGAAATTACATCTCTATAATTTTGCTTTTTTAATATTTCACGAACAATAATGACATTGGTTGGATTATCGTCAACAATTAGAATTCTCATTAGCCTCTCCTTATCTCTAACCCATGTATTATACTATACCTGCTAAGCAGCAATCCTCTTGATGATTGGGAATAGCGTTCCCATAAGGCTGCGTACCCGTAAGAAGGCATTCCAAAAACATAGATAAGGAATGAGGTTGAACCCCCATTCCTTATCTATGTTTTTGGATGACCCGCAAAGCACTCGTGCTGCAGTCAACATCCTGTTCTTAAAACTAATGCCAGTCTGTCGGGCTGATCTGATTGACTTCTCTGACTATTACACGCTATACATCGATTTGAAACTTCCTTGTTATGTCATAAGCTAAAAAATCAATTCACCACTCGGTTTCGTCAAAAAACTCAACATATTTGGTCTTATCTGACGTCTCATCGGTGAACACTTTAATCGCCCGCTGTCCACGTACATATACCGCTCCGTCTTCTGCTGTAAACTGCGAGCCGCCGAGCGCCTGATCCAGCTTTTGCCGTTTCAGCGGCAGCCACCCGTCATTGACCTTGATCCGGCCAGCAGCGGGGTCTACATGTACATAAGAAACGACATCCCCACGCATGCCTACTATGACATCAGGATATTGATATTCTGTAGAAAGCTGCAGCATATCCTTCTTTACCTGAAGCGGCTTGCCCCGCTTTTTCAATACATCCGCACGGGTATCCTCCAGAGATATGCCATTTAACGTATGAAAACCAGTTGGTACGACATATTGATCGGGGAACGTCTGCACAGCCCTCACCATATGCCCCGCTGCTTGCGGGGAAACGGTTTGGTGAACCGTATCCTGTCCGGAAAAGGGAGTGAGCAAACCAGCAACCAGTAATAAAATCTTCATCATAAATCTCACCCTTTCAATAAATTTCCTGTAGTTTACGGTTCAATCCCTATGCTACTGGCGCATTTTCTGCCACAGGCTGGCTGCGATATCCACATAGTTTAGCCAGTTTTTAGGCGGCTTCCCCGCAGGCTCCTCGTAGGTCGCATTGTAGCTTTGAACCGTCCGTTCTGTTGCAGTTAAAGGTCTGTCTGGTGTCACTGACTTGTTCGCAGTTTCTGTATTGGATGTTTTATCCGCCGTGTTATGCGGCTTTTGAAACCGGGTCATTAACGCGGTAGACGCCTGCCTGGCAGCCAGCGTCACTTCGCTGAGCACCTCGCCCAGGTTTTTAACAGATTCCATCACAGGCTCCACTTGCTTTAATTTATGATCAACATCTGCAGTGATGTCATTCGCATGTCGAACCGTTTGTTTTACTTCATAGCTCAGTTCATCGACTGTTTTTTGTACATCCTGTAAGGTTTGAGTCACCTTATCCAGAGAGCCTTGTGCTGCTTTAAGTGTTTTAATAAGAAAAATAACGAGAACTGCAAAAGCGATAGCAATAATAAAAATGCTGATCTGTGTTAACATGGCATAACCTCTCTTTCATCCTTCACGATGATGTGTATGATTATTGCATAGTTACCCTTTACGTTCAGACGCGAAACAACGGCGAAACTTGCTTCTTCTTCGCCCCAGGCGCTATGTTTCACGGAACAGATCACGTTTAAAGCACCGTATAACAATCGCTCAGCCACGAAAAATACGAACGATTTTACCATCACTCACAACTGAGCCTAACAGGCACGAGTATGCCACATTATATACAAAAAAAGGAGAATGCAGAACATGCTGAAATGGTCCGAAGGAAACAGACTTCATAGTCGTGGACAAAGACGCGGCAGATGTAATATTCACCTCGATATTAAAAAAAGGATGTTTCCAACCTGATTACAGGGCTGTGGAACATCCTTTTTTGATGCAGCTTTTGTACAGTTTGCGACGCTTTATTGGATCACGCTGCCCCCAAACAGGAAACGGTCCTGCCAGGCTTTGCTGAAATCCGTAACTTTTACACCGCCACCCGCTACAGAAAACGTATGAAGAAGCTTGTTGTCTCCCAAATATACAGCAACGTGTGTGATCGTTTGAGAGGAATTATCCAGAGACGTGTACGCTCCGGAAGATGCATTATAATTTGTGAAAAAGAGCAAATCGCCACGTTTGAGCGTAGTCATGTCGGTATTCGGCTGACTGTTTTGTTTGATCCATTCACCCTGTGAACGCGAATCTGCCGGAAGCTGGATACCTACAGCCTGACGGAAAATTTGGCGGGTAAATGCCGAACAATCAAAAGTAGCCGTACTGTTACGATCGGAACCATATTCATAAGGTGTCCCGAGATAAGTCATACCTGTATTAATAACCTGTTCGATTGCAGCCGCCGCATCACCGGAAGGCAAGCTAACCGTCGACGCAGGAGACGCTACCGCAGGTAGAGCAGTAGTATCCGAAGCGGATGCCGCCGAAGCAGCCGCAGGCTGCTCCACAACAACGCCCTCACCAATACGAATATATTGTGGAGACGCGCTGACATAGCCTGCCGTACCATCAGCAGTGGTAACCTTGAACCAATAAGCGTTACTAGGATCGGTAATTGTAACGACATCCCCAGTATTCATATAGCGCAAAATCTCGGAAGAAGTGGATGCCTCCGCCCGCAAACGAACGGACGTTTGAATCGTAGCTTTCGTTTGACCGGCAGAACTATTCACTGAGGCTGAAGCCTCTTTAGTTGAAACGTTGTTTTTAACAGGTTCTGTGATTTCCGTTTTACGGCTGGCAGTCGGAATGATAGTAGCAGCGACGCTGGTAGCGCCAACTTTTATGTACTTGTCGGAGCTGCTTGTGTATCCGGTAACTCCACCAGAAGTCTTGATCTTGTACCAATAGCTGTTGGTTTTCTCCAATACCGTTACGGCCTCTCCCTGCTTCATAAAGCTGACTACATCCCCCGTCGTCGAAGGATTCGATCTGAGCTTTACTGCCGATTGAATAACCGCCTTCTGACCTGTGGATGCTGTCGATGCCGCTGCATCAACCTGACCCGGCGACACATGAATTGCTGCCAATAGCGCGGCTGATGTCATGAGCGTTCCCATCACACGTCTTCTCAATGTTGCACCTCCTGGCTGTTTTTACGAATTTGAAGAGCAAGTCCAATTCCGACCAATATAGCCGGACATGCCTTCATTATAGTAAAAGCAGCAGGAAGAGAGATATAATCCAAATGTCACAAAAGAGAATGCATCCACTCTTTGCATATAGGTCTAAAGTCTCTTTTAGCACTAACTATTTAATAAATAGACTATAATTTGGGTTCTACATGGACGTGGACATGCATCGTATTATGAACCTCTAACAGGCGCTCCTCAATGCAGTCGCTGATTCGATGTCCTTCAATCAGGCTGAGTTGCGGATTCACCTCAATGACCACATCGACCAGCGCATGATTACCGTGTACCCGTGCCTTCACGTCTCGAATACCCTCTACTCCAGGTATACAAGCAATCGTACTCCGTAAGTCAGACAGCTCCCGCTCGTCAAATCCATCCGTCAAGCTGTGTGTGGAATCTTTAAAGATATCCCATGCCGTCTTGCATATCATAAATCCGACCGCGATCGCTGCGACGGTATCCAGCCATGGCAATCCGAACTGCGCGCCGATAATACCTACCGCTGCTCCGACACTTACAAGCGCATCTGACAGATTATCCTTAGCGGCCGCCATCAACGCCTTATTGTTAATCTGCCGGGCCAGTCTGTTATTGTACAGGTACACTCCCAGCATAATAACTGCACAAATCACGGCTACACCTGCGGAGGTGATATCCGGTGTTTGCTTTCCGCCCTTAAAAATGCTCCCGATTCCATCAATAAGCACCTGGAGACCGACGACAGCCATAATAAAGGACGCCAGCAGCGCTGCGATCGTTTCGGCCCGAAAATGTCCGTAGGCATGATCAGAGTCCGGCGGCTTCTGGGATATTCTCAGGCCAATGAGCACGGCAACGGACACCACAATATCGGTGACATTGTTAAAGCCATCGGCCAGCAACGCGCTGGAAGCAAAGATATATCCACTAATCAGCTTGAATCCGGACAGCAAAAGGTAAGCGCCAATGCTCACCCACGCCCCTCGTTCACCTTTTCGTATTTCCTCATAAACATTTACCACAACGGAGGACACTCCTTCAAAAGTAACGGTTAGTTTTCAGGATAGCAGACGACCTTTGTGTGGGTCTACAGAAACAGTCTTTCCTCTCCGCATCGCTGTGGAAACAACGAAAAAGTATTGCCGAGCCCCATTCCTGTGGGGGTTGTAAAACATTTTTTCCTCCATGCAAAAAACAGGTTCTCCGCTCCCTGTTCACCCTGCCCTCGTGATATCATTGTTGCCCTTGTCCCTTCTTTTAAAAACGTATAAAATGAGGACACAGCCGCATTGTTCTTCAATCAGCATGATTGACATGAATCCGGCGGCAACAGGAGGAATTTATTCATGAGCGATGCCAATGAACCACGTAAAATTAATCTTGCAGATGCCATTAAGGAAAAACTGGCACAAAAGAAACAGCAGTCCGGCGCTTCACAGCAGGGCGGCTTTCAAGGCGGTTCCACCAAAACACTGAAAAGCCAAAATACGAAGAAGCCGAACAACCAACGCCGTCGTACAGGTGGATCATAAACCACCCCGCCCATAGGCTATTACGGTAACGGAGGCCTGACGAGGTCAATCTTGCCTCGTTGCCGGAACCGATTTTTTAAGCTATAGGCAATGGAACCAACGAAAAAGAGGAGCCTCCCAGCCATATCCATGGCACAAGGAGCTCCTCTTTCGTTTATCTATTCGCTGAAATTAGCCGGATTAGCTGTTCGGGTATTAGCCGATTTCTACCGGATACATACGCTCACGCAATTTCGCAATTTCTTCGCTTTCCAAGTATTCATCATAGCTCATCGTACGGTCGATTACACCGTTTGGTGTAATTTCGACGATACGGTTCGCGATGGTTTGAATGAACTGATGGTCATGGGAAGTGAACAAAATGGTACCGTCAAAGTCGATCAGACCATTGTTCAGCGCTGTGATGGATTCCAGATCCAAGTGGTTGGTCGGTTCTTCCAGCAGCAGCACATTGGCGCCGTTCAACATCATTTTCGCCAGCATACAGCGAACCTTTTCGCCCCCAGACAGCACGCTTGCTTTCTTAAGTGCTTCTTCACCTGAGAAAAGCATACGTCCCAAGAAGCCGCGCAGGAACGTTTCGTCCTGATCCTTTGAATATTGGCGCAGCCATTCCACAAGATTCAGGTCCACACCTTCAAAATAGGTGGAGTTATCTTTTGGGAAATACGCCTGACTAGTCGTGATCCCCCAGGAAAATTCGCCGTTGTCTGCTTCCACTTCGTTCATCAGAATCTGGAAGAGCGTCGTTTTAGGCAGGCCGTTCGGGCCAACGAGCGCAATTTTATCACCTTTGTTCACAACCAGACTGAACTCGTTCAGCACTTGCTCGCCTTCAACGGTTTTACTGAGAGTGTCTACAGTCAGCAGTTGCTTGCCTGCTTCACGCTCAGGCTTGAAGTTGATGAACGGATACTTACGGTTCGACGGACGGATGTCATCCAGCGTAATTTTATCCAGTTGCTTTTTACGCGAGGTTGCTTGTTTGGACTTGGAAGCATTCGCAGAGAAGCGCTGGATAAAGGCTTGCAGTTCCTTGATCTTTTCTTCCTTTTTCTTGTTGGCATCGCGAGCCAGTGTAAGCGCAAGCTGGCTGGACTCATACCAGAAGTCGTAGTTACCGACATACATCTGAATTTTACCAAAATCAATATCCGCAATATGCGTACATACCTTATTCAGGAAGTGACGATCATGGGATACGACAATGACGGTGCCTTCATAGTCCATCAAGAAGTTCTCAAGCCACTGAATGGATTCGAGATCCAAATGGTTCGTAGGCTCATCGAGCAGCAAATTGTTTGGACGACCAAACAACGCTTGTGCCAAGAGAACGCGTACCTTGTCGTTGCCGCTCATCTCAGCCATCTTTTTATCATGCAGGTCACGCGGAATACCAAGGCCGATCAGCAATGCGGCCGCATCCGGCTCGGCATCCCAGCCGTTCAGCTCTGCAAATTCGCCTTCCAGCTCACCGGCGCGCAAGCCGTCCGCTTCGGAAAACTCTGCTTTAGCGTACAGCGCATCCTTTTCTTTCATGATCTCATACAGGCGCGTATGGCCCATAATAACCGTTTCCAGAACAGGGAATTCATCGTATTCATAATGGTTCTGCTTGAGCACTGCCATCCGTTCGCCCGGTGTCATGTGGACCTCGCCTGAATTAGCTTCGATTTCACCGGAAAGAATTTTCAAAAAGGTGGATTTGCCCGCGCCATTCGCCCCAATCAGGCCGTAGCAGTTCCCGGGAGTAAATTTGATATTTACGTCTTCAAAAAGTGGGCGTTTACCATAACGAAGCGTTACGCCGCTTGTACTGATCATATAAGCATACCATCCTTATCATTAGTAAAGTACTGAACACAAAATTACCGACGGCAATAGTATAACACACAAAAGATCGGATTCGAACCGTAGTATCGGTAGAACAGCCCCTGAACCTCATCCAATATCTTATAACTAAAATAAAAAAATGCTTCTGTGTCCACGATTGTCATCTGACAAACACATGGACCAGAACCATTTTCCTGTTTTCAAATTCGATGAGAAGCCATTAGGACAGACGCGTTATTCAGTTTCAACATTCATATTCCGTGTGCTTGTAAATGTCAGGAAACACCGACACCAAGCGGAATAAGATACATTCCAGCCTCATCGTCCTGTCTTACGACTACCTCCACACCATAGACGGCTTGAATCAATTCGGATGTAACAACCTCTGCGGGCGGGCCGCTTGTTATGATACGTCCTTCCTTCATAGCGATCATCACGTCGCTATACCGAATAGCCTGATTAATATCATGCAGCACCATCACGATAGTCAGTCCGTGCTCCTGATTGAGCTGCCGGATCAACTCCAAAATCTCAAGCTGGTAATACATATCCAGATAGGTTGTCGGCTCATCCAAAAATAAAATCGGCGTTCGCTGTGCCAAGGCCATCGCAATCCACACACGCTGTCGTTCCCCACCTGAAAGCTGATCCAGTGTACGTGCTCTGCGTTCCTCCAGGTTGGTACAGGCAATAGCCCATGCGACTGCTTCCTCGTCCTCGTCCCGGTTGGCTGTGAACATATTCTTATGCGGCAGTCTTCCGAAGCTGACGAGCTTTTCTACCGTCAAGTCCGAGGGCGCCTCATTCTGCTGATGTACCACCGCCAATTGACGGGCCAGTTCCTTGGGCTTGTAGCGGGTTATTTCCTTCCCGTCCAAAATGACTTGACCCAAGCGGGGAACCGCATTGTTGGACATCACACTGAGCAGCGTCGATTTGCCGCAGCCATTAGGGCCAATAATCGTGGTAATCCGTCCCGGTTCAATGACAGCATGGATCGCATGTAGACGATCCGTTTTGCGGTCGTATGAAAAGGTAATATCCTTAATGTCCATAGGTACGATCCGCCTTTCTGATCAAGAATATCAGGAACGGTCCGCCAATGACGGCCATAATAATAGAAGCCGGAATTTCGTTCGGCGCAAGCACCGTCCGCCCAAGTGTATCTGCCAGCAGCAGCAACAAGCCGCCACACAAGGCGGAGAACGGAATTAGCCACTTGTGATCCGAACCCACCAAATAACGGGCACAATGCGGAACGAGCAGGCCGATAAAGGCGATAACTCCTGCGATGGCTGTAGCCGTTGCCGCCAGCAGCACGGCAATGACGGAAATCAAAAGTCGTGCACGCGTCACATTGAATCCGAGGTTTTTAGCCGTTTTATCTTGAAGGGATAAGAAATTACACCAGGAAAACACGAGCATGGCCAAAATCAACCCAATTCCGCCGTAGGTTACGATAACCTCGACATCAACCCATTTTTTCATGGACAAAGTCGAGGTCGTGACCTGATTAATGCTGGTGACCGCATAGCTCCCACGATAGTTAAATGACTGCCCTAAACCGGAAAAAATGGCGTTCACGGCGACCCCGATCAAGATGAGACGAATCGGGTGCAGGCCAGATTTCCAGGAAAATCCGTAGACCATTAAGCAGGCCAGCGCTCCACCGATAAAAGAGAAGAACGGCATCCAGAAATAAAGCATCGGAAAGATTGTCACCGCAATCAGCGAGATTAAAGCTGCTCCTGAAGAAATGCCGATCACTCCCGCATCAGCCAGCGGGTTTTTCATGACGGCTTGCAGCAAGACGCCCGCTACGGCAAGAGCTGCTCCGGCCATCACGGCCACGATAATTCTGGGTAGTCTCAGATCCTTCACCACATTTACCTGCTCATCCGTCCCTGTCCATAATCCGGTCACTAATTGACTCAGATGGACCTTGAGACTGCCCGTCATTGCCGAATACAGAATGACGCCGATGAGCAGGACAATGACAATGATAATACTCCATACTTTCCTTGACATGTCATCAGCTTCCTTTAGTTCGAAGGGTACATCATCTTCATCAACTCATCCAGTGCCGAGCTGGCAGCCAGATTGCCTGTTGTACCAAATAGCGGCTCCGGCAGATCGTAGACGTGTCCATTTTTTACAGCGTTAAAATGCTTCCAGATGTCGTTGGTTTTGAATTCTTCGTCGAACATTTTGACGACTTCATCTGGCATTCCGTGCGCGGCGCGCAATATAATATCTGGATTGGACTGCTGCAAGGCTTCCGTATTATGAGCAATATACTCCACCTTCTGGCCCTGGACCACATTCGTCCCACCCGCAATTTTGACCAGATCGCCAATATAGGAATGCTCGGTAGCCACCAGATAGCTTCCCGGTACCCCCAGCAGAATCAGGACCTTTGGAGATTTCTTTCCTTGGACTTGCTGCTTAATCGCGGCTACTTTGGCATCCAAGGCTGCATTAATCTCTTTCGCCTTTTCAGCTTTGTCAAATCGGTCTCCCAGCTTTTGAATTTCTTTTTGCATATTCGCAAGACTTTCAAAATTCAAGAATTCCGCATTGATATTCAGGTCCTTAAACTTGGGCTCCAAATCATATTTAAGTGTCGTGACCGACAATATATCCGTCGGCTTCAGCGACATCACTTTTTCCATGTCAGGACTCATCGGACTTCCCACATCAGGGACATCCTTGTATCGATCAGGCAGCACCTTTGTACTTGTTGGCTTGCCTGCCAAATCCAACCCCAGTGCATCTGTAATTTCCGTAATGGCTACCGTAGTCGCAACAATTCGTGGCGTTTGCACTTTATTGTCAGACGGTTTTCCTGCCGCCTCTGACGTTACTGTTGATTTCGAACCAGCGCTACTGTTCTGTTCGGCCTCTGCTCCTCCCGAGCATCCGGCGAGCAACAAGATTACAATGCTGACCAACATGTAAAAACAGAATGATTTTCCTTGTGTAAAAGCTGTATAGCGTTTCATGAAAATCAAATCACCTCAATTCAAAATATAGAGCAGCATGAGCCCCAGCCTTTTTCAGGTATCAGGATTTTGCAAAATTCGATTCCAATCGCTTATTGGATTTTGGCAAATTCCTCGGGTATGTAAATGCTGACAAGTCTTGATGCCAGGCACCAAGACTTGCTCACATACAAATTATGCTGTTTAGTCGGGCTTCATTGATGTCATAACCTGAGTTTACTTCGCTTTCCGACTTGCTTCATCAAATTGGAACTGAACCGTATACCAGTGATCATATGGCACACCGCCCAGAACCAAACCAGGCACAGCAACGTGGGTGTAGGCACTAATTTTCTGAGACAAGTCCCCTGCCTCGAATTGAACCACACGTGTATCACCGGATGTCGAGATCACTTCCACATCTTTCAGAGTGCCGTTTTGCTCCACTTGGAGAGCTGGCATCCAGGAGCTATTATTCAAAGTAATTTGAATATAGCGCTTGTCTCCTTTTTCAATCAGTGTAGCCGGCTTGTCGAGATATCCTTCCATAACGGAAGCTTCACTCGTTTTGTCTTTAAATATGCTGTAGTTGATCGTGTATTGCTTCTCTGAAGCTGCAGGCTGAGCCGATTGCTCAACTACGGGTTTTTGTTCAGCTACAGGTGTGGTCGTTTGTGCTGCTTTGTCCGTAGAGGCTGGTACTGGTTCAGCGGCGGTTGTAGTTGTGGCTGCACTTACTCCCTCACCTTTAAGCGATGCACGGTCAAATTGAAGCTGTCCGCCGAATTTCTCATTAAAAATGTATTTCTCAGGCAGATATACCTGGGTATACACGCTCAGCTTTTGGTCGAAATCAGGTACTTCAAAAGCGATCGTGTCTGTATCCCCTTTTGTGCTGGAACCAATAATCGCCGGATTTGCATAACGACCTTCAAAATCGGTCTGGAATAGTTTCAGAGCCTGTCTGTCCGTAATGGTCAGATGAGCCAGAACCTTGCCGTCCTTCACGATCAGCTTCGCCAGAGGCTTTACAAAAGGAGATACAATGGAGTCCTTCTCCGTACCGTTTGCCAGAAGACGGAAATCCGCTGTATACTCTCCGTTAGGCAGGTTGTTTTTCCCTTTTTCCACTTCATCCGACTTCTTATCATTGTAATAGGTTACATTACTGGTATCGAATTTAAATTCAAAATCGTATACTTTTTCTACACGATCCTCTGCCTTGAAGACCATCGGAGCGGCACTTGCCACTTTAGGGGCCTCATAAACAACCAGCTGGCCTTTTACATTGTTCTTAAAGTCTTTTACGCTAAAACGAACATGCTTCGTATTGCTAGCTGCATCTTCTTCGGTCACTTCCGCGTCTTGATAGCCTCCGCTCACGTTATCCCAAATACGCAACGCCTTCACTTCATTGCTGTTTTGCAACTTCAAACCTACAAACCGTTTGTCGCCTTCCACGACCAATTGCGCCGGTTCGTCAGTGATGAAGCGTTGAGCTGGTGAATCCACTGCTGTCGAGCCATCTGACAAAACGATACTGAATTTCAAAGCATATTTGCCATTGGCAAGCTTGTCAAAATCCAGCTTCACTGCAGGAGCTGTTGCTCCCGAAGAGGACGGTTCTACAAAGCTGCGAATGGTAGCAGGCTCAAATTGGAACTGCACATCATATACGTGGTCGTACAGGACGCCTCCCAAATCCAATCCAGGTACGATGACATGTGTATTCACTGTCACTTTATCCGACAGATTAGGCACTTCAAATTGCACTGTTCTTGTATCTGCGGAGGTCGATTGATCAACCACCTGAGCGTCTGCACCATTTACTTTAAACGTTTTAATCCAGCTGCTGTTGTCCATTTTGATCTGAATCACATTTTTTCCGGACTGTCTTAACAGCGTGGCTGGTTTCTGCATATAGCCATCCATAATAGATATTTCATTGGTTCCGTTTTTGAGTACAGAGAAATCAATGCTGTATCTGCCGTTTTCATTCCCAGGAGTTGTACCGCCATCTGTTCCTTTTGCCGTGATGCTGCTACGGTCAAATTGAAGGCGGATCTTATGATCCATTTCGTAAACCGATCCGTTAAAACGGGTACTTACATGGACCTGTGCATTCAGAATAGCGTCCAAATCCGCTACTTTGAATTTTACGACACGTGTATCGGCTGTCTTGTCTTCACTTACAATATCGGCATCCGTCAATATTCCGTTTTGTTCCGTTTTGAACTCTGTCACCGTTGCGCTGTCCTTGACGGTAAAGGAAACTTCATACTTGCCTTTCGAGACCGTCAATGTAGCCGGAGACAACAAATATTGCGCCATAGCCGATGGTTGATCTTTGCTTGCGTGCAGCGCATTGAACTTGATTGAATACGTTCCATCGGCTAAGCCCTTACCAGGAGTACCTGGATCAACCGGGGATGGAGTTTTTGCAATGCTGCTCTTGTCGAATTGAAGACGAAGCTTATGATCCATCTCATAAACCCCACCCGGGTAGGTCGTGCTTACATGAACTTGTGCATTTAAAATAGCATCCAAATCGGCTACCTTAAATTTCACCACACGGGTATTGGCTGTCTTATCCTCACTTACAATATCCGCATCTATCAACGTTCCGTTTTGTTCTGTTTTGAACTCCGTTACCGTGCTGCTGTCTTTGATGGTAAGGGAAGCTTCGTACTTGCCTTTCGAGACCGTCAACGTAGCTGGAGACAACAAATATTGGGCCATGGCGGATGGCTGATCCTTTGTTGCATGCAGCGTATTAAATTTAATGGAATACGTTCCATCTGCGATAGCCGGTGGTGCAGTTGCAGAGCCTAGTTGGAGATCTACATTATAAGTATTCACGTAGTTCAGCTCAGGCCAGTTGATGCTGACCCATGCATTCAGCTTGGCGGGCACTTCTTTCACTTCGAATTCGATCACTCGTGTATTCGCAGCCTGATCTTCACTTACTGTGACTACATTGGATAACACTCCGTTTTGCTCTACCTTAAAACCATCAATTTGCTTGCTATTTTTGAAGGTAAAACGAACATACTTCTTCCCACCACGTGCAATCAAAATGCCTGGTTTCTCTGTATAGCCATCCATTACAGACTTTTCATTCGTTCCATCCTTCAAAAAGGTGAAGTCCAAATTGGAGCCTGTTTCTGGAGAGGTACCATTATCAGTAATGCTGCTCTTGTCGAATTGAAGACGAAGCTTATGATCCATCTCATAAACCCCACCCGGATAGGTCGTACTCACATGAACTTGTGCATTTAAAATAGTATCCAAATCCGCTACCTTAAATTTCACCACACGGGTATTGGCTGTCTTGTCCTCACTTACAATATCCGCATCGGTTAGCGCTCCGTTTTGTTCTGTTTTGAACTCCGTCACCGTGCTGCTGTCTTTAATGGTAAAGGAAACTTCCTTTTGTCCCTTTGATACCGTCAAGGTTGCTGGAGACAACAGGTATTGTGCCATGGCTGACAGTTGGTCTTTTGTTGCGTGCAGCGCATTAAAATGAATCGAGTACGTTCCATCCGCCAAATCTGCTGGCGCGGGTACAGGTGGAGTAACCACGTCTTGCTTCACTTTTATAGTCGAAGGATCAAACTCAATAACGTTACCATTGACTGGATCAAAGTAATCCTCTGGTTGTCCCTTCTGATAATCAATTTCAACTTTTTTATCCCATTGATATACATCAAAGGTTACCGTCTGAGTATAGTTGCTTTCTGAAACCTGAACCTTGTCTGCAATGTGAACAGGAATCGAATTCCCATCCACTTTGACATTAAAATAACCGAAGGCATATGAGCTATTCAAGCTTGTTAAAGAAACGCGATAGGTTGCTTCTCCGACCGTTGCTCCCTGTTCAACTGTAAAGGTAGCCGGATTTTCAAATTCTCCGCTCTCACTTGAGGTTTGGTTATCTCTTTTCAATGCGTATTTAATCGTATAAACATTTGTATCTGGAGCAACGTTTGCTGTCTGTGATTCAGCAACAAACGCTTGTGGTTCCAGATTTGCAGGTACAGTCCATTCTGCCGGGACCTCTTCCACTGGCTCTGTCGAATATACGTCTTCGGTAACAGCTGTATCAGAAGATGTAGCTTCTGCAGCCTGACTCGTTTCGTCAAATGCATATGCTGCCGGAGCAGATGGAAGCACAAGTGAGAACAACATCACCAATGCTGCAAACAGCATTACATATTTTTTAAATTGCCTTTTCAAGTGCATTAATCCCCCTACTAAAAATATACTGATTTGGATCTTCGAGACTCCAAATCAGTATAATAATATGTTTAAGTTTATGAATCAGAACTTGTCTTATTTCTTGACAGTACTTTCTTTGAATCCAAATTGAACGACATAATCGTGATCATATGGAACTCCGCCTGTGTACTCTGCAGGCACACTTACATGCAGCTTAACGTTCAATTTTTGCGACAAATCACTTAATGGGAACTCCACCAATCTTGTATCTCCAGATGTGCTTACCACAGTCGCATTCACATACTGACCGTTTTGTTGAGTTTTAAATTCAGGAACCCAAGCACTCTTAGTGATTGTTACTCTCACTCTGTATTGACCATTAGTAACGATCAACGTAGCAGGTTTGGTGACATAACCGTTTGAGTCCATGTAAGAAGTTTCATTGGTGCCGTCTTTGTACACGGTATAATCAATAGTGTACTTGCCATTAGCCAAAGCCGCATTCGCTTGATTAGCAGAAAATGGAGCTAGTACTACAAAAACAAGCGCAGCCATCAATACAGTGAGCATTACTTTTTTCAAAGACAATTTCTCCATACGATTCATAATCATGTTCATATCCAAATCTCCTTTTATTTATTTTAGTTTTTGAAAAGCCTGGACTTCGTTTTCCCTTAAATGCCTGCGAATTGCAGTTGTACATCGTACTTCCCTGTGTAGCCGATCACCGGAATTGAGATTTCAGCATAAGCATTCACTTTGGCATTCAGATCAGCAATCTCGAACTCAACAACACGAGTGTTGCTGGCAGAATCGGTGCTTACAACCGTGGCGTCAGTCAATTGACCGTTTTGCTCTACTTTGAACGCCGTGATCAGGTTGCTGCTTTTCACAGTCAGACGAACGACATTTTTGCCATTGGCTACAATGACCTGAGCTGGTTTCGCCAGGTAGCTGTCCAATCGGGACGTTTCATTCGTTTGATCCTTCAAAACCGTATAGTTTACGGTGTATGTGCCGTCTGCCGCCGCCGCTTTAGCTGAAAGTGGAGCAACGAGTGCAAAAACAAGTGCTGTCATGATCAATGCCACAAAAACCTTCTTCAAAGAAAATTGCTCAAAACGCCTCATTACCATATTCATATCTACACACACTCCTCAATGGTTTATGATTGAATTTATGTTGATTTTATGAACGATAAAGATGTTTGAATTACTTCTTGGAAGATTTGGATGATTTCGCAGACTGCACAGCTGCCACTTTTTTGACACTTTTGGAATCAAACGCAAAGCGGATCGTGTAGTCATGATCGTAGTTATACGCAGGAACAGTAACATGAATTTTAGAGATCAGCGGGCTGTTCACACTTGCAATTGGAAATTGTACAATT
This sequence comes from Paenibacillus peoriae KCTC 3763, assembly GCF_000236805.1. Taxonomy (GTDB): domain Bacteria; phylum Bacillota; class Bacilli; order Paenibacillales; family Paenibacillaceae; genus Paenibacillus; species Paenibacillus peoriae. The sequence continues at coordinate 118,442 of NZ_AGFX01000001.1, read as the reverse complement.
CGGGTATCGGTTTTGGCATCCTTTTGGATGACCTTGGTATCCATGATTTTGCCTTTGTAATCTACTTTAAACCCGGTTGTCCATTCGCTATGGTTCAGCTTGATTTGCATGGTCATCTGACCTTTTTTCACATACAATTTAGCCGGCTTCTCAAAATAATCATTAGCCATGGATACCGAATCATTTTCTGCCTTGAGAATATTGTATTTGAGCGTGTATGTACCATCCGCCAATTTCGGAGAAGCCGCAGCGGCTCCTACAGATGACGAAGTTGGCCAAAAGCCCAGCATACTCACCAGCAGAAACGCAGCAATAATTGCAGAAAACCCCTTCTTCATTTTGACAGCAGTCCCTCCCCACGAGAATATAACTAATTGATTATCATTCTCAATTGATATTTTAAAAAAATAGCTCTTACCTGAGCTTTTCTCCCCACCTCTCTATTCCAGAAATTCGCAAAATCAAGTGAACCCATCATCAATATATCTTACACTTTTCGAAAATGTCAATATATATTTGCGTGGTTATAAATCCTTGATATATGCTATTTTTTAAGAAAAATTTGGGGCATCTCCCCCTATACCATGAACAACTCTCACCTCATTTTCAATTCGAAATTTATTTAAAATTTTGTTTTTTTCGATTGACAATCCCCATTGATATTCATTATCATTTTCTTATGCTTAAATGAAAATGATTATCATTATTGTTCAACTCGAAATTGCAGGAGGAATGACATGAAATCTTATGTGTTGTGGTCATCCGCTGCGCTTTTATTGGCAGTCACCGGATGCAGTAGTGGCGCTCCGACCGCAGATCACAAACCAACTAATGCATCTGTATCTACTACTTCAAGCCGGGCAAGCGATGCGGCGATTCAGGTTACTGATTTTTCCAAGCGGACGTTGGCGTTCCAAGGTGTACCTCAACATATCGTGGCGTTAAGCAACGGTGATCTGGATATTATATATGCTCTGGGAGGAACTGCCGTTGGCAGACCCAACTCGAATGGACCTTCCGTCGTCCCAGCCGCTGAGAACGTTCAGCAGGTAGGCTCCACTCATGAGGTCGATCTGGAGAAAATTACGATGCTCAAACCGGATGTTGTATTGGGCAATTACCCTATGAATGAAAAGGACATTCCGGCCATTGAAGGAGTCGGTTCACAGCTGCTGCTGACTGGAGCCAATTCTGTCCAGGATATTCGATCGCAAATTACTTTATTTGGACAATTACTGCAAAAGCAGGCTCAGGCCACAAAGCTGAATGAGCAAATTGACCAACAGATAACCAAGCTGCAAAAGGTAACTGCCTCCAGCGCCAAACCGAAGGTGCTGCTGGTCTACGGAGCCCCGGCCACGTATATGGCGGCATTGCCGAATTCACTGGGTGGAAACATTCTGGAGCTTGCAGGCGGCTCCAATATTGCCGCTGATTTTCCGGGTCTGCAAAATTTCCCTCAATATGCACAGCTGAACACAGAGCGCATCATACAGGCCGACCCTGATTACATCTTCATCATGACCCATGGCAATACGGATGAAGTCAAAGCGGCATTTTTAAAGGAAATGCAGGAAAATGCAGCCTGGAACGGAATTCGGGCGGTCAAAAACAATCAAGTCGAGGTGCTGCCTTCAGATCTGTTCGGAACGAATCCGGGATCACGAGTGACAAAGGCGCTGGATTTGATGCATGACAAGCTGTATCCGGCGAAATAGGCGATGAACAAAGTACAGCGTGCCAGAAGACGCACGATCGCCTGGATTACCCTTCCGATTTTACTGCTAGCCGTGTCTGTGTACGGTCTGGCCTACGGTTCGGTGTCGATCCCGCTACAAGAAATCAATCGGGTTTTGCTACATAACCATGACTCTACATATCGCACAATCCTGATGGATCTGCGGCTGCCCAGAGTACTCGTGGGTTTGCTTGTAGGAGCTTGTCTCGCAGCATCCGGAGCCCTTCTTCAGGGAGTCATGAAAAATCCACTGGCCGACCCTGGTATTATCGGGGTATCAGCAGGAGGTGGGCTCGCTGCCGTCATCACGATGGTCATGCTCCCACAGCTTAGCTACCTTCTTCCGGTAACGGCCTTTTTGGGTGCCTTTCTGAGCGCACTCGTCATTTACCTGCTGGCATGGGACCGAGGGGCTTCCCCGGTCAAAATTGTGCTAGCCGGTGTTGCGATCAATGCGCTGCTCGGTGCCTTCACTAATGGCGTGATGGTCATGTACAGCGACCGCGTTCAGGCCGTTCTCCCTTGGCTATCCGGTGGATTAAACGGACGAAGCTGGCATCACCTGGAGTTCATGGCACCTTACGCCATCATTGGCTTAATCGCCTCCCTGTTTGCGATCAAGCCCGCCAATTTGCTGTTGCTGGGCGACGATTCAGCACAGCTGCTCGGCCAGCGGGTAGAGCTTCAACGTCTGCTGATTATCCTGCTCTCTGCCCTGCTCGCCGGTACGGCGGTCAGTGTAGCCGGACTGATCGGTTTCGTAGGACTGGTCGTTCCCCATGTCATACGGCTGCTCCTTGGGGAGGATTATCGTTTCCTCCTCCCCCTTTCCATACTGGGCGGTGGGACACTGGTTGTCCTGGCGGATACGGTAGCACGCTCCTGGTTTGATCCGATTGAGCTGCCTGTAGGTATTTTGCTGGCTGCCATCGGGGCGCCGTTCTTCTTAATCCTGCTCAAGAAACGGGGGAATTTCAGATGACAGCCATTCAGGGTGAGCATCTCTCCTTACAACGCGGATATTTCCAACTGGATGATGTCAACATCACCTTGCCCTCCGGGCAGCTCACCGCAATTGTCGGCCCCAACGGCTCAGGCAAATCTACACTTCTGCGCATTATAACCCGGCTGCTCAAGCAGGACCACGGGCAGGTTTCCGTACTGGGCAAGCAAGTAGAGGATTACAAACGGCGCGATTTTGCCCAGACCATTACGATGCTGCCGCAAATGAAGGATATGCTGCCATTATTAACGGTTCGTGAGCTGGTCGCTTACGGAAGGTCTCCTCATGCCCAAGGCTTGAGAATACGCCATACCGGACAGGACCAGCTTATCGTAGATAAGGTCATGGAAATCACGGGCATCAAGCCCTATGCGGATCGGATGTTCCATACTCTATCGGGAGGTGAACAACAAAAAGCACGAATTGCAATGGCTTTGGCCCAACAGACAGGTATTCTTTTGCTTGATGAACCGACCACTTTTCTGGATATCGCCCACCAATTTGAGGTTATGGATATGCTGCGGCGTATCAATCACGAGTCCGGCTTGACGATTGTTATGGTACTGCATGATTTGCAGCAAGCTGCGGCCTATTGTCATCATATGATTGCGCTTAAAAGAGGACGAATTGCCGTTGCCGGCGAACCCCGTCAGATTTTGACGTCTGCTTTTCTTCGCGACATTTATGAAATGAACGCCACGATCAAATTCGAGGCTGGCTATCCGGTCATTATACCGACCATACCACATCATTCAGGAGGAATTTAAATATGGTTATCGTTACCAATACGTCTAAAGTCACGCCGGGCAATGCCCATCTGCTCATCGAACGCTTCAACAAAGAAGGAAAGGTAGAGAAAATGGAAGGCTTCCTCGGTCTGGAAGTGCTGTTGACTGAAAATACGGAGGATTATGAGGAAGTAACGATCAGCACACGCTGGAAGGAAAAAGACAATTTCCAAGCCTGGACCAAAAGCGAAGCATTCCGCGAATCCCATAGCCACCGCCAAATTCCGGACTATATTATTGAAAATAAAATCACGTTTTATGAAGTTAAAATTGTTCGTCACCCTATCGCCAACAACGATTCCTCTTTGGCTAGCAATACCAAAGCCGTTTAATCCTGAAACACAGCCTCACAACAAAAAAGCGGCTCCGCAGACAACATCCTTTGTCCGCAGGGTCGCTTTTTTCGATAAGTATTTTGTCTAACTCCTCAGATGGTTGTCGAGCACCGGCGCCTAATTTTCAGCGTCTCTCCGTGCCCCAGTACATGGATACGCTCCTTCGCAATACCCAAACGCTCACGCTCTGCTTCGAGACGATCCAGCGCCTCTCTCGGCGTATCATCCGCCAGCTTAAAGGCTCCATAATGCATCGGAATCATCTGATCCGCGCCGCAATCCACAAATCCCTGCAATGCCTCCTCCGGTGTCACATGCTGCGAGGTCATGAACCATTCCGGTTCATACGCGCCAATCGGCATAAAGGTCAGGTCAATGGCAAAACGCTCGCCAATCTCCTTAAAACCACGAAAATACCCGGTGTCTCCCACAAAATACAACGTTGGTACACCCGCCGAGTCTGAGTCTGCATGAGAATCCGAGTCGGCAACGGATGTGGCAGAGCCGATCACCTGCTGCTCACTTTGCAGTACGTACCCACCCCAATGTGAGGTGTTGGTATCAAACGGCGTACGCCTGGTCCAGTGCTGTGCCGGAACAAATGTAATCCGCACCCCGCCTACCGTAAAATGCTCCCACCATTGCAGCTCATGGCAATTGCGAAAGCCTTTGCGGATCATTTTCGACTTTAGTCCCGAAGGTACAAGCATAAGTGTGTCTGCACGATATAATTTGCGTAGCGATTGTATATGTAAGTGGTCATAATGCGAATGGGACAACAGAATGATGTCCAGCGGCGGCACATCCTGAATGCGAATGCCAGGCGGAGCCAGCCTTTTGTCCAAGGCCATACGCTCGGCCCATACCGGATCGGTGATGATATTCAGCCCAAGATACTGGATGAAAAAGGTGGAATGGCCCACCCAGGTTGCTGTCGTCATGTCCCGATTACTGTGCAAAAACTCCAGCTCCGGGGGATGATTTGGAACAACAAACGTATAATCCTTTGTTTTGCTGCGACGTTCCTGCCGCCATTGCCTGAATTGCTTGATGGTTTTATCCGTATTGACATGATCCATATTGTTAAAACGAACTTTGGGCATGATGTAGTTCCCTCCCTGACAAACCCGTTCTCCCAAGTGATCCAAAGGGTTGCATTCATCTATATATTTTATACGTGAGTATGAAAACCAAATGATACTACATGCTGATCTATGTAAAGTATAATTCAATCCCCAATCCAATGGAAATCTGCAAAGGAAATTCCACAGCATGCATCAAGGCACATTGAGGCACATCAAAGGACCCTCCTCATGATCAGGAAGGCCCGTTTCCAATGCCGCTGTTAGTCCTGCGGATTTTTAAAGCGTGCCGAATAGATAAACAAAAACACAATCGCCACGACAATAATGATAGGCGACTCGTACATAATCGTAAAATGCTCGAAAGCAGCCACGCTAGCTCACCCTTTCTTCCCCGCTTGTCCTCGCACATATTTTGCATCGAACAGGAACAGTCTCAAGATCAAAATCAGCGAAGGAATCAGCACCAGCAGACCCGCACTAAACGCCGTAATCAAGGCATACGCCATCGCAGAATTCGTAAAGCTGGCATGCACATTAATGTAGGGATACAAAACATACGGAAGATGCGAGCGACCATAGCCATACCAGGCAAATGCAAATTGCAGCATTACCAGGATGAATGAGGTTCCCAAATGACGTCGTTGCCATACCAGATAAACAGCTCCCACAAAGCATATGAAGGAGGCAACAAACATCCAGGCCATACTCAGCATATTGGCAAAATGGTCCGGATTTTGTTTGTTAATCTGCAAAAATGCGAACAGACTCGCCATAATTGTGGGAGCACTCCAGAACAGTGCGTATCCCCGTACAATTTCGAAAGCGACCTTGTCTCCCGCCCTTTTGGCATAAAAGGACAAAAACATCGCCGATATATACAGCACACTCACCAGCGCCAAAATAATAACTGCCCACGTATAGGGGTTGCTTAATAGCTGGCCCCATTGCAGATGAACACCTGTGCTGTTTTCCACAATAATGCCGCCTTCCGAAATGGCGAGAACCGTAGACAGTGCCGCCGGAATCAGCAGCCCCGTCGCACCGTACAACGCCATGTAGACGATATTATTGGTCCCAGAATGCCCATACGTATTGTACGCATAATACACTCCCCGAATCGCGAGCAGCACAATCGCAATACTGCCGGGAACGAGTAACGCCGTCCCATAGTAATAAGCCGCATCCGGGAAAAACCCGTTCAATCCCACCACGAAAAAGATGAGAAATACATTCGTTACCTCCCACACCGGGGATAGATAGCGTTGAATGATATTGTGGATTTTGTTTTGGTGGCCTGTCAACACACTGTAAAAGCTGAAAAAGCCTGCACCAAAATCAATAGAAGCCACAATCAAATAACCGAACAGGAAGGTCCACAAAATGGCGATACCGACAATTTCATAGCTCACTTGCTTTCAGCCCCTTCCATGCCCAACTGCTTCATCTCTTCTACCGCATCCTTATTACGGAATAGCTTGCTGAGTACCTTAATGGCCGAGAAGCACAACACTAGATACAAAATAACAAACATCACCAGCATCCATCCGACACTGGTAGAGGTGGTTGCTGCCTCGGATACCTTCATGTATCCGCGTAAAATCCACGGCTGCCTGCCGACCTCCGCGAACATCCAACCCAGTTCAATAGCGATCATAGCCATCGGTCCGACCAAAATAAGCGCCAGCAGCAGCCATCTGGGGTATGGTTTGCGACCTGGCAAACGCCCCCGGATCAGATATAGCAACGGGATGACCAAAATCAGCACCCCGGTGGTGATTTTGAGGTCAAACATATAGTGGATAGACAGCGGCGGACGCTCATCTACGGGATAATCATTTAATCCCTTGACCTCCGTACTAGGCAAATTCCCGGCCAACACACTAAGCGCATAAGGCACTTTCAGGGCATACTTGATATCACCGTTTTCATCCATGTAGCCGCCATATACAAAGGGAGCATGCGTCATCGTATCAAAATGCCATTCAGCGGCAGCCAGCTTCTCCGGCTGATATTTGGCTAAAAATTTACCAGACGCGTCTCCGATCATTACTGTACTAATGGCAAACACAATGGTGCAGGTAGCCGTCAGCTTCAGCGCTTTTTTGAAATACGGGTGATTACGCCCCCGCAGCATGCTGTAAGCAGCCAGTCCCATCAGCACCCCGGCGCTTAATGTATATGACGAAGCCAGTACATGTGAAACCTTGGTCGGCGTAGCTGGATTTAGCATGGCCTGAATGGGATGAATATCTGTCATGACTCCATTTTTGAGTGTAAAGCCTTGAGGCTGGTTCATGAACGAGTTTACAGTCGTAATAAAAACCGCTGATGCAGATGAGGCAAGCGCTACCGGGATAAGCAGCATCAGGTGAAAATATTTGCTTTTAAACCGATCCCAGGTGTACAAGTAGGTACCCAGAAATATAGCTTCGATAAAGAAAGCAAACGTCTCCAAAAACAAAGGCAACGCAATCGCTTGTCCAGCCACCCGCATAAAGGTAGGCCAGAGCAGGCTGAGCTGCAGACCAATCGCAGTGCCTGTAACGACACCCACGGCCACAGTGATGACAAACCCCCGCGCCCACCGTCGGGCCAACAAAGTATAATGTGGATCACCGGTTCGCAGCCCGCGCCATTCTGCAAGTGCAATCATTAAGGGTATGCCAACACCGATGGATGCAAATACAATATGAACAAACAGGGTAATTCCGGTCAGCATCCGGCTTAGCAATACAGGGTCCAGTGAAGACAAATGGGTTTCACTCCTTCATTTCACATTTTAAATATAGGGAAACCATCGTAAATCACTCTTGATTACCAGCTAGTGAGTCAAGCGAGCTATGCTTTTAATTACGGCGTACAGCATAATAGCCGCAATCACAATACATACAATAATGAGCGTTCTTTCCTGCTTGCGGAACATCCGAACGCCTCCTTCACTTATCTTTTGGTGCATTTTGGTAACCTACTCTCAGTTTGGTTCACTCAGCCGATTTTTAACCCTGCTTCTGTGGTGAATGTTTATAGGAAAGATGTGAGATATGTCATTGTGTTTTCCTCGTAATTACAAACTATCTCTTTGGAGACACCCATAGAATGAGGTACAATATAGATAAGCTATATATGGAGAACTTTTGAACAGGAGGCTGTACCGAGCTATGAAAATAACATCTATCGAGCCAACTCCTAGTCCGAACACCATGATGCTGCATCTGGATGAACGACTGGAAGCAGGTATCCGCAGAACATATACACGGGACAATGAGCGTTCCGCCCCCCCATTTATCCGGCGCATGCTGGCCATTGAAGGAGTCAAAAGCGTGTTTCACACGACGGATTTTGTCGCCCTTGACCGCAAAGGAAATGCAGACTGGTCTACCATTCTGGGTCAAGTCCGGGATCAGCTCGGCGAGGAAGGCGCTGACGCCAATTGGGATTTGCCTGAGGAGACCTCGGGGGAAGCGTTTGGCGAAGCACAGGTCTTTGTGCAGTTTTTCCGCGGCCTTCCAATGCAAATTCGGGTTAAGGCGGGACAGAAGGAGGAACGGATTTCCTTGTCCGACCGCTTTGTGCAAGCCGTTACGCGTGTAGCGAGTGCTACGCTGATCAAGGAGCGCAAGCTCAGTGATTACGGCGTTCGTTACGGTGAACTGCCGGATATTGCGCGCGAGGTCGAGCAAGAGCTGGAAGCAGCCTTTCCGCAGGAACGGCTGGAGCAGATTATCCAGCAGGCGATTGCCCACGGCGCGAACAACAGCGAATTCGTGGAGGAGCGCCGCGAATGGAGCGATGCCGAGCTGGAGCAGGCTCTGCATCACGAGGATTGGCGTACACGCTACGCTGCGCTGGATCGGCTGGAGCCGACACCCGAGCATCTGCCGCTCATCCGGCAAGCGCTGCATGACGACAAAATGCAGCTGCGGCGGCTGGGTGTCGTCTATCTGGGCGATATCCGCTCACAGGAGGCGATGGAACTGCTGGGCGAGGCGCTACGCGATCCTTCAGCTGCGGTGCGCCGTACCGCAGGCGACACGCTGTCAGACATCGGTGATCCGGTCGCTACCGGTGCGATGATTGGAGCGCTGTCGGACAGCAGCAAGCTGGTTCGCTGGCGGGCGGCCCGTTTTTTATACGAGGTTGGAACCGAGGAGGCGCGTGACGCACTGGAGAAGGCTGTCGATGACCCCGAATTCGAGGTCAGTCTGCAGGCTAAAATGGCGCTGGAGCGCATCGAATCAGGCGAGCAAGCCGCAGGCACCGTTTGGCAGCAAATGGCCAAGCGCAACGCTTGATTTTATATTTTACAGCGGCACATTCAAAAAATTGTCGATTGTCAGATGATGTACAGGTACGATATACTGTAGTTCGCTATACAATACAATATCATGTCATACACCTCATCAACCCTGTTTTATGATGAGGTAGAGGTCGCGGATGTAATCAGTACACCGGAGGAGACGCCAAGAGCCGTCTGTGATTCCAGTGGAAAGGTACACCCGCCGAAGTATGCGGAGCTGACTCTTTGTAAATACTCCGAATGCTGGGGCTGCTAACCGAAAGGAGCAGAACTGTCACGCGATGTCCTAACATAGACACGTGTGTTGAGCTATCTTGTTATAGAAGAAGGTATGGTGCGGAATGCATAGACAAGACCGCAGGCGTATTCCCTGCGGTCTTTTGATTTATATACTCCCCCTCCTTCTGGCTCTTGCCCTGACATGAAATACAATTTCATGAAGGAGTGTTTGAACGTGCAACACAAAGCAACACCTGACGCAACCTTGCGGAAAAGCCTCAAAGCCCGCCATATGACGATGATTGCCCTCGGGGGCTCCATCGGAACAGGCTTGTTCCTCGCCAGTGGAGGCGCGGTTGCCGAAGCTGGACCCGGCGGAGCCCTGCTGGCCTATGCTGCAGTCGGACTCATGGTCTATTTCCTGATGACCAGCCTCGGGGAATTGGCTACGTTCATGCCCGAATCCGGCTCTTTTAACACCTATGCAGGTCGCTTTGTTGACCCAGCTTTCGGTTTCGCCATGGGCTGGAACTTCTGGTATAACTGGGCGGTGACGATTGCTGCCGAACTGGCAGCAGCAACGGTGCTGATCAAATACTGGTTCCCGGAAAGTCACTCCGCCTGGTGGAGTCTGTTATTTTTGGCCGTCATCTTTATCCTGAATGCGTTGACCGTCAAAGGTTATGGCGAGTCTGAATACTGGTTTGCCATGATTAAAATTGTGACTGTAGTCATCTTTTTAGCTGTGGGTGTGCTGATGATCTTCGGCATTATGGGAGGCAAGGCAGTTGGCTTCGCCAACTTCACGGTCGGAGACGCTCCGTTCCATGGCGGATTCTTCGCCGTATTAGGTGTATTCATGGCTGCGGGCTTTTCCTTTCAGGGAACAGAGCTGATCGGGGTAGCCGCTGGAGAAAGCGAAAATCCGCGCGAGAACGTTCCGCGTGCCATTCGCCAAATCTTTTGGCGCATCCTGTTCTTTTATATTCTGGCGATTCTCGTCATTGGATTGATTATTCCGTATACGAATCCGAACCTGCTGCGGGGAGATATCAGCGACATTGGAGTCAGTCCGTTTACGCTTGTGTTTGAAAAAGCCGGGCTTGCGATTGCCGCCTCTGTCATGAACGCCGTTATTTTGACCTCCGTATTGTCAGCAGGCAACTCGGGGATGTACGCGGCGACACGTGTGCTGTTTGCTCTGGCACGCGAAGGCAAAGCTCCCCGCTTCCTCGGCCACGTCAATCAACGCGGCATTCCTATGAATGCCTTGCTGATCACGACTGCTGTCGGTATGCTGGCCTTTCTTGCTTCTCTGTACGGGGACGGTGTCGTCTACAATTGGCTGCTAAACGCCTCCGGAATGTGCGGATTTATTACGTGGGTCGGTATTGCGGTCAGTCATTATCGTTTCCGCCGTGCCTTTACGGCACAGGGCCACAGTCTGAGTGAGCTTCCATATACAGCACGCTGGTTCCCGTTTGGACCGTTGTTCGCCTTCGCGCTGTGTATCATCGTTATTATCGGGCAAGGTGCGGATGCCTTCACCGGACAGGAGATTGACTGGAAAACGATGATTGCTACGTACATGAGTGTGCCACTGTTCCTTATTCTGTGGTTTGGCTACAAATGGATCAAACGTACCAAAATCATTCCATTAAAAGAATGTGATTTGAGTTCAGATGCTTCTGAGAAAAAATAAAATAGGAAAAAGCCCGTCTCCACATATCTTGGAAAACATGCTGTTAATTCTGGTCCCAGACCGCTCAGTCGCATGTTCACCTATAGATGCCCGGAGACGGGCTTTTTGTTTTATTCGGAGGAAGGAGCTGCGGCTACTGTAGCAGTTAAAGACGTAGCTAAGGCACGTCGACTGAAGATGCCGTATATCACAGCAATCAGTGTCAACAGCGCAGAGAACAAGTACAAATTAACGATGCCCAGATGATCTGCAATCCAGCCCATTAAGAGCAGCGAAATGCAAAAGGTCAGACTGGTCAATGTGGCCTGAGCCGACAGCACCTTGGGCAAATCATGCACAGATACGCTCATTTGCATCATCGTGCGGCGGGCTACGACGGACATTTCCGCAGGTAGTCCCATCAATAGCACGATAAGCAGCGTCAGCGGCGGTAATGTGTTCAGCGCATACCAGGCTGTCAACAGACCGTAGCCTGCCATCCCCGCCAGCATGGCGGGCAGCAGTCTGTGCTGCAAATGCTTGACGCAGGCGAGGACAATGATGCCTCCACCGATCGCACCTGCAAAATAAGCTGCATTAATGTATCCCCACCATGCCTCGCTCTTGTGCAGAACCTGCTGGGCGAAAGCAAGCGTGAACGCGCCGACCCACACAGACCCCCCCAGCAGGTCAATCATATCCATGAAAATAAGAGCTTTGAGCCTGCGACTGGCTCCGATAAGGCTCCAGCCTTCACGCAATATTTCTTTTTTACGCTTCGGAGGTAACGCCGGACTTTCCGACTCCGGGCCATGAAGCATTTCTTCCAGCTGTATGGGAGGCAAATCATGATGCCCTTGCCCCGACTCAGATACAGCCTCGGACGTTAAATCCTCCCCGCTTCGTACCCGTGTTGCGGGCTGCAGCAAGTAATGAGCCTTGCCTTCTAATGGATCTCGGATCAAGCTGGTGAACACCAGGGCTACCATATACAATCCGCCAGCCACCAGCAGTGTCTTTTCAGAGCCCAGCATGGCTACAAGCACACCACTAAGCCCCCAGCCCGCTAATTGCACCGTCTGATCGCTGACCGATACAAAACTGTTCGCCCGCATCAGCCCTTCTCCAGACGCCAGACGGGGAATCAACGCATTACGTGCAGGTGTAGTCCAGCCGTCCAGAAAAGACATGGCTGCTACCATCGTAAACACAATCACCCATATCGGCTCCGTGCCCGCTAACCACAGGTGACCCAGCAGAACAGCGAAGAAAGCCAGCTGCCCGAACTGGGAAACGAATAAAATAAAAGGCAGCTGGAATCGGGCCAAAATCAGCGGTGCCAAAAAGCCGCTGATCATCTGTGCTCCCATCCGCAGCAGCGGAACAAGCACCGAGGAAAAGATCGAATCTGTCTCATGAAACACAAGAGATACAAGTGCCATAATATAAAGAATATCGGCCGCATTTGACATGGTTTGCGTGCCAAGCAGATAAGTAAAGGAACGCTTGTGCATATCAATAAAATACTCCTTTAGTCGTGCAGCTTTTTCACTCCAAGATTAGGTCCATTTCAGCGTTACACGAAGATTCCCGGTGCTCCCTAGATTCGTAATCTGATAGGAAATGGACTTCAACCCGAGCTGGTACAATGGCTGTAAGTCTTCCTTCAGGCTTCGCTCTGTCCCCTGATATCCGAAGGTAAGCGTCGTCCCACCCTTATTGATAGACGTGCGAACCTGTTCCTTGATATCAGCTGATGATTTAACCAGACCCTTGCCGTCCTGGAGCGGATATTCCAGGTTATTGTACAGCTTTTGATACACAGCGGCCTTGGGTCCTCCCGCAGCAATCATTGCTGATAAGGTCTGTCGATACGATGTGTTCGCCTGAGGATACGGTTTAACCCATGAGTGGTCCCGGCGCATTTCGGTATCGGTCAGCAGATAATAGGAAGTGCTTACCTCGTTCCCGCGATCCGGGGTCGGATCATCCCAGGTCGTATCCATGTGATACCAGTGACCATCCAGCAATACAAGATTCCATGCATGTAGCTGGCCCCCTGCTCTTCCTTCCACAATCCGGTTCGTAATCCCTGCACGTTCCAGCATTTTGTAAGCTAACAAGGAATAGCCCTGACAGACGGTGCTCCCGGTTTTCAGACCATCGTAGGCTGTATACTTTTGTTGTGTTTCATCGTATTTCAGACGAACCACAATCCAGTCATGGATGGCCTTCACCTTCTCATGATCGGTCATGCCCTTCGTAATGATATCCCCCAGCACGGATTGAACGGTACTATTCACGTAGGCCGTCTGTTCCTTCGTTTCACGGTAGCTCAAACGAATCGTGACCTCAGCGGACGTGGTGGTGCCAGTATAGCTGAATGCATAGCTTTTGATCGTATAATTCACATACGGATCGCTCTCCATGGCCTGTTGAATGGCCGTCTCCAGCTGCTGCTTGAGACCGTTCACCCGCCCTTGATATGTAAAGGTCAGCGTTTCACTCCGTGTATCCATGGCCTGTAAAAGCTTATTCTGAAGCTGCTGTGACGATACGGATGCAGTCGGTTTGACCGACGCCGCATATACGTTGCTGCTCCACTCCACAGCCTGCGGCAGCAACACAGCCAGCGCTGTACCCGCAACCAGACATTTTACAAGCCTAATCCCGATTTTTCTGTTCATACAGAGCGTTCCTGCCCTTCTTAACATAGTTGTTAACAGCTCTATCTTACCATAAAAACAGTTGCCCCAAACGCTCTAGTTTTGTCGGTTGCAGACGAGTAAGACACCTAGCTAAAGACAGATTGTGACACCATGCCCACCTTTATAACAACGGATCAACAGGTACAAATATCGCTCACAGCGAATTTTATCACAGCAGCCTGGCTCTCCTTATGATATGGTACTGGCATCGGTATCAAATGATATTGATTCTCATTCTACATCAGAAAGGCTGAACACCATGCCAGAATGTATCTCACTCCTTCGTACTCCATTGGGCCGGACTGTGCGTTTGCAATCCCTTGCCCCTCTTCATCCCTCATTGCGCCGCCGTCTAACGGACATGGGCATTGACGAAGGTTCCATTATACGGTTAAAAAAAGTCAGTTTGTTGGGCGGTCCTATTGTCATTGAATGCAATGGTCAACTGGTTGGCCTCCGTCAAAATCAGGTGAAGCAACTGGAGGTCGTTCCAACATGGACATGATCGCTCTGTTCGGCAATCCCAACACAGGAAAAACCTCATTGTTCAACAAGCTGACTCGTACCTATGCTGAGGTAGGCAACTGGTCCGGGGTCACGGTGGAAAAGAAAACAGGGCTTCTGCGCGACAAGTCTGCCGTTTTGGTGGATTTGCCGGGTGCCTATTCCTTGCTTCCTCTTTCGCTGGATGAGGGTGTCGCAACCCGTTATTTGCTGGAAGAACCGCCTGCGGCCCTCATTAACATCGTGGATGCCTCCCAGCTCCAGCGCAATCTGTATCTGACCGTACAGCTGCTGGAGTATGGCCGCCCGCTGGTACTCGGCTTAAACATGACCGACGTAGCCGATGCGACAGGTCTTCGCGTAAACAAAGAATTGCTGGCTGAACAATTGAACGTTCCAATTATTCCGATGGTGGCCCGCACAGGCAGCGGAAGCAAGCAAATGCTTGCCACGCTTCGAGAGGTACGGCGTACATCGAATAATTTCCAACTGGACTACGGCCCTGCCGTCGAAGCCGCGATTGCCGATATTTGCAGCTTGCTGAAGGATGCACCCATACCGCAGCTCCGGTGGGCCGCACTGCAATGTCTGGAAAACAATCCTGTCGTCATGGAATGGATGACGAGTGAGGTGCAGCGTGAAAAGATAACCGCACGTATCCAACGTTGCGAAGAAGAGCTTCTCAGTGAAGATCATGCAGCAACCTCTGCCCAGCATATCCGTTCTGTACGTGCAGCATGGATTGCTGATCTGTGCACCAAATCGCTCGACACCTCCAGCCTCAAACCGCACAGTCTGACGGATAAGCTGGACGCGCTGCTAACCCATCGGTATCTGGGGCTTCCGATCTTTTTGCTGCTGATGTACATCACCTTCAAGTTCACCTTCGATTGGGCGGGTACGGTCCTTTCCGATATGATGGACGGATTCTTTTCAGGGACACTCAGCAGTTGGATTTCTGAAGTGCTGGTGCAATGGAATACGTCTGCTTTTACACAAAGTCTAATCGTGGACGGCATCGTGGCAGGCGTCGGGGGCGTGCTCGTGTTTCTGCCGCAGATCGCCATTTTGTTCCTGCTCATCTCGATAATTGAAGACTCCGGATATATGGCACGGGTCACGATATTAATGGACCGCTTGATGCAGGCCGTTGGCTTGAACGGGAAAAGCTTCATTCCATTTATCATCGGATTTGGCTGCAATGTTCCGGCGATTATGGCGACACGCACCATTGAGCAGCCGAGAGAACGCCTCATTACAACGCTGCTGGTGCCTTTTATGTCATGTTCGGCCCGCCTGCCGGTATATGCGTTGTTTGCAGGTGTGTTTTTCCCGACACATGGGGCAAGCGTCATCATGCTGATGTACGTGCTGGGAATCACCGTGTCGCTTATACTGGCTAAAATTTTTTCCAAGGTATCCATTCTGTCGGGTGAGCCGTCCCTTTTCATTGTAGAGCTCCCACCCTATCGGGTGCCGCAAGCTCTGACCCTGTTTCGCAGTACATGGGAAAAGGTCAAAGGCTTCGTACGTAAAGCCGGAACGATTATTCTTGCCGGCTCCGTCGGCATCTGGCTATTGTCCAATTTCGGACCACATGGCTTCGGTGCCGAAATGGACGACAGCCTGCTCGCCACGATTGGAGGATGGTTTGCGCCTATCTTGGGCCCTCTCGGTTTTGGCACCTGGCAAGCAGGCGCGTCCCTGCTCACAGGCTTTATGGCCAAAGAGGTTGTCGTATCGACGATGAATATCATTTACCATGTTCCCGATATGCAGGGACTGGAGCTGCAGGTGAGCCATGCCTTTACACCGCTTGCTTCCTTTAGCTTTATGGTATTCATTCTGTTGTATGTGCCATGTCTGGCGACGGTAGCGGTCATTCGCAAAGAGACCCTTTCCTGGCGCTGGACTGCATTTTCTATCATCTATCCTTTAACTGTTGCATATATCATCACCGTTCTGATTTATCAGGGTGGCAAATTGTTAGGCTGGGGTTAAGGCAAGGCCCTATGAATATAAAAGGAAGTGGATTCCATGATCAATGTTATCATTTTACTGGTGATCCTCGGCTATAGCGCATGGGTATTGGTACGTTTTTTGCGAAAAAGCCGCCAAGGCGCCTGTTCCGGGTGCTCATCAAGCAAGTCATGCTCGGGCTGTGCCGCAAGTGCTGTGAAAGAAGATCATGCCAACATCAAGAGAACCGTCTAATTCAAACTCATCAATCCATGAAAAAAGCGTCTGCGGGTTTATCTGACCCGCAGACGCTTTTCCTTTACTCTCAAGCTTACCGTACTCAGCGATATTTCGCCAAATGTTCGTTGAGCTCCCGCGTGTGCGGGTAAACTACACGATACAGCTCATACAAGCCTTCATACCGTTCCACATGCTCCGGATTCGGTGAATATCTCGCTGCCTCACGCAGAAATACTTCAGCACACGCTTGCAGCGATGCAAACCAGCCGCTGCCGTATGCAGCCAGCATGGCCGCTCCCAACGCAGGTCCCTGCTCGCTCTCCAGCTTGATGACATCCGCATTGAAAATATCCGCCTGCATTTGCAGCCACGCTTCGTTACGCGCACCACCGCCGATGGAAATGACTTCTTTCACCGTTTTGCCCGTGCCTCTAAGAATATCAATGGATTCCTTGAGCGAAAACGTAATTCCCTCCAGTACCGCCCGTGTAAAATGCGCAAGCCCATGCCCCGCATCCATCCCGATAAAGCTGCCCCGGATGGTTGCATCCGGATGAGGGGTACGTTCGCCGACAATATAAGGCGTAAACAACAGTCCGCGACTGCCCGGCTCCACAGAGCTGACACCTTTCAGCAGCGCATCAAAAGAAAGCCCCGGCGCAAAGGTTTCCTTAAACCAGGTCAGGCTGTATCCGGCCGCGAGTGTAACCCCCATGATATAATAAGCATCCTGCTCACTATGATTAAAAAAATGCGCCCGGCCCTGTACATCAATATCCTTGCGCTCCTCATAGGAAAGCACAACGCCCGAGGTGCCGATGCTGCACATGGTGCGGCCTTCGCTCAAAATGCCTGCGCCAATCGCGCCACATGCGTTGTCCGCGCCCCCTGCATACACCTTGGTTGCAAGCGAAAGTCCGCTCTGCTCCGCAATCTCCGGCAACAGCGTACCCGTCTGGTCAAAGGATTCCACCAGCGGCGGGAACAACGACAACGGCAATTCAAACGCAGCGGCGATCTCTTGGCTCCACTGCTTTTGAGCGACATCCAGCAGCAGCGTACCGGCTGCATCTGAATACTCCGTCGCCAGCTTTCCGGTCAGACGGTATCGTACATAATCCTTCGGCAGCATAAAATGGGCTGCACGTGCCAGCACGTCCGGCTCATGCTCCTGCACCCACAGCAGCTTGGGCAGCGTAAAGCCCTCCAGCGCGCGATTGCGGGCGATGCGCAGCAGCTCCGGTCCGAGCTGTTCTTCAATACGGCGACATTGTGCCGTCGTGCGCGTGTCATTCCACAGAATTGCCGGACGCAGCACTTGGCCTTCCTTGTCAGTCAACACAAGCCCATGCATCTGTCCCGAAAAGCTAATGCCGTCCACGGCATCAGTACCGCTGATTCCGGCCTTTTCCACAAGCTCCTTCAGAGATGCTAACGTGCCACGAACCCAGTCCTCAGGAAGCTGCTCACTGTACCCGGCCTTCGGCTGATGGAGCGGATATGACTGGGAAGCTTCATAAGCTACTTGTCCCTTGCGGTTGACCAGTACCGTTTTGACTGCACTGGTCCCTAGATCGACGCCGATGACATACCGCTCCTGCTCCTGTTTTGGCTCCTTCTGCATCGAAGTTTCCCCTTCCCTGCTAACGTGTAGCCTTTATTTCATATATAGATTCTGGTTTTAATCCGCCAAAATGTATTGATTTAATGTCGCCTTCAAATATTCCTGACGACCGGACGCGTTTTTGCGTGGTGCTTCGTTCGCCAGTGCATATTCAGCCAGCGAAGCAAGCGTTGCTTTTCCAGATACGATGTCTGCTCCAACGCCTTCTTTAAAGCTGCTGTAGCGCTTCTCGATAAAGTCCTCAAATACACGATCCTCGATCAGTTTGACTGCGATCTTCAAGCCTTTCGCATACGTATCCATCCCTGCAATGTGTGCGAGGAACAAATCCTCTGGCTCAAACGATGCTCTGCGCACCTTGGCATCAAAGTTGATACCGCCACGGCCCAGGCCCTCGTTTTGCAGCACTTCATACATGGTCAGGGTCGCATCATACAGATCAACCGGGAATTCGTCCGTGTCCCAGCCCAGCATCAAATCTCCCTGGTTGGCATCCAGTGATCCCAGCATACCGTTAATCCGCGCCACACGCAGCTCATGATCAAAGGTATGACCTGCCAGAGTCGCATGGTTAGCTTCCAGATTCAGCTTGAACTGCTGATCCAGATCGTATTTTTGCAGGAAGGCAATCGTCGTCGCCGCATCAAAATCATACTGGTGCTTGGTTGGCTCCTTCGGTTTAGGCTCGATCAGGAACTGAGCGTCAAAGCCGATTTCACGCGCATAGTCCACAGCCATATGGAACATACGGCCCAAGTTGTCCTGTTCCAGCTTCATATCCGTATTCAGCAGAGTTTCGTAGCCTTCACGGCCGCCCCAGAACACATAGTTGTCTGCGCCCAAGCGCTTGCCTACTTCCAGACCCTTTTTAATCTGAGCGGCTGCATGTGCGTATACGTCCGCATTGCAGGTTGTCGCAGCTCCATGCAAATAACGAGGATGGCTAAACATGTTCGCTGTGTTCCACAGCAATTTTTTCCCCGTAGCCTTCATATGCTCCTCAATCAGATCTACGATCGTATCCAGATTGCTGTAAAACTCCTTCAGGGATGCGCCCTCTGGAGCAATATCCACATCGTGGAAAGCAAAATAAGGCAAATTCAGCTTATCCAGCAGCTCAAAGGCAGCTTCCACACGAGCCTTCGCCAAATCCAGCCCGGTGAACTTGGACCACGGACGTACCGCTGTCTCTACCCCAAATGGATCGGTGCCGCCTGCGACGAGTGTATGCCAATAAGCCATGCTAAAACGCAAATGCTCCTCCATCGTTTTTCCTGCCACAACTTCCTGTGGATTATAAAATTTAAATGCAAAAGGATTATTGGATTGCTTGCCCTCAAAATTAATTTTAGATACCTGCTCGAAATAAGCCATCAATAAGTTCCTCCTTTGTAGCAATCGTTATATTAAAGAATGAAGTAACCGTTTACAAAAAAGATTCTAGCACAGCCAAAGAACTTTGTCTATTGCTTAAACTAAGTTTGTTTTTATGATATAATATCGGGAATTACACCAACAGGAAGTGAAAAGGTCATGAATGTCACCGGCGATCAGGCGCTTGTCAAAAAGCTGAATAAATCCATTGTGCTGGAGCGTATCCGCCTCCATGCCCCGCTATCCCGGGCACAATTATCAAGCCAAACCGGGTTAAACAAGGCCACCGTATCCAACCTGGTAGCAGAGCTAATCACCGAGGGACTTGTATATGAAACAGGATTAGGCGAATCCAGTGGCGGGCGTAAGCCTCTCATGCTGCTGTTTAACAGCCGCGCCGGCTTTGTGCTTGGCATCGAAGTCAGCGTGCAGTATATCCAGGGGGCTCTGACTGATTTGGCAGGAGCCATTGAGACAGAGCTTGTCCTCCCCCTGAGGCAGCATGATCCTGCCTTTGTCATGGAGCAGATTCAAAAGTTGGTTCAGCAGCTCATGCAGGTCACTCCTCCCTCCCCTCATGGCATCGTCGGCATTGGGCTGGGAGTACCGGGTATGGTGGATGAATCGGGAACTGTTTTGTTCGCACCCAATCTGGGCTGGGAAGAGGTTCCACTGCGGCAGCAGCTTGAGACAGCGCTTGGCCTGCCCGTCGTAGTGGATAACGAGGCCAACGTCGGCGCGCAGGGCGAGCTGTACTACGGTATGGACGGCGAGCATCGGCAGCTGGTGCAGGATCTGGTTTACATCAGTGCAGGTTCCGGAATCGGGGCCGGAATTATCATTGACGGCAAGCCGTATCAGGGAGCTTGGGGATACGCCGGAGAGACGGGCCATATGACCATTGACTGGAATGGAAGGCTCTGCTCCTGCGGCAGCCGGGGCTGCTGGGAGCTGTATGCTTCGGAAAAGGCCTATACAGCGTCCACCCTCGCCCTGCCCGCGCACAGCACAGCGGATTTACTGCCATTTGCCCGGCAAGGTGACGCGGATACGTTAAGCGTCTTTCGTGATATCGGGCGATATTTGGGTGTCGGCATTACCAACATTGTGAACAGCCTCAACCCGGGCATGCTTATCATCGGCGGTCCACTGGCGGAAGCCAGACCGTGGCTGGAGCAGAGTATGCGTGAAGTAATTGATGAACGTGCCCTGCCTTATCACCGTCGGCAGCTGCAAATCCGTTTTTCCACGCTTGGCAGCCGTTCGACCATGTTAGGTGCTGCCTATGCAGCGACAGCCCCTTTTCTCGGGCGTGTACGGGTATCTCTGTAAAAAAAGGCGTACAGGAACACTAAAGTTCCTATACGCCCATTTATTTTGTTAGGATTTTGCAAAATCCTCTTCTTATTCTGCTGTGAATCTACTGTGAAGCTGATTAAGCGTTCAACACTTTTTCAAACTTGGTTTTGTTCATACCGGAAATACGTTCTTCCCCGATCAGAGTCAAGGGAACAGCACGAACACCCATATCCCATACCTCTTGCGCGAAGGCTTCATTCGTTTCGATGTTGCGTTCTTCGTACTCTACGCCCTTTTCACTCAAATAGCTTTTGACTTGACGGCAATGCGGACAGTTTGTAGATGTGTATACAATTGCTTTTTCCATGAATATCACCTCATCAATTATTGTTGTAAATATATATTTATTCGGACCTGAACGAATTATTACAGAGCCAGTGCGCTGTGCTCCAGGCTTTCGATATACTTCTCGCTGTCCATAGCGGCCATGCAGCCGCTGCCTGCTGCTGTAATCGCTTGTCTGTAGCGTGTATCCTGCACGTCGCCGCAAGCGAATACGCCAGGTACGTTCGTTTCAGAAGTGCCAGGTTTCACCACGATATAACCGTTCGCATCAGTTATAATTTGGCCTTCGAGGAAGCCTGTGTTCGGATGGTGACCGATCGCCACGAATACACCGCTAACCGTAATGATTTCCTCTTTGCCTGTTTCATTGTTCAGCACTTTCAAGCCGGTTACCCCGTTCTCGTCAGCAATCACTTCTACAGGAGTACGATTAAGCGCCCACTCAATTTTGCTATTGTCACGAGCACGATCCTGCATAATTTTGGAGGCGCGCAGTTCTTCACGGCGATGTACCAACGTCACTTTGGAGGCAAAGCGTGTCAGGAAGTTAGCTTCCTCCAGCGCAGAATCCCCACCGCCGATGACCACAATTTCTTTGCCGCGGAAAAAGAACCCGTCACAGGTTGCGCAAGTGCTCACGCCACGTCCGATGTTACCCTGTTCGCCGGGAATCCCCAGGTATTTCGCAGTCGCGCCTGTGGAAATGATCAGTGTGTCGGTAACCAGTTCACCCAAACCCTCAACATCCAATGTAAAAGGACGAGCGGTTGTGTCTACCTTGTTCACCCAGCCTGTGCGGAATTCAGCGCCAAAACGCTCCGCTTGCTTACGCATATTATCCATCAAATCCGGTCCCATGATTCCTTCAGGAAAACCAGGAAAGTTTTCAACCTCTGTAGTTGTGGTTAATTGTCCGCCTGGCTGTGGTCCCTCGATCACCAGTGGGTTCATGTTGGCACGTGCCAGATAGATCGCAGCGGTCAGACCGGCAGGGCCGGTACCTATAATAATAGACTTGTACATATCTTCGTTCCTCCTAAAATATCATAAAGATTATATAGCGAATTTTCGGTCCAGGGCGCTAGGCTGCTGCATATACTCTAAAAGCAGTTCTGCCAGAAGCTCATCCCAAAATGCGGATACCCGGCTGGTGCAAAAACGAATCTCTTGTTTAATAGCTTCCTATGACTTAGACTGATTCTAAATCCTAATTTCATTATGCGGAAAGAGCTGTAAACAGTCAAATGAAGTTTTCATGAAGCGACACTGGAAGATTAATCAGGTATGGAGGGATTATCCCGATTATGAATGACGTTTTTGTAGGCAGTCTTATCTCTGCCCTGTCCACTGGACTAGGCGCTGTGCCCATATTATTTATGCGCAATGTTACGCATCGGCTTCGCGATGTTCTGCTGGCTTATGCCGCAGGAATCATGACCTCTGCATCCGTATATAACCTGATTCCCGAAGCCATCCAGCATTCCAATTGGTTTGTGCTGTCTGCCGGTATTTTGCTCGGCTGTCTCGTATTATTGGTGATGGAAAGGTATATCCCCCATGCCGACCTGGAGGACCCGGATTCCAAGACCTTTCAGCTGGAATCCAAATCTTTTCTCATCATTGCTGCTATTACGCTACATAATTTGCCGGAGGGACTTTCCGTCGGAGTCAGCTATGCAAGTGAAACCCAAAATCTCGGCAATCTGATTGCCTTTTCAATAGGCTTGCAAAATGCCCCGGAAGGCTTTATCGTAGCCTTATTTCTCGTGAATCAAAACATCGGTCGTTTCAAGGCATTGGGTATTGCCACCCTTACCGGAGCTGTGGAAATCATGACGAGTCTGATCGGATTTTATTTGAGCAGTTGGGTGAACGGATTGGTGCCTTACGGCCTTGCTTTTGCCGCCGGAGCCATGATGTTTATCGTCTACAAGGAGCTGATTCCCGAAAGTCATGGAGACGGCAACCAGCGGATCGCCACATTCTCTTTTATTCTCGGCCTGATTACGATGATTGGGCTAACCGAATGGCTGTAGCCGGGCAACGCAAAAAGGCTGCTTTTCTGCCTGTAATCCAGACAGAAAAGCAGCCTTTTTGGCGTATTCAATGAAGAACCCTTATTTTTTCCGATTCATGGAGCGCAGTGCTTCACGGTACTGCTCGTCCTCACTTTTCGGAGCCTCATTCTCTCCATGGATTATTTGGGAGCGTCCATCCTTTTCCTCGCTCTTTCCAGCAAATCCACGTAAAGCAGCCCGATAATCCTGATCATCGTAAGTATCCTGATAAGTATCCCGGTAAGCATCCCGGTGATCTCTACGCTCCCTTTCCAGCTTCACATCCGCATGGGTATCAGGCACCTTGGGATGCTCCTCGGCATGATGTTCGCTGGCATCAACAGCCTTATGCTGTGCCTCTCGCACATGATCCGGCAACTCCAGTACCTCGGGCTCCACCTGCACAGGATAAGGACGCTTGCTTCTTTGCCGTGAATCCTCATCGGCTTGGCGAACCTTGGGTGAAGACTTGCGCACCATCTTCGTATTAAATACCAGCAAAAAGATAAGGGCAACCACAGCTACTCCGATAAAAGCAATGGTCATGAGCGGCCTCCTATTCTCTTGCAGCGCTACGGTACCGTCCCGCCATCTCAGCGACCCGTTTGCCCAAAGAGCGACCTAATGCAAGGTCATCACCTGTTGGAAAATTTGGCGGCCCATTGGGATCTGTCTCCACCGGACAGGTTACCCCTACGCCGTAATAAGAACCGTAGAGTGCATTTTCCGCAATATTGGCGGGCAGTCCTACAATAATCATGCCTTGATGAAGCATCGGGGTGATCAAATTCAGAAGTGTTGATTCCAAGCCGCCATGAACTGTAGCGGTTGTGCAGAACACCGCGCCGATTTTATCCACCAGCTTGCCCTGCGCCCACAGATATCCGAGCTTATCAATCCAGCCTTTCAGACCACTGCTGATTGTGCCAAAATGGCCCGGGCAGCCCCATATAATCGCATCTACACTCCCCAGCTCTTTCACATCGGCCTCATTCACATGCTTTAGCAGCACTTCCGTGTGCTCCTGGCGCGCGCCCTCTGCAATCGAACGAGCAAGACGCTCGGTATGCCCATTTTCACTGTCATATACAATCATGATTCTGGTCGTCATTATGCACATCATCCTTTGTCTGCAAAATCATCCTTTTCGCATGCGCTCTTATCTTCTCCCGAAATCCATCTGAATATTATGAAACATATGGCGCATACTTTGAAAATCCAAGAACTAGGGAGGCATACAACATGAATTCACGCGCCATATTAGTCAATCTGCTGGTTATTATCATTATTCTGGGAGGAGGCGGAGCCGCAGCCTATTACTACAATCAATCCGCCAACTACATAAAGACCGACAATGCCCAAGTGAGCGGACAAGCGGTTACCGTTGCCTCTCCAGGCGCGGGCAAGCTCACAGGCTGGAATGCCGAGGTTGGCAAAACCTACACCGCCGGAAATACACTCGGTACGGTAGAGGGAGGCGGAAGCCGGATTAGCATCACAATTCCGACCGATGGCACCATTGTGCAGCAATCAGCGGTGAACAATTCGATTGTTGGAGTGGGTACACCCTTGGCGAAGGCTTTTGATCTAAACAATTTGTGGATAACCGCCAATATAGACGAAACAGCTGTAAAAGATCTTCAAGTTGGACAGACCGTGGATGTATATATTGATGCATACCCGGACACTTCCCTTACCGGCAAGCTCGAAAAGATCGGCCTGGCGACCGCATCGACCTTTTCACTACTGCCTACTTCCAACACTACGGCCAACTATACCAAGGTGACACAGGTCGTACCTGTCAACATATCCATTCAAGGCTACAAAGGGTTGGGTATTATCCCTGGGATGAGTGCAACCATCAGAGTTCACAAGTAGGAGGCTGTCATGGATCAAAAAATGTCCGTCGGACGCATTCTGTCCGTACTGTTGCTGGGCGCCTTCATTTCCATTTTAAACCAGACACTGCTTAACGTGGCTATTCCACACCTGATGAATGATTTCAATGTGTCAGCTACTACCGTTCAGTGGCTATCCACCGGATATATGCTGACGAACGGGATTCTGATTCCAATCACCGCTTTTTTGATTGAATCATTCGGAACCCGTGCGCTTTTTATCTCCGCAATGGGGCTGTTCACCGCCGGGTCGATCGTCTGCGCTGCCAGTACCGGCTTTGCACCGATGCTGGTCGGACGCGTCATTCAGGCCGGCGGAGCAGGCATCATTATGCCTTTGGTCATGAACGTGTTCCTGACGGTGTTCCCCCCGGAAAAACGTGGCGCTGCCATGGGTACGATGGGGATCGCCATGATGTTTGCCCCGGCGGTCGGACCGACTTTATCCGGCTGGATTGTAGAGCATTATAGCTGGAGGCTGCTTTTTTTGCTGGTTATCCCGCTGGCAGTCATTGATATTCTGTTCGCCGTACGCTGGCTCAAAAATGTGTCCAAGCTGACGATGCCGAAATTTGACCTGATGGGAACGATTTTTTCCACGTTGGGCTTCGGCCTGCTGTTGTATGGCTTTAGTTCCGCCGGAGACAAGGGCTGGAGCAGCAATACCGTTATACTTTCACTCGCTGCCGGGGTCGTATTTATTGTATTTTTTGTTGTACGTGAGCTAAACATGTTAGAACCTATGCTGGAATTTCGGGTGTTTAAATACGACATTTTTACGGTATCTACACTGGTTGGGGCTACCGTCAATATGACAATGTTCGGCGGGATGCTGCTTCTGCCGATTTATTTGCAAAATATTCGAGGCTTCACGCCGCTGCAATCCGGTCTGCTGCTGCTTCCAGGTGCATTGCTGATGGGTGTGATGTCGCCGATCTCAGGGGCGATTTTTGATCGTATCGGCGCGAGGCCGTTGGCCATAGTCGGACTAATCATTACAGCCGTGACGACATGGGAATTCAGCGTGCTGACTGATGCCACCACCTACGGACACATAATGGTCATCTATACGATTCGCAGCTTTGGTATGTCACTGCTGATGATGTCTGTACAGACGGAAGGGCTTAACCAGTTACCTCCCCATCTTGGCAGCCATGGCACAGCCATGTCCAATACGGTGCGGCAAATTGCCGGTTCCATTGGTACCGCTTGGCTTATTACCGTCATGAGCAGTCGGGCTACGATTCACTTGGCTGATTATGCGAATGTAGCTACCACAGCCAATGCTTCTGTTACGGAAGGGGTGGCACAACTGGGACAAACTCTCGCGCAAACGGCTGGTGTTTCGCCGGAAACCGGCTCTGCGCTGGCACTACAGCAGGTATACGGCAGTGCCGTTACAGAATCGACGATCCATGGCATTAATGATGCCTTCATCATCGCTACAGGGATTGCGTTAGCGGGGCTCGTCTTTTCCCTGTTCTTGCGGCGCTCTACACCACGCCGAAGATAGACGTCCAGCATCGGCGGGCCAGATGTATAGATGGGCTTACTTTGTATACAAGATAGGCTGGCACTGCAAGAGAAGGAGCATTCACTCCCTTGGATATTAAGAGAGTTGAATGCTCCTTCCTGTTTTGTGTTTTTATTAGCTTATGACCGCAGCAAGCGCAAGCCGTTCAAAATAACAAGTAACGTGCTGCCCTCATGCCCAATGACACCGAATGGCAGAGCTATATCCTGCACAAAGTTGCTGACTACCAGCAGCAGAATGACGCTTATGGCGAAGAACATATTTTGTTTGACCACCCGCTGCGCTTTGCGCGCTAGTGCTATCGTCGGAGCGATCTCTTCAATTCCGTCGTTCATCAGCACGACATCTGCCACCTCTAGCGCAGCTCCACTGCCGTTCATTCCCATGCCGAGTCCGACGGTTGCTGCTGTCAATGCCGGAGCATCATTCACACCGTCGCCGACCATGACGACATGCCCGTATTGCTCCCGCAGCATGCGAATATGGCTGACCTTGTCCTCCGGCAGCAAGCCGGCATATACGGCGTCGACTCCAGCCTGCGCCGCGATCACCGCGGCGGTTTCCGGCCGATCTCCGGTCAGCATGACGACCCGGATGCCCTGTGCTTGCAGGCGTTTCACGGACTCCTGCGCCTGTGGACGCAGTTCGTCACGCAGCGCCAGCATTCCGGCAATCCGGTCATCCGCGAGGATGATGGATACGGTTTTGCCCTCGGCCTCCAGCCGGGTGCGGGCCTCTATCCACGCTGGCTCTGCCAGAGGGCCAGGTTCATCCAGCACATTTGTGCGACCGATTTTCCACTTCACCCCGCCGATAATGCCTTCCATCCCCCATCCAGTGAGTGCCTGCACTTGCTCGGCTGCGAGAAGCTCTCTTTGTCCCAACTTGGCTTCGGCTTTATCTACAATCGCTCGTGCCAGCGGATGCATTGAATAGCTTTCGATCGTAGCGACAATGTGCAAAAGCTCGTCGGAATCGTAGTCTGCGGCCGTAATCCAATCGGTTACGATTGGCGCTCCCATCGTTAGCGTGCCTGTTTTGTCAAAAGCAACCACAGAAGTCAATGCCATATTTTCCACATGCGCGCCGCCTTTGAACAGGATCCCCCGGCGGGCACGATTGGAAATGGCCGACAGCATCACTGGCATAATGGATGACACGAGGGCACATGGCGAGGCTACGACGAGAAACACCATGGCCTTGTAAAACGCCGCTGCCCACGTCCAGCCTAATGCGATGGGCGCACCTGCAATGACGATCAGCGTGGCCACAACAACAATCCGGGCATACACCGACTCGAACCTTTTGATAAACCGCTGCGAATCGGGGACTTCAGTCTGAGCTTCTTCAACCATGCGAATGATTTTCGAAAATAAAGTATTTTCAGAGGACTGGCTGACCTCTACGTACAGCACGCCTTCCCCATTAATGGTGCCTGCATATACCTCGTCACCCTCCACCTTATTCACCGGAACGGATTCCCCGGTGATGGATGCCTGATTCACCGCCGACACGCCCTTGGAAATTCGGCCGTCGGCTGGAATCAGTTCGCCCGGCTTTACCAGCAGCAGATCGCCTGGCAGCAGCTGCTCAATGCCGACAGTTTCTGTCCCCTCGGGGGACAGGCGCAGGGCCGTCTCCGGCTTCAATGCCATCAGCTCGGAAATATCCTTGCTGCTGCGCTCGGTGGTATAGCTTTCCAGCGCACCGCTGAGTGCAAAAATAAAGATCAGCATGGCTCCTTCATTCCAATAGCCGATCGTCGCGGCCCCCATGGATGCTGCAATCATGAGCAGATTAACATCCAGATCACGCTCACGGATCAGTGTTTCTACCCCTTCTCTGGCCTTGGACCATCCCCCCAGGGTATAGGACACTACATACAGGATGACCGATAGCCATTGCGACCAATGCGAAATGCCCCATGCCATCAGCATCAGCATTCCGCTGCCGAGAGCAGCCTGCATCTCCTTGTTTTTTAGCATGCTTTTAAGCTGAAACTGTGGTTTGCGATTCGGACCGGGTCGTCCGCTACCACTGCTTTTTGAACGTATCTGAGCAGAAGAAGATAAGGTCTCTTGAAGTTGTTGAACAGCTTGCATCATGTCACATTCCTTTCCGTATTTGTTCTTTGTACCTGCATCTCATTGAGAATGATATCCATTGTTAAGGTCCCTAAAATAGCACATGCTGCTTCGGGAAGCCCGAAGCAGCATGTTTTACAATGAGAATGATAATCATTTTTGCACTAATACAATTATTTTGGTTTAATGAAACTTTTATTTTATTATATACCCTTCATTTCTTGTTGTAAACCCGCAAGGTCCCAAATTAAAAAGGATACCCATGAAGATAATATGGGTACCCTTTTTAATTTGAAGCAGTCATTGCTGTGCGTGCTTGTGTAAAGCATCAGAGCTATGTTGCTGCTCTGCTTGCTGCAAAAGTCCATAACGCGCAGCCGCTAGACATGCAAAGGGGACTGCTCCATCTGGACAAATGACACCTGTTAGCTCGCTCCCCCAGATTGCAGGCCCATCCAGTGACTGGTGAATTTCATCTAATGCCAACCAGATGGGAAGCTCAGGCTTTACCCCCCGAATAGCGTGCGTCATGCATTCTATCGTATCATTGGCGTTCTTAGAACCACCAGCAACGGAATGACTCAATCGATCCACGGCATCATCATAAGATGGAATCGGTGCAACTTCCAAAACCACCGTATCTGCAAAACGTGCCATACCTGCTACTTGGGCTGTCTGCTTGATCTGGCACGCTTTCACTTCCGGCTTGCTATTGGCGCCGGCGTGCTTCCCGGAACGTTCGTCCTGGCCGCTCCGTGGCTGACTTACGCCAGGCGTCATAGACACGTCAACCGTCAAAAGCACACCTACCCGGTATGGAATGCACCGCAGATGTCCACATAAGGTTTGTTCCGCAACGCCGTCAATCCAGTCTCGGGTTGCTCTGAATTGGTTCACATCAGCCGGATTCCGCACTACAATCTCCAACTGCGGTTCTCTCCCCTGTCGTACACTTCGCAACGCTGCACGCAGCAAGGCCTCCATTTGCATATCTTGCAGGCTTCCGATCCCGACTGCGTTGGTCTGTTCGATCAGGGCTATCGTGAGCGGTGATCCGTTTAGCGACTCGAACAAGCCTTCATACTCTGTTTCGAGCAAGCCGATGATTCGCCGGGACAAATGCTCACACAATCCAGGCAAGCCTGATGCCTGGTTAAAGTTTTTGTAAGTGTCTGATGCACAGGAGCCGGGAATAAGGATGGGATTGGGCTCCCCGTCAGAAACATGACTCATCTGCCCAGACTCTGCAGCATCCAGATAGGCATAGCATAATTCCGCTACACGGCTAGAAGTCTGTGACAAGGGACCATGCAGAAGACTGTAGCCGTCAAGACTTCCTACTTCCAGTCTTGGTGCTGGTTCTGTGCTTATACGACTGGCATTTGCAGGAGCATCCGCATAGATTCGTATAGGTGCGTACCTGTATTCATCGCTCCATTCCAGTAGTCTGGTCATCGCTTCCCTGTCATCGTTGCGCATATTCAGTAACGTTTCCCAAAGCAACTCAGGGTCCGCAGCCAGCAACGCCTTCCCTTGGCTGATCTTGCCCTGTTCGACTATTCCGATCAGCCAGCCCAACGGGTCTTCCTGCTGTGAGGCAGATACTTCATTGCGCCCGGCGAGCACCGACTCGATAGCCAGTCTCTGTGCAGCAGCCTCTCTTCCCGGCTCAGGGTCTTCGCGATCCCGGCTGCTTTTGCTATTCAACAGCTCTGCGAATACATGCATCAGTTTAGCCTCCATGCTACTAATCCTTCCTT
This sequence comes from Paenibacillus peoriae KCTC 3763, assembly GCF_000236805.1. Taxonomy (GTDB): domain Bacteria; phylum Bacillota; class Bacilli; order Paenibacillales; family Paenibacillaceae; genus Paenibacillus; species Paenibacillus peoriae. The sequence goes on along the minus strand of NZ_AGFX01000001.1, from coordinate 87,910 downwards.
TCTTCCGCCAGCAGGTTGGCATACAAGAATTCGAGTATCCCACCAAAAAAGAAAACGCTTACTAATTAAACGCCAAATGGAATTCAGATGAGCTTTGCTGTAAAGTCCCTACCTTAGCGTATTAGGTACAGCCCACATTTATACATCTCTGTACAACGATCGGAAATCATAAAATCAACCTCCATTACTGCTGACAACAAACACCATTCGAAACGTGCTGGTTATAAAAAAACACCCCCGGATTTCACAGGATACATACATCCCATGTTAATCCGGAAGTGTTTGATTTTTTACTCGTAAGTTTTATTCATAAGAGCGGGCCTTCAATACACGCATCACATTCAATACAGCCAGCAGCGTCACACCCACATCGGAAAATACAGCCTCCCACATGGTAGCAATACCAAACGCGCCGAGCGTGAGGAATACCGCTTTGACACCCAGCGCAAATATAATATTTTGCCATACAATGCGACGTGTGCGCTTGGCGATATGAATCGCCGTAACCAGTCTTGCAGGCTCATCGTTCATGATTACGATATCCGCCGCCTCAATCGCAGCATCCGAACCCAAACCACCCATCGCTACACCTACGTCTGCCAGCGCCAGTACAGGGGTATCATTAATCCCATCGCCCACAAATAAAACCTTGTCGCTCGTCTTCTTATTTGCAGACAGTTGCTCAATCGCTTCGGCTTTATGCTGAGGTAACAGCTCCGCCCGCACTTCATCCAGACCGAGCTGGCGCCCTACAGCCTCAGCAACCGTCCGATTGTCACCCGTTAGCATGATGGTTTTCACCACACCCAGCTTTTTCAATGAAGCAATTGTCTTCGCCGCGTCCTCCTTGACCTCATCCGAGATCAAAATGCATCCGGCATAAACTCCATCCACGGCAACATGAACGACCGTTCCTTCTTCCAACGCCCCTGCCTGCTGCGCTGCACCAAAAGCAACATGCTCCCGCTCCATCAGCTTCGCATTCCCGGCCAACACCAGACGACCATCAATCTGTGCCTGAATCCCGTGACCGGATATTTCACTATATTGCTGAACCCGTTCAGCTGGAAGCTCTTGACCAAAGGATTCACGCAGAGATGCTGCGATAGGATGCGTAGAGTGCAGCTCTGCCAATGCAGCGGTTTCCAGCAGGCTTTCCTTCGTAAAGTCATCCGCAGGATAAATCCCTGTCACACGGAAAACACCTTTGGTGAGTGTACCTGTTTTATCAAAAACAGCATATTTTACATGATTCAGGGCTTCAAGATAGTTCCCGCCCTTGATCAGGATACCTGAACGTGAAGCTGCCCCGATTCCGCCAAAGAAGCCGAGCGGAATAGATACCACCAGTGCACAAGGACAAGAGATAACGAGGAAAACAAGCGCACGATATACCCAATCTGCAAACTGTGCACCTGGTACAACAAGCGGCGGAACGACCGCCAGCAGCAGCGCAACAATAACCACAACAGGAGTATAGTACCTGGAAAACTTGGTGATGAACTTTTCAGTCGGCGCTTTTTTGGCACTCGCATTTTGTACCAGCTCCAAAATTTTGGAGACGGTGGATTCGCCAAATTCCTTGCTGACCTCCACAGTCAGAAGTCCGCTCGTATTCACGAATCCACTCAATACGCTGCTTCCCGGCTCAACGGTACGAGGCACAGATTCACCTGTCAAAGCTGAGGTATCCACATGCGACTTACCGTCCACAACCTTGCCGTCGAGCGGAATCTTCTCTCCCGGCTTGATTACGATCAAATCACCTATCCGCACGTCCTCTGGCGAAACCCTCCGTACAGAATCAGCCGTCTTCAGGTTGGCATAGTCCGGTCGAATATCCATCAGATCACTGATGGATTTGCGGGAACGGTTGACAGCGATGCCTTGAAACAGCTCTCCGATTTGATAAAAGAACATGACGGCTACGCCTTCCGGGTATTCTCCAACTGCAAAGGCACCAACAGTTGCCAGTGTCATCAGGAAGTACTCATCAAAGGCCATTCCCCGCACCAAGCTGCGTGCAGCCTGCAGGACCACATCACCGCCGACGATGATATATGCCAGCAAAAACAGAGCCAGCTTGCCCACACCTTCCACCGGCAACCACCAGGCAACAGCTGCAATGACTGCGCCGGCAGCCAAGCGCGTAATCATACGGCGCATACCATCCGTACCGTGATCATGTGTATGACCGGCGTGACTGTCATGTGCATGGTCGGCATGGTCATGCCCGCTGTGCGCATGAGCTTCTCCGCCATGGGCTTCATGGCTATGATCATAGGTAGCATGCGAGTGATCATGTCCAGCATGCTCATGACCGCATGCGCAGTCCTCCGTGCTGCCTGTATGCACTGTGCCAGCTTCACTTCGATTATCTTCACGCAAACGTCCCCGCTTATTTTTGACAATCATCCGAACGTGAGGCTCCAGCTTGTGGACCTTTTGTTCCGTTTGGCGAAAAATCTCTTCTTTTTGGTCCGAGCTTGCGGTCATCGTCAACGTCTTCGTAACAAAATTGACCGAGCAATCGAGGACGCCTTCTATTTTACTAACTCCATTTTCTATCTTTAAAGCACAGTTGGCACAATCCAAACCATCCAGAATCCATTCGTGACGTTCCGTTTTTTTCAGAGCATCCATATTTATTGGCCTCCAATAACTATATATGAGCACTTGTTCATATAATATTTGTTAAGGCCATTATATTCAGAATTAATGTCAGAAGTCAATGATAATGGCCCATGTTCATAAAAAAATCAAATTCACTGGACATACACCAAAAGAGCGCCAATTCTTTGGCGCCCTGCTGATGTATATCCAATAAAACTATTGATGTGAAATGTGCTGGTGGGTTTGCAAAAAAATCTGCTCCACATGGTTATCATCCAGCGAATAAAACACCGTCTTGCCTTCCTTGCGCCGTTTGACAATACGTAAGTTGCGCAAATAGCGAAGCTGGTGGGATATCGCAGATTGCCCCATGTTCAACACCTGAGTCAGATCATGAACGCACAGTTCTTTTTGAGCCAGGGCGTATATAAGCTTGATCCGTGTCGGATCGCTCAGCGCTTTGAACAACTCCGACATTTTGTATGCGATGGAATCCTCGACAAGAGAAGATTTTATGCGCTCAATTTCCTGGTCTGAACCGTGACAAGTCGGCTCGCAATCCAAAGCTTCCGTTTCAGAATTCATTCTTTTCACCCCGTGTATTTCGACTTGATGCTTCTATTATAGCAAATTCGTAGAGTTTACGAATAGCTTATATTACAGCTTGCCCTGTAACAGAGAAATTTCAAGTCTCCATTGGCTGCCTCTATTCGCACTCTATGATGTTGCATTCAAGCAAGCTTAATTCAATGATTTCAAAACTTCATCACTGTAAGGGATAATTTCTTCTGTCTGATGATCGCGCAGCTTGACCGCAAATGCCGGGTCTACCAATAAAGCCCGTCCAACTGCAACCAAATCAACCTCTTCCCGCTCTACTAGCCCAACAAGCTGTTCCAGTCTCGCCTGAACACTGTTTGATTTATCGATCTTAGTTTTATCAATCTCATTATGATGAGGTTTTTCCAGTTCACTCAAAAACGCCTTCTCCAAGCCAATGGAGCCTACAGTAATAACGGGCTTGCCTGTTAGCTTTTTGGTCCAAGCAGCTAAAGTTAGATCAGAACCCTCAAATTCCGGTTCCCAAAAACGGCGGCTTGAGCAGTGGAATACATCCACCCCGGCCTTCACCAATGGAGCCAGAAACTGTTCAAGTTCTTCCGGTGTCTGCGCCAATTTTTCTCCATAATGGTACATCTTCCACTGGGAAAACCGTAGTACAATCGGAAAATCCGGGCCCACTGCACGACGACAAGCCTCAATGACCTCTACCGCAAACCGGGTACGCTGGACCAAATTGCCTCCGTATTGATCTGTACGCTTGTTCGTTTTGTCCCAGAAAAACTGATCAATTAAATAGCCATGTGCTCCATGAAGCTCTATGCCATCGAAGCCGACCCGCTTGGCATCCGCTGCGGCCTGGGCATAGGCTGCGATAATATCTGCAATCTCGGTCTCGGTCAACGGCTCAACTACTTTTTCACCAGCAGGAGAGATCCCGGACGGACCAACAGGCAGCGCCTCAGGATTCGGCTGGTTCGCCGCGCCTATTTTGCGGGCAGTACCTACATGCCAGAGCTGGGGGATAATTTTGCCGCCAGCCGCATGCACTTCTTCCACTACCTTGACCCACCCTTTCAATCCATCACCGTAAAAGTTGGGAATACCTGTGGTCTCCACAGCCGCAGGGTGATTAATTGCGGTTCCCTCGGTAATAATCAAGCCCACTGCATTTTCCGCACGGCGACGATAATACTCGGCAACGTCATGTCCCGGAATACCTTGGGGGGAAAAATTCCGTGTCATTGGAGCCATAACAATCCGATTGGGAAGAGATAAATTCCCTGCCTTAAAAGGCGCAAACAATAATTCGGTATTCATTACTTTTATCCTCCAGTCTCAATAGTATTATCGTTTTTACTCTTCTGTTATACAATTCCATTTTACACATATGCAAACTTGAGTTCAAGAAGCCACAGTTTATGTTTCGAAATAGATGCACAAAAAAAAGGGATCGGCTTTAAGCCGATCCCTTTATCATATAGTGTTGCTCACACCATTGATTAGTGTGCTACCATATTGTATTCCATAATCCATACGGAACCACCAACAATGGTCAACAGGATAACAACCCCGAGGATCAAAGTCATGACATTCCAGCGTGGTCCATTGCTCTCACGGATATGCATGAAGAAGAAAAGCTGAACCAGAAATTGCAGCACTGCCGTGGCCAAAATAACGACCATGGTTGAAGTGCGGCTCAACATATGATTCATAACCACACCGAGCGGAATGACGGTCAGTACGATGGACAGAATAAACCCGATAACATAGGATTTCACTGAACCGTGAGAATCATCATGACCATGCGAACCTGCTCCTGATTGATGCTGTGCCACCTACATCACCCCCATCAAATAGACAACTGACAGCAAGAAGATCCAGACAGCGTCCAAAAAGTGCCAGTACAAGCTCAGTGCTGAGACTTTACCTTTCGTTTCAGGAGTAAGCCCACGCTTTTTCACCTGAAACATGAGTCCGATCATCCACACCAGACCCAAGGAAACGTGAAGTCCGTGCGTACCGACCAGTGTGAAGAATGCCGACAAGAACGCACTGGTTCCAAAATTGGCTCCTTCGTGTACCATTTCAACAAACTCGTAAACTTCAAAACCGATAAAACCAAGACCCAGGACCGCTGTCACGATTAACCAGCTGATTAATCCCTTCAGGCTTCCTTTATTCATGGCCAACACGGCCAGACCACTTGTAAAGCTGCTTGTAAGCAAGAGGAACGTTTCAATAATAACCCCTGTCATGTTAAACAGCTCTGCGCCCCCCGGCCCTCCGGCCGTATTGTTCCGAAGGACAACGAAGGTAGCAAACAAGGTACTGAACAGGATCACGTCCGTCACAAGGAAGATCCAGAAACCAAGCATCTTCAATTCTTGCGGATCGTGATGCCCGTGGTCATGATCATGGCTGTGATGTGCTGCAGCTTGTGCCATTATACAGACCCCCTTATTGCGGCTTCCGTGCGTTTTACTTCATCGGCAGGAATGTAGTAGTCGGCATCATAGGAGAAGAACGAGCGGCAAATCATACAAATTGCCACACCGAGCAGCCCTGGAATATAGAAGAACGACCAACCGAATACGAACCCAAAGCCTGCGATGAAAAAGAACACTGACATAATGAACGGAATCGCCGAATTTTTCGGCATATGAATTGCTTCAATTGGCGGTTGCTTTCTGAAAATACCTTTTGCACGTTTGTCTTTCTCTGCCCACCAGTCGTCACGTTCTTCTACTTGCGGGATGGTAGCAAAATTATACTCCGGTGCAGGTGAAGGAATCGACCATTCCAACGTATGACCACCCCAAGGGTCGCCTGTTGTATCCTTCAGCTTGCGGAAATTTTTGATACCCAGAAGAATTTGAAGAACCTGGAACAAGAAACCAATCCCCATCAGGAATGCTCCAATGGTTGAAACAAGGTTAAGCGGCTGCCAGCCAGTATCCCAGCCGTAAGTGCTCAGACGACGTGTCATACCCATCAGACCGAGGGAATACTGCGGAATGAAACATACATAGAATCCGATGTTCCAGAACCAGAAAGCCCATTTACCAGGCGTTTCAGGCAGCGTGAAGCCGAACATTTTAGGCCACCAGTAGTACAGACCTGCCAGATAACCGAACACTACACCGCCAATCAGAGCGGAGTGAAAGTGAGCGATCAGGAAGTAGCTGTTATGGAACTGGAAGTCTGCAGGCGCTACAGACAACATGACGCCCGTCAAACCTGCAATCAGGAAGTTCGGAATAAAAGCAATAGACCACATCATCGGAGTTTTAAATTCGATTTTACCCCGATACATCGTGAACAGCCAGTTAAATACCTTAACCCCTGTCGGTATTGCGATAACCATCGTCGAGATGGCAAAGAATGCATTCACATCTGCGCCTGATCCCATCGTGAAGAAGTGATGCGCCCAGGTGAAGAAGGACAAGATGGCAATCATGAACATGGCGTAAACCATGGATTTGTAGCCAAACAATTTCTTTTTAGAGAATACACTGATGACCTCGGAATAAATACCGAAGGCAGGCAAGACTACGATGTATACCTCAGGGTGACCCCACATCCAGATCAGGTTGATATACATCATCGGGTTACCGCCAAAATCAAGGGTAAAGAAGTGTCCTCCCCCAAAACGGTCAAGGAACAGCAGGGCCAATGTTATCGTCAGAATCGGAAACGCGAAAATGATAATAACACATGATGAAAATACGGACCACGTAAAGACAGGCATTTTCATCCAGGTCATACCAGGTGCGCGCATTTTAATAATGGTAACAATAAAGTTGATCCCTGTAGCCAATGAACCTATACCGGAAATCTGAATACCCCAGATATAGAAGTTCTCGCCAACACCGGGACTAAATTGTAGTTCGGAAAGCGGCGGGTAGCTCAACCAGCCTGCATCTGGCGAACCGCCAATAACGAAGGACAGGTTAAACAGCATCGCTCCCATAAAGAAAAGCCAGAAGCTCAGTGCGTTCAGGAAAGGGAACGCTACGTCTCGCGCACCAATTTGAAGCGGTACCGCGATATTAAACAAACCAAACATCAAAGGCATCGCCATAAACAAGATCATGATCGTGCCATGTGTTGTAAAGATCTGATTGTAATGCTCAGGATGCAGCAGTGTAACATCCGGTGAAGCAAGTTGAATACGCATCAATAATGCATCCACGCCACCGCGGAATAGCATCAGGATGGACGCAAGAATATACATGATACCGACTTTTTTATGGTCAACGGTCGTCAACCAGTTTTTCCAAAGCCAGCCCCATTTTTTGAAATAAGTGAGTACAAACACGATCCCGATCGTCGCAAGAGCGATGGAAACGTCCGCTCCATAAATCATCGGATCTCCAGTGACGAAGAAAGTGGATGCAAACTCTTTTATTTTATCAAGCATTGGGAGCCTCCTTCCCTATAATCATTTAATTGTGTCCGCTCATATTCATATGACTCATGTCCATTGCACCTTTAACTTCTGTGCCTGACTTGGAAGAGTTTTCAGCGGATGCTCCTTCGCCATGTCCTGCATGCGGGTTGGAAGCACCGTCTACTACGTACTTGGTTACGATGTCCTGGAACAATCCGTCGGGAATCGAAGAATACTCATCAGGCTGGGACAAACCTGGTTTTGCAAGCGCCAAATAGCCGTCCTTTGTCAACGGTTTGGACTGCTTCTTGATGTCAGCGACCCAGTTTTTATACTCTTCATCCGACTGGACTTCTACATCAAATCGCATTTGTCCAAAATGCTCACCGCTAAAGTTTGCACCCGAGCCAAAGTAAGTTCCTTCGTGATCGGCCTGCAAATGCAGTTTCATAGCCATGCCTGACATGGTGTAGATTTGACCGCCCAATTGCGGAATCCAGAACGAGTTCATCGGGGCATCGGCAGTCAGTTCAAAACGGACTGGAACACCTTTAGGAATGTGAACCTGGTTAACTGTAGCTATACCTTCCTCCGGGTACATAAAGAGCCATTTCCAGTCCAGTGAAGTCACTTGAATGGTTACTGGCTTTTGTGTACTTGCCAACGGCTTGGAAGGCTCCAGCAAGTAGGTATATCTCGCAGTGATGACCGCAATAATACAAATAACGATAATCGGAATAGCCCACCACACGGTTTCCAGCTTTTTGCTGTCATCCCAGTGGGGTTGATACTTTACTTTGTTAGTGGCTGAGTCACGATAGCGCCAAATAATGAAGAAAGTCAAAATCATGACCGGTACAATTATAAGCGCAGACAAGGCCGTCGTAATAATGATCAGCTCTTTTTGTGCTTGCCCAACGGGTCCTTTCGGATCGAAAACAACGTATTTTCCGCCAGCATAAAAACACGTCCAAATGAGCAATGCTACCGTGAGCACGGTCAAAACCAACGCAATAATCGCTTTTGGTTTTTTGTTCATGTTGTTCCCCTCTCCTTAGAAATAGTAAATTACTCAAAACTAACGAACTCCTGTAATGTTGCCCCTTATAAGATAGCAGAAAAGCAGTCACTTTTTTTATTGTTAACAAAATTGTCGATTATTTGTCCGTTTTTTGTGAAAAATCTCTCTAAAAATAAATTTTCTCTTGCAAATTCAAAAATCATTTATTACTAAAAAAATGACATAAAATACGATATTTATGTATCGCAAAGAAGCTATATTAAAGCAAAAAGCGGGCCTCCGTACAGTTATCATGCTACACTGCTCGAAGACCCACGATGTTGTTTTATTGGATATGTTCTTTCATTTTTATTTATGTTAACTGCGGCCGTTTTCCTGGTCTTCCTTCTTACGGGCAATGACAAACGCTTTCCCAATGAGAAAAATAAATATGCCAGCAACGAAGCAGCCAATACCTACCATTAAATATATATTACGATCGCTTAAATTCCCTAGATCAAACAAAATAAGGATAATACCTGCAATGCAGGCAATCCACGCGATAACTGATACCGTGCGGCTCATTTGGTTGTCAGTTGATCCTGAATTCCTATAATTTGCAGCCATACCCTTCACTCCCTCCGGTCTAAAAATAGTTTCAAACGCCCTCGTCAGGTATTTTTGTCAGTATGCACATATCTTGCTTTTCTATTCCTTTGGTCTATACATACTTGGAACAACCTGTAACATATCGTGGGCTATTACTACCCCGAAGGACCTTCTGTTCAAACAAAAGGGAGTGAAGACGGAACCAGCCCCGCTATTTCAAAGCAGATCTTTTTAGCGTCTGGTCTCCAGCCAATTATTATTGACCACATTTTGATACCAGTAATAGCTTTCCTTAGGGGTGCGGATTTGTGTGCGGAAATCGACATGAATCATGCCAAATCTCATATTGTACCCTTCTGCCCATTCAAAATTATCCATCAGTGACCATGCCATATATCCTTTGACATGCAGCCCGTCATGAATAGCCCGATGTACCTGTACCAAATGCTGACGCATATACGAAATACGACGGTCATCCTGAATCTTGCCGTTCACGATGTCATCGTTGATACATGCCCCATTCTCTGTAATGTATATGTCGATGTTGCCGTATTTTTGCAAATAATGCAGTACCTCATACAGCCCGCGTGATTCCACCGGCCAGCCGATATCCGTGACTGGCAGTCCCATATTGATCTCTTCGGATTGAAGAAACCCGGCTTCGGGATTAAAGCGATTCACTGACATACTATAGTAATTGATGCCGATCATATCTATCGGTTCACGAATGATGTCCATATCCCCATCCTGAATCGGTACGCTGGCTCCCTGCTCCGCAAACCAGTCTACCAAAAACTGTGGATATGAGCCTTGATAGATAGGCTGGAGAAACCAGTCACTGTGTAGGGAAATCGTGCGCGCACAAGCGGCTTTGTCATCCTCGGAAGTGCTGTAGGGCACAGCCCATGAGACATTTGGCGCGATGCCAATCTGACCACTGGTGCCCAGCTCGCGGAAACGACGCACAGAAAGGCCATGTGCAACCAACAGATGATGTCCCACATCGATGGCTGTCTGGAGATTCGTCAGACCAGGGGCGTGAACGCCCAGCATATTGGATAAAAAAGCGATGCACCACGGTTCATTAAATGTGAGCCAATGGTGTATTTTTCCGTGAAACTCGCGGAACATCGTTTCGGCAAACTGGACAAATGCCTGAATCGTGCGGCGATTTTCCCAGCCTCCCGCATCCTGAAGCACCTGTGGCAAATCCCAGTGATACAATGTGCAAAACGGTTCAATCCCGTTTTCGTTCAACAAATCGACTACGCGATGATAATAGTCCAAACCTTCTTGATTGACTTCACCGTCACCATTCGGGAATATACGCGGCCATGACACCGAAAAACGATATGTACGAATGCCCAGCTCCTTCATCAGCCGGATATCCTCCTCGTAGCGATGATAGCTGTCGCAAGCTACATTCCCGTTATCTCCGTTAAACACCTTACCAGGCGTATGGGCAAAGGTATCCCAAATGGACAGGCTTCTTCCCCCCTCCTGATAAGCCCCCTCGATTTGATAGGCTGCCGTTGCCGTTCCCCACATAAAGTCCTGCGGAAATTGAAAAATGGTCATATTCGATCTTCCTCTCCATGAATGATAATTATATGTCCGTCCGTTATTTCCTGCTCTTTGGTAAAAATCCATGACAGAATGAATCCGCCGTGCTCTGGATCAGGCTGAGCTTGCCGGGCATCTGCGCTAAAGGGCTGTGCACAGCGAATGCTGTAGTTTCCTGCCGGGACAGATGCGATAAGTTCCGCACGGACGAGCCGGGAACCGGACCATTCTATGCTGACCGTCATCCCGCCACGCCCCCGCAATCCGCTGACCCGTCCCTGCGACCATGCTGCAGGCAGGGCAGGCAGTAAGGTTATCTCACCCGGACGGCTTTGCAGCAGCATTTCCGCGATGCCCGCCGTCGCGCCAAAATTGCCGTCAATCTGAAAAGGCGGGTGAGCGTCGAATAGATTGGGATAGGCCGAACGCGACAGTAATGTGCGAACATACCGATGCGCCGCCTCGCCATCCTCCAGGCGGGCGTACAGGTTAATCAGCCAGGCACAGCTCCATCCGGTATAGCCTCCACCATGATCCAGCCGCCTGTACAAAGATATGCGGGCTGCCTCTGCCAGCTCCGGAGTATCGCGGATATGGATTTGTCGGCCAGGGTACAATCCGTACAGATGCGAAACATGTCGATGTCCCGGCTCCGCTTCCTCAAAGTCGACAAACCACTCCTGCAACTGCCCATGACGACCCATTTGATAAGGCAGCAGCCGTTGCTGTGTCTCTTCACAGCGGTTGCGGAACTCTTCGTCTAATTCCAGCAGATCCGCTGCCTGAATGCAGTTGCCGAGCAGTTCCCGGATCAGTGTCATATCCATCGTAGAACCCATGGATATACTGCACTCTTCGCCGGACGGTGTTATAAATTTGTTTTCAGGTGATGTGGAGGGAGAGGTAACTAGCCAACCATTCGGGCCTTCTACGAGCCAATCCATACAGAAGGCAGCCGCACCCTTCATCAGCGGATAAGCCTGTTCCGCCAAGTATGCTGTATCCTGGGTGAACAGATAACGGTCCCACAGATGAGCGGTCAGCCATACACCCCCTAGCGGCCAAAATGCCCAACTGGCGTGGCCTCCTGACGGTCCGGCGTACCTCCACAGGTCTACATTGTGGTGGGCTGCCCATCCTTGAGCGCCGTAATTGACGGAAGCCACTCTGCGTCCTGTACGGCTGATTTCCCCAATCATGTGCAGCAGGGGCTCATGGCACTCGGCAAGGTTACATACTTCAGCCGGCCAATAATTCATCTGTGTATTGATATTGGTTGTATAATTACTGTTCCACGGCGGCTGCACCCGGTCATTCCAGATGCCCTGGAGATTGGCGGGCTGACTGCCCGGGCGTGAACTGCCCATGAGCAGGTAGCGTCCATACTGAAATAAAAGCACCTCCAAACGCGGGTCCGCCTCACCTTGCTTATAACGCTCCAAGCGCAGATCAGTGGGCAGAATCGACTCTTCGGTTCGAGTGTCGCCCCCAAGCTCCAATGCGACACGGTCGAACAGTGCGCGATGGTCCTGCTCATGCCGCTGTCGCACCTGCTCGCTCCCCAGCGATATCACCTTATCCAAAGTGACTTGGCAGACCTCTGCTGACTCCGCCGGATCACTATCAGGCATCGTATGGAATCCCCGAAATCCGGTCGCCGCCGCCAAATATATCGTGAGTGTATCGGCGCCCGAGACGATGACTGTTCCGTCAGCCTTCGTCGTTACGATCCCTCCCTCGGAAACCATCCTCGCCTGAACCGCAAAAGCCATCCCCAGATCATGCTCGTAAACGACCGACTGCGGATGATCACCGTGATAATTGGATTCCACATGACTGGGCGCTCGTCCGGTCAGCGTAATACAGTTCCTTGCCGCTTCATCGGATGGTCCCTCAGCCACATCGCTATCCCATTGGGATAAAACAGCAAAATGTTCATCCTCGCCTGCCTCATCCTCACAAGGATGCGGTGTCGTTATGCGCACCGATGCATTAATCTGCCCAGCCCTATTCGCAGTCAGCGATACCATGATGATTCCATCTGGGCTACTTGCGATAACCTCACGCGTATATCGGATGCCATCGCTATGAAAAGCAACTGCTGCTGTGCCTGTCGGTAAGTCCAGTTCCCGTTCATAATGCGTGATTTCCCCGAGGCCCTCCTGCGCAATCCACAAATCTCCCAGAGGCTGATACGCTTCCGTATCGCAACCCAGCATGTGCGTATTGATCAGATGTTCCGCGTCCTTGTATTTTCCAGCTGCAATCAGCTCTCTGACGGGCTTCAAGTATCGCAAAGCATCATATTGAACGCCATCTCTGGGAAATCCAGACCAGAGCGTATCCTCGTTTAATTGCAAACGCTCCTCCCTGATCCCGCCAAACACCATAGCGCCGAGTCTCCCATTGCCGACGGGCAATGCTTCCTCCCATACCTCAGCAGGTTGGCGGTACCATAACCGCAGAGGCTGCGGCTTTTCGCCTTTCGTCACGTCAAACCCTCCCCACCTGAGCTAAAACAGAGCACCGATCCCGTATTGCCCCTAGGACAAGTGCTCTGTCATCCGGCATTTCAAAGTTTGGTTAATGGATTTGTTATTTAGATGCCTTCCCGCTCCATAGCTCCACTCTGTCCTTCACCAATTGCGTGTACTGCTGTTCCATTTGCACAGCGCCGGCCGCATCCAGCTCTTTGATCATGTTGTCGTACACGGTGTCAAAATTGGAGGTCGGTGCCAAAATAGCCTCCGGTATACGCTTGCGGATAATATCCGTGGTTTTTTTGAACGTAACGTTATAGTTGGATTCATTGTCTGTCATCAGGTTATAGGCTGCGCCCCATGGCTTGACTTCAAATTCCTTTTCGTCCGGGAAAAGCTCCTTCCACGTTTTTACGCCATACGCCTTGAGCGACTCCTTTTCCGGCTCCGAATAGGCTGCGATAATTTGTTCCGGAAATTTGGTAGTATAGTAGTTCCCCGTAGGGTCCTTCACACCATCACCATAATGTCCGCTGATCAACGTGTACAGATCCATTCCGCTTGTTTTGTTGAAGCTGGTGGCGTTGTTTGTTTTTTGCTCCAGTATATTTGCCGGAATGATGCGTTTGCCGTCCTTGATCTCATAATGCTTACCTTCGATCCCCCAGTTCACCAGCACCTGTCCTTCATCGGAAGCCAGATAATCAAGAAACTTAATGGCCCGCACCGGGTCCTTACAGCTCTCTGTAATGCCTACACCATAACCGGACATGAAGCCTGCATCTTGAAAGGAATGATCCTTATATTCCTCCGAAAATGTAACTGGAAAATGCGCATAGCTGGCATCGGCCTTGCCTGACGTTTTTAACGCATTTTCAGCTTCCAGATAGCCCCATTCCTGGTCAATCAGACCGAGGACGCGACCGCTGGCAATTTTGGATTTGTACTGGTCACTTTTTTGCACAAATGATTCCTTATCCAGCAGCCCTTCATTGTACATATGGTTCAACCAGCGGAAATACTCCTTTTCCTCCGGACGTTTGTAATGAAGCTTGGCTTCAAACGTCTTGGGATCAATAAAATATTCGCCATCGTCCGACGCTCCTGTCGTCTGGAAGGCAGGATTCGTTACGGTAATCATGATTCTCCAGTCATCCGCATCCAGCGTGAGGGGAATTGCTTTTTTGCCGTCAATGGTCGGATGTTTGGCTGCATAAGTCTTAAGTACGTTCTCAAAATCCTGTAATGTTTTCACCTTCGGATACCCCAGTTCCTTAAGTACCCTGTGCTGGATTTCAAATCCACCCGTCGCATCAAAGCTCTTCTGCCCCACACCTGCGTACGTAGGAATGACATAGATAGCCTGATCCTTATTGCTGTATTTCAGCCGATCCATATAGGGACCGTACAGCTTTTTGAGATTCGGTGCGTGCTCGTTAATCAGATCCGTCAGATCAATCATCGCTCCGGCATCCACCAGCTTGCTGACATTTGCTTTGGCAGAAACCAGATCCGGGTACTCTCCGCTTGCTGCCATCAAGGAAATGCGGTCATTCCCGCCCCCGCCGCTGACATCGAATTCAGCATTCAGGGTTACACCCGTTCTTTTCGTGATTTCCTTGCCTATTTCATCCTTCATACCGCTCCATTGCGGGCTCGGATCAGCTCCAAAAAAACTAAACGTAATCGGATCAGTTCCGCTGGATGAGCCCTCCTTTGCTGCGTCTTGGCTCCCGCCACAGCCTGCCAGTGCAGCAAGTGATACCGCAAGCAGGGGAATGAGTGCAAATCTGGACCAGTGTTTTTTCATGTTCGAAACCTCCTGTATTCTTAATGATTTAACTGTTACGATTTCACTGCGCCCAGCGTCATGCCGCCTACAAAATACTTTTGCAGGAACGGATATACCAGCAGGATGGGGAGTGTAACCGTAATCGTAATTGCCATTTTGATGGATTCTGGCGAAATCTGTGCCATTTGCTTCGCCATATCATTGCTGTTGGTCATGCTGGAGCCGCCTTGCTGTGTACTTTGCAGTACCTTCATCAGCTCGTATTGCAGCGTTGTCCATTGTGAAGCTGTCCCGTTGTACAAATACGTATCAAACCACGCGTTCCATTGATTCACCGCCAAAAAAAGAGCAATTGTCGCGAGCACAGGCTTACACAGCGGTAGAATTATTTTCCAGTATATTGTAAAATCGTTTGCTCCGTCCAGCTTGGCAGACTCCTGCAGCGCATACGGCAAGCCATCCATAAAGGAACGAATGACAAATACATTAAACGCGCTAATCAGCGTCGGAAAAATATACACCCAGAACGTGCCCAGCAAATGCAAATCACGCATCAGAATAAACACAGGCACCATCCCGCCGGAAAAATACATCGTCAATGCCAGAAACGTGGAAATGAATTTGCGGGCGCGAAAATCGACCCGACTCAGCGTAAATGCAAGCATGGATGCACAGATGAGTCCCAGCACCGTTCCGACCAGTGTACGTAAAATCGATACCTGCAGCCCCTGAAGAAGGCCATCGTATTGGAAAATTGTTTTGTAATTTTCGATTGTAAACTGGCGGGGCCATATATAAATGCCGCCACGAACCGTGTCCGTCGAATTATTCAAGGAAATTGCAAGTACGTTCAGAAACGGATACAGCGTCACTACCACGATTAGAGCCATAAGAATATAGTTGAACAGGTCAAACATCTTTTCAGACCGGGTCGCGTTAAAAGCCTTGTTTGTCATTTCGCCTCTCCCTCCCTACATGATGCTTTCTTTGGTCAGCTTCTTGAATATGCCATTTGCCGTAAACAACAACAGAATGCTGACCAACGAATTGAAAATACCGATCGCCGTCCCGTAAGAGAAGCGGCCCAAATTAATCCCGTAATTCAATGCATACAAATCCAGCACTTCGGAATAATCTGTTACCAGACTATTGCCCAGCAGGAACTGCTTTTCAAAACCGTTGCTGACCAAATGCCCAATCGCCATAATAAACAGGACGGCAATGGTCGAGCGGATGCCCGGCAGCGTAATATGCCACATCTGTCTCCAGCGGCTTGCCCCATCCACACGGGAAGCTTCATACTGCTCCTGGTCTATTCCGGTGATCGCGGCTAAGTAAATAATCGTGTTCCAGCCCGTCTCTTTCCATATGTCGGAAGCGGTTACAATGTACCAGAACCAGCTCCCCTTGGCCATAAATTGAATCGGCTCATCCACAATATGAAGCGCTATCAATATATCGTTAACGATCCCCCCATCAATGGACAGCATCTTGGTAACCAATCCGGCAACCACCACCCAGGATACAAAGTGCGGAAGGTAAGATACCGTCTGCACGAAGCGCTTGAACATCATTCCCCTCAGCTCATTTAACAAAATTGCAAAAAAGATCGGTACAACAAAGCCAAACACAATGCCCATTAAGCTCATCGCCAGCGTATTGCGTAATACCAGATAAAATCGTTCATCCTGAAAAAGCTCAATAAAGTTGTCGAACCCTACCCATTTCTGATCCAAAAAGGATTTGGCAGGCTTATAATTTTGAAAGGCCATCGTCCAGCCCCACAAGGGAAGATAACTAAAAATAAACACCCATATGACGAAAGGAATGGACATAAAATAAAGATATTTTTGCTGCTTCACACTGTCCCACAAGCCTTTTTTACCATGTGCGGGCTCCGGCCCGCGTCCCCTCCGCGGTCTGCCCCGATTGGATTCGGGAATCGCAGTACCAGTATTGGAAGCGGTTTCAGTTGAAGATTCCATAGCAAGCTCCTCCTCGTATCTAGTTACTATTATTTTACTGTGCCGGATCAGAAGCGAATACCCGACGAATTAGGAGAAAAATCAGTTCAAAATTAGATATAAGGGGGTGGGTTGGGATTTACATGGGGTGCCACTACGCATGCGGATGGTGCTTCCCATCGCTGTTGCCCCCGGATTTCTTGAATAAACACACAATGGTAGAAATCCGGTGGCAGTTTATGCTTACGATGCGAGCTTTCCTACAGAAAGCTTTAAGTCGACCGCTTCGCTTGTCCAGCACCATTCCGCCTGCTCCGTTTCAATGTAAATTCCCTGAGGAAAATCTTATAAAAACAAAAAGACCAGCAATGTAAGCTGATCAGAGGTAAAGGGTAATACAATTCTCTAAGTATGTTCAAACCCTTAATCATATTCTGCAACTAATTGGCGGGTATATGGATGTCTGTCCGGAGCAAATAATTCCTCCTTTACAAACTCATCCACCAAACGGCCTTCATGCATGACCAGCACCCGGTCACACATATATTGCACCACAGGTAAGTCGTGGGATATAAACAAATACGAAAATGCCAGCCTGCCCTGCAACTCCTGGAGCAAGCTTAGCATTTCTGACTGAATTAAGGTGTCCAGGCTGGATGTGGGTTCATCCATTATAATGAGTGCCGGTTCCACGCTAATAGCTCTTGCTATGCAAAGTCGTTGCTTCTGTCCACCGCTGATTTCATGCGGATATCTATCCAGCAGTTCAGGTGATAAACCCACATACCCCAGCAGCTTCCCTGCTATTTCTCTTCTGTTTGGACCACAGTTTTTCAAAAAAGACGGAACCTTTCGTTCCAGCTGATCCAAGGGCTCCATAACGGATTCCAATAAACGAAACCATGGATTCAACGCCGCAGACGGGTTTTGGAATACAGCCTGCATCTGTCCTTTATAACGTTTTAACGATTCCCGGTTGCCCGCTTGTACAGGATTCCCCTGGAACCAAATTGTTCCTGAATCCATAACTTGCATGAGCATGATACAACGTGCCAATGTGCTTTTCCCACAACCGCTTTCGCCGATTAGACCCACACATTCACCCGCTCGAATCGTCAGCGATACCCCGCCGAGTACTTTTTTCTTTTTGTGGTAAGATTTTTGAATGTCCTTCACGACTAGAAGTTCAGTTACAGGTTCCGGATTCATAAAGATTTTCTTCCACCATTTCTATATGGATTCATGTACCATTTCCGTTGATGGATGCAAGGATGGAATGGCTTCAATCAGCCTTCGGGTGTAGGACTGCTTCGGGTTGTTTAACAATGGCAATGTGCTTCCCGTTTCAATAACCTGACCTTCTCGCATTACAGTAACTTGATCGGCGTAACGCTTGACGTTTCTCAGATTATGGGAGATGAACAAAATGCCACATCGAGTGCGTTCTTTCAGCTCTGAAATGATGCGTAAAATTTCGTTGGCATTCGTTTGATCCAATGCTGTGGTAGGCTCGTCCAAAATCAGCAGCTTGGGTTCCAGCATGATGACTACCGCAAGCGAGACCCTCTGTAGCTGGCCCCCACTAAGCTGAAATGGGTAACGGTTATATATTTCTTTCGGTAACTGAACGTGTTCGAGGACTTGCTCAATGCGCTCTTTTCGATTTTTGCGTACCAGCATATGATGTGCTTTTAACGTTTCGTCCAATTGTTTGCCTATAGTAATAAACGGAGTAAGCACGCTGGCATAGTCCTGAAAAACATAAGCGATTTCCTTGCCTCGTAGACGTTCTCTATTTGTCTTGGACATAGCGAGTAACGAACTTCCGCACCATTCAATCTTGCCGGATTCCACCCAAACTGTCGCAGGAAGCATATCCCCAATCGACAGCGAGGTCATACTTTTTCCACTCCCGCTTTCACCAATCAATGCATGACACTGTCCCGCGCTAACGGATAAATCGAGATCACGCACAATTGTGCCTTGCTCAGATTTCAGATGCAGGCCGACTATTTCCAGCAGGTTCATCATTTCACTTCCCCCCGTGGCCGAGAATCCAGACTATCCCGTAGCTGATCCCCGATCAGATTGGATAAGAGAACGAACAGCATAATGGCTACACCGGGAATGACCATCACCAGCGGAGAACTGTGGAAATAAGTCCGCCCTTCATTCAGCATCGCTCCCCATTCGGGAGCAGGCGGCTGTAGCCCAAGTCCAATATAGGATAATGCCGCGATCATTAAAATGATTTTGCCCAGATCCAGGGTGGCTACGACCACAATTTCTCTGAAAGCTGCTGGCAGCAAATGCTGGAGGACCAATCGAAACGTCGGTACTCCGCTCAAGCGGGCACTGTAGATATAATCCTTCTCTTTTTCTGCCATCAGACTGCTTCTCACCAAACGAGCGTAAGCCACCCATTTTACTAATACAATCGCAATCATCAGGTTGACAATCCCCGGTCCGAGCAAGCCCGTCAGTACGATGGCAATCAAGTAATCGGGAAAAGCCAAAAAAGAATCCGACACCCGCATGAACAAGCGGTCTATTCCTTTGCCCATCACCCCTGCCACTACCCCGGCCGGAATGCCAATGCTTAGAGAAAGAATAAGAATCAACAAACTTGCACCAACCGTATTTCTCCCCCCATATGCCAACCGCGACAGCACATCTCTGCCAAGGCCATCCGTACCCAACCAATGCTCGCTACTTGGAGATTGAACTCTTCGAGAGAGCGAAACGAGCAACGGATCATTTTTCATAAACTCTGGAAGAATGAACAATGCAACGATTCCACCGATAAACAACAATAAAGGAAGTCGGGATTTACTCAATGTCCTCCCTCCTTCAAGCGGATTTCAGGATTCACGTATCCCACTGTTACATCCGTCACCACGTGAAGCAGCATCATGATAGCACCCATAAATAAAATGTATCCCTGAATGATCGGATAATCCCGGTTATGAATAGCTTCTACAATAAACTTTCCCAGTCCCGGATAGGCGAATATCGTTTCTACCACAACACTTCCCCCCAGCAAGCTTCCCACACTGATACCAAACATGGTCATGACTGGAGTCAAGCTATGGCGACACGCATGCAACCAAAAAATACGCTTCCTTCCAATTCCTCTGGACCTTGCGCCCAGGATAAAATCCTGACTCAAGCTGTTTAACAGACTGGAACGAATAAGACGTACATATACCGCAGCCATCGTCAGCCCCAATGTTAGCGAAGGCAGCACCAGATGCATCAAAGTACCGTTCCCCATCGACGGAAAGATCGACCACCGTACCGAAAACCCCTCGATAAGCAGAAGTCCTAGCCAAAAGCTGGGGATGGATGCTCCCATGATGGCGAGTACGCGACTGACTCGATCAATCCACTTCTTGGGATACAAGGCTGAACAAGCGCCTAACGGAACCGCAACTACGATCAGCACCATAATGGAGGTGCATGTTAAAAGAAGCGTCGCAGGCATTCTCGTCCATATTTCTTCTGTTACCGGACGATGTGTCATGTAGGAAGTCCCCAAATCCAAACGCATGAACTTGGAGAGCCATTCCCCATATTGCACGATAATCGGCTGATTCAGGCCCATAATCTCCCTTTGGATCTCCACTTGCTCGTTCGTAAATGTCACATCATCCACACGCAGCAGTTGTCGCACCACGTCTCCCGGAGCAAGCTTGATTCCCGCGAAGCTGATGAGCGATAGAATAAAAATAAACAGAAAAAACTCGATCAGCCTTTTGCCCAGCAACTGAATCATTTGGCTTCAACATCCAACTGATTGGTGAGCATGTAGTATTCACTTTTACTGGTTACCCAGTTTTTCACAATGTCTTTGTAAACAACCAGCGTGTTCGGATGCACCAGGTAGGAATAGTATGTCTGGTCATTAATTCGCGTGAGTGCTTGAACGATCAGTTCATTTCGTTTTGCCGTATCTACGGTTTGATCCAGCTGGTAAATCCATTTATTCAACAATTCATCGTTTATTTTTCCATAATTCAGCGTTCCGTCCGGTAAAAACGATATATTCAAAAAGTAGCTGGCATCTCCCCGAGGCGCAATCAACGGACTGTACATGCCCAAATCCCAAGTCGTATTGTTCATCAAATAGTCTTCGTAATTTTCAACCTGCTCGATTTGCAGCGTAATACCCAGTTGCTTGGCTTCCGATTGCAACGCTTGTGAGAAGATGGGGAACTCGGCCCTGGATGCATAGGTCACCAGTTTTAAGGTTAAGGGCTTCCCGTTTTGTGTAACTTTGCCGTTGTTCACCTGAAGTCCGGCCTCCTCAAACCACTTGAGCGCTTCTTCAGTCCCGGTCTTGCGGGTTGGATATTCCGGTACAAACGGGAAATCAGGCAAAAACGGACCTTGTGCCACCGTAGCTTGACCGCCCATAATGGCGTCCTTCAGCTCCTCGCGATTGACCAAGGCATCAAATGCCTTACGCAAATTTACATTTTGGAACAGAGGCTTTTTCGTGTTAAAAATTAACTCATGTGTGCGCAAGCTAACCACGGAGTCCAACCTGAGCTGAGTGTCTTGCTTCATTTTGTCCATGCTTTCAACAGGCGGGCGATAAACGATATCTGCGTCACCGGATAAAATAGCGGATAAACGCGCATTCGCATCTTCGTTAAAAGCGAAAACCGCCCGGTCCAGCTTGGCCGCCCCACTCCAATATCCATCATAACGGGTAAGCTTTAATGATGTGCCTGCGGTGAAGGACTCCACTTGGAAAGGCCCTGTACCAATTGGCTTCTTATCCGGATCTGCTGCTTCCGTGTCCAGAATGGCTGTGTTGGGATGAACAAGCTCGGATGGGAACTGAGGGAATGATTCTTCCGTGACCACATGCAGCGTTTGCCCGGAGGCTTTCATGGATTTAATTCGCAATACCTGCTTAACCCCCGGATTCAGCTCTATCGAGCGTTCCAGCGATTGCTTGACTGTCTCTGCGGTCAGTTTTTTTCCGTTTTGGAAGGTGACACCGTCACGAATCTGAAACTCCCAATTTTGCCCGTCTTTGCTCGACCATTGGGTAGCCAGCCACGGCTGGATTTTTACGTTCTCGTCCAGCTTAACCAACGTTTCCACGACTCCGGCTCTTAACGGCGTGTAATCCAGGCTGGGATCAACGGTCTGACTGGCGAAATTAAACAGGAAGGTCAGTTCTTTCTTTGCCTGCTGCGCTGCTTGCGTTGAACTCTCTTTCGTACCGGAACAAGCAGCTAGTACAGCTATGCTCAAAAGCATACATACCATTGGGATGAATCTTCTTTTTTTCATATTTCCCCTTCATTTCTCTATCGTTTCCTTCCATCATACCTTCCCTTTTCTTGTCATAACCTGACCCACTTGAGCTATATCCGCCTTCTAACATTGAACATTTTGTGACTATTATCATAGATTCTTTCGTACGAAGGCAAAAAAATAGCCTCCCAGCACAAATGTGCCGGAAAGCTGATATTGATTTATTTTACCGTGATCGTCCCATAGTACATGTACATGCCGCAATTATACTCATATACCCCTGGTTTCAGGTCCTTGACGGTAAAATAATTATTTTCGTGATCCAGAAAAACGTCCATTCCGATCTTCAACGACTGTACTTCATCAATGCAAGTAAAGGATGTCATTTTCTTGAAATTGATTTTGGTCGGAACGCCAGCTTTCACTTCAATATTTTTAGGATAAAAACCGTCCCCTTTTACACCCACTGTAACCATCTCGTATTGGGTCTTGTCCGGCTCTTCCTGAGCTTGTTTAGGTTGACTGGCCGGAAACGACGACACGCTCCCTTGAAAATAAAACAAGACAAACCCGCCCACGATCAGCGCTACAAAACCAATCAGCATCAAATGCCAATGTTTAGAGATGAGTGTTTTCATTCATATCAGCCCCCTCCAGTTGATTGTCTGCATGTGGCGCATCAACTCTAACCAAGTATATAGAAGTTAGTCAAAATTTAAAATACCTCATTCGAGCTATATTGTGAAGATAGTGTCACAAAAAAACAGGGTTATGGCTTGAATTTGGGATCATCAGGAACAAGCCCCATTTCCAACGCATATCTCGTCAATTGTACACGGTTCTGAACATGCAGCTTCTGCAAAATATTTTTTAGATGATTTTTTACCGTATACTCTGAAATGCCGTATTTCTCAGCGATTTCCTTATTGGTCCACCCCGCGGCCACCCCATACAAAATGTCCTGCTCTCTTGAGGTAAGATGGACCTGCGGTTCCTTTTTTGCCGTTATCGTAACGTCTTTCAAGATTTGAAAAGCCAGTTCCCGGCTCAGCGGTGCTTCCTCATTCACGATAGAATGCAGGTACTCCAGCCATGTGGAGGGCGCTATGTTTTTTAACAGGTAGCCTTGGGCACCTCGTTTCAAAGCTTCAAGTAGATGAATCATATCATCCGACACGGTGATCATCACTATTTTCACATATGGAAACAAGAGCTTAATCCGCTGTGTAGCCTCCAGCCCGTCCATTCCGGGCATCGAAATATCCATCAGGATCAAATCCGGCAGCCATTGCCCGGTAAACTCAATTGCTTTTTCACCGTTGTCTACCACACCGATGATTTCAAAGCTTTGATCCATGGCTAATATTTCACAGATAGCTTCGCGAGCATGAGCAGAATCATCTACGACCAGCACACGGATATGCGTCATTGGTGTTCTCCCTCTTTGGATATTTCCACTGTGGTATACGAAGAATCTGACAGAAGCCGAAATGTCCAATTCATAGCTTCCGCTCTTTCCTTCATGATATTCAGACCATATCTGTCTTTAAACAGAGAAAGATCCGTGGTAAAGCCTTTACCGTTGTCCTTGACGATAACTTTCCATTGATCTTGGTCACCTTCCCCGGTAATCCATCCTTTGGAAGCCCCTGAGTGCTTTTCAATATTGATAACCGCCTCACGAATGCAGGCCAGAAGCTCTATCTTCTCTTTGGGAGTCAGCGCAATATCAGGAATCGTCCACTGAATATCTACATGCACAGGAATTTCGTGAATCATTTGCTGCACCTTGTAGTCCAGGGATTCGTTGGTTATCAGCATTTCGCCCGGGGTCGGATCAAATCTTAAATTGGCAATCGCCTGACGAACATAGCGGTTCACTTCGTGGACGGTCTTTCTGATTTTGTAAATATCCTGACGATACTGGCCTTGATCGCCGTTGTGCTCCAGCCGATCCACTTTGACGGACAATAAAAAAAGAGATTGGGCTATCCCGTCATGCAGCTCCCTGGCAAGTTCCTCTCTCGCTTCAAAGGCGGCTTTGGCCGTGCGTTCGTGTTGCAGCTCCATCTGAATACGTTCCAGCATATGGAAGAGTTTGGTCAATAGCGTTATACTGACCAAATACAAGATAACCGGAGTAAGCCAGTTGCCCACATTCATCGAGATATAAGAGAGCAAAAATTGGTGTCTCACATATTCCCAAGCTCCAACCGTTAGTGTAGGTACAAATAAAATCATCCATTTAATTTGTTTATACGTCATACGGGCCTCCTTGCAGCAGTATGCAAAATGCACTAACCGAGCAGATCAATGCTTCAAACCGTTCCGAGTGTCTTTATGCCTCACAAGCATAACTTTTTTGCTGATTCGGAACAAGCTTGATCCTACAGCGGATAGAGAAGTAAAAGGAGCCGGACATATCTGCGCTGGCTCCTGATGCTTGAATTATTTTATCGAGGCTTGATCTTCCCTGTGATGTCACAAACGTGGATGATCCAGTTCATACAGGTTACGGTAGCGGGACTGCTCCTGCCAAAGCTGTTCATGACTGCCTCGCATGGAAATGCCGCCTTGCTCCATGAAGATCACCTCGTCCATATGCTCCATTCCTGTCAGATGATGCGTGATCCAAATCAGTGTTTTGCCCTCCAGCACACGAAACATCGTCTGCATGAGTTCATGCTCTGTCGGCGGGTCAAGCCCTACCGTCGGCTCATCCAGTAAAACAATCGGGTGATTTTGCAGCAAAATCCGTGCCAGTGCAATGCGCTGCCTTTCTCCACCCGAAAAACGAAGGCCCGTTTCCTGCATCCGCGTATCGTAGCCCTCCGGCAAAGAATCAATCAGGGCTCCAAGCCCCACCTGTTCCGTTACCGCACGAACCTCTTCCAGCGAAGCATCGGGTCGCCCCAACCGAATATTGTTCGCTACCGTCGTATCGAACAAATACGGCTGCTGGTTTAATACCGCAAACAAGCTGGAATACGCTCCACCCGTATATACAGGTACACCAGCGACAGTGACGCTCCCTTCTTCCGGCTGCAATGCTCCTTGAATGAGGTTTAACAATGTAGATTTGCCCGCACCGCTGCGGCCAAGCAGCGCAACCTTGCCTCCCTGCGGCACGCGCATGGAAATATTCCACACGCTCCAAGCCTGTTGTTCCGAATAGCGATAGCTTACATTATCCAACAGCAGCTCGCCTGCATTGCCAGATTGGCGCACAGCAGCATGTGTCCCCGTTGCTTCAGCTGTAACATCTGTTGCTCGCTGTTCTTTATCCACAGCAGGTGTATGCGTATTTTTCTCTGTATCCTTCAATCGTCGCAGCGAATCCTGATACTCCGGTGCATGAACCACCGCTTCTCCGGCACGAACAAAGGCATCCAGCAGCGGAAAGGCCGTCAGCGCAAAGGCGGCCAGCCATGTGGCTTCAAGGTGATTTTGTGCTACCAGCCCTCCGGCCCATGCCGTCATGATCACAATTCCGCCGCCGACAACGCATTGTGCAATCCAATGGGAGCGCCACTCTCCGCGCCGAAGCGAATTTTCCACCATAGCAGCCTTGTTTTGTCGCCCTGCAAAGGAAGCGAGAAAACGCTCGGTCCGCCCGCTCAGCACCAGATCACTCATGCCGAACAAAGCATCGGTGAGCTCCTGGTATGCTTTGCTCCGTTCCCGCTTGAACGTTCGCCGTTTGGCGAGTGAGGTCCACAGCGATATGGCCGGGGCAATCAAAAGCAAATATGCACAATACAACGCCATCAGCAGAGCAAAAGTCCCGTCCATCCATCCAAGCGCTGAGATGCCTATCGCATAAATCAGCAGTGCCGATAAGGCAGGCAGGACCAGCTTCAAATAGATATTTTGCAGCTGGTCAATATCCTCTGCCAGCAATCCCAACAGGTCCCCTGTACGGAATTTGCTGCGAATCATCAGCGCTTGCGGCTCTACTGCCCGGTAAAGCCGTACCCGCATACGGGACACCAGGCGCAACGCGGCATCATGCCCGACCAAACGCTCCAGATATTGAATGACGGCTTTACTAAAGCCGAATGTTCGCACAAGCACAATCGGCACGTACACCATCAATATATTTTCCGGTTTTAGAGCCGAACGGGTAATCAGATGACCGGACGTAAAGAGCAGCGCGCCTGCACAACCAATCGCCAGTGCACCCAAAAGCGCCGCCGCCAGAAAGGCCCAGCAATATTGTCTCAAATAAGACAAAAACCAGCCTTGACCGCTATTGTCCACCGCTCTCATATTGTCTGCCCCCTTCTTCCGTCATTCCTGTCAGCAATCGGAAATATGCTCCCTTGCGTGCAACCAATTGCTTATGAGTGCCTGCTTCTTCGAGACGTCCTTGATGCATCATCCAGACACCATCCATATCCGGCATCCAATGGAGCCGGTGGGTGGCAAGAAAGATTCGCTTGTGCTGCAAAACGGTCAAAATCGTCTGCTTCAGCTCCCATTCCGTCTCAATATCCAGATGTGCGGTTGGCTCATCCAATAAAATGACCGGACGATTGCTCAGCAAAGCACGTGCCAAGGCAATCCGCTGCGCCTGTCCTCCACTCAGTGTCCGGCCTGCTTCACCAATAGGCTCATCCAGCCCACCAGGAAGTCCATCCACCAGTTCGCGGAGTCCTACCGCATCAATCGCCCATTCCACCTGCTCGTTGGATGCCTCCGGCTCATAAAAGCGGATATTATCCGCCAAAGAAGTGCTGAACAGATATGGATGCTGCGGAATATAGGCAATGTGCCGCTGCCATTCGGCTTTGGCATCACCGACTAAAGGGCATCCATTCAGGCTCAGCTCGCCCGAAGTCGGATCGGCAAAGCCGCCAAGCAAACTGAGCAGCGTTGTTTTACCTGCACCGCTGGCTCCGACGATGCCGATCATGTTCACGTGCGGCTCGATGCTTGCAGATACATGGTCAAGCCTCGCGGAGCCGTCCTCATTGAGGAGGCACACATCCGACAGTCTCAGAGTTTCCTGCCCTGTGATGGCTAGACCATTACCATTGCCGCCATGACCACCATTTTTAGCATTAACCGCGCTGCCACGACCCGAGAAAACTTCTGCGGAATCGGTGTCTCGCTCATCTTTGGCCAGAATAGAGCGCATCGCGCCCCAAGCCTCTTTGCCATCCAGCGAGGCATGATAGTCTGATCCGAGCTGACGGATCGGCATAAAATAATCCGGGGCCAGGATGAGTACCATAAGCGCTGCCTCCAGGCCCACCGATCCACTAATCAGGCGCAAACCCAAGCCCACCGCCACAAAAGCGACCGACAGCATGCTAAAAAAGTCGAGAGCAAATGAGGAAAGAAACGCGACTCGCAGCGTACGCATCGTGGCCGCCCGGTATTGGTCGCTGACCTTCCCGACAGTTTCCCCATGCTCTCGGCTGCGGCCCAGGAATCGTAAGGTCTGCAGCCCGCGCAACGAATCCGTAAAATGATGCGACAGCAGACGGTAGGAACGCCACTGCTTGTCTGCCTGCTTACGCGCCGCCAAGCCGAGCAAAATAAAGAAGCCCACCAGGATCGGCATTGTAATCGTCAAAATGACACCTGAAATGACATCCAATGTGAAAACATATACAAGCACCAGTAAAGTTACAGCCAGCATGTCTATCATACGAGGGATGGACAGCTCCAAATACGTGCGAAAACGATCTACGCCGTCCAGCGCCAGCGTTACCAGCTTGCCGCTGCCTTCCTTCGCGGCAAACCCCGGCCCACGCTCGAACAAACGTGCAAGCAGACGCTCCCGCAAGGAAGCGCCTGCTGCTTCGGCAAAACGGCCTGCTGTCCGACGTTGCAGCCAAATCACCGTATGCCTTGCTGCAAAAGCCGCCAAAAACAGCGCCAGTGACGGCCAAGCCATCACCAGCGGATTCTTTTCAAATAAAATCGTCACCGCCTTCGCCAAAAAGGTCGCTTGTGCAATCACAGCGGCCCCCTGGAGAAGGGAAAGGGCGGCCAGCAGCAGCATGACTGGCCGAATGCCCTTTAATTCAAACCATGCTTTATCCATTAGTATTCCAAATGATCCTTTTCACTGAGACGTTTATGGAAAACGAAATAGCTCCACGCCTGGTAGGCCAGCACAAAGGGTAAAAGCGTTGCTGCAACAATCGTCATGGCCTTCAGCGTGTAATGACTGGAGCTTGCATTATAAATTGTTAAATCAAATGCACTGTTGATCGAACTCACCATAAATCTCGGGAACAAGCCGACGAATAATGAAACGAAGCTCAGCAAAATGATGGCACCCGTCATTCCGAAGGCCCAGCCTTCACGGCGTTGCTTAAGGAAATACCATGCGAGCACATAGGCGACAATTCCGACCGCAACCGCAGCATACATAAAGGGACCACGACGTGCGAATAAATCCGTTGCAAAATAAGTCCATACCACCATTCCGGCGAGTAAAATACCCAATACCGGCAGGAATTTGGACGCGATCACACGAGCGCGGTCTCTCACCTCTCCAACCGTCCGCAGTGAAACAAACGTCAGTCCATGCATCAGGCACATCCCGACCACGGTCAGTCCGATCCATACCGTATATCCGTTGAACACATCGGAAAATCCCGCTTTTAAATCCATGTTTTGCTGAATCGGTACCCCCTTTACAAGAGCGGCAAAAGCCATACCGAACAGCATGGGCGGCAGGAAGCTGCCTACTAGAATGCATGCATCCCACGTGCCTGTCCACCACTTGCCTTCTGCCTTGCCACGGAATTCAAAGGAAACTCCACGCAAGATCAAACCTAGCAGGATGAACACAAATACCAGGTAATATCCGCTGAACATGGTCGCATAAAAGTGCGGGAAAGCGGCAAACATCGCACCTGCCGCCGTGATTAGCCATACCTCATTGGCATCCCAAAACGGACCAATCGTATTGATCATCAAACGTTTTTGCTGGTCATTACGCGGCACCAATCCTGTAGCCATCCCCACACCAAAATCGAAACCTTCCAGAAAGAAAAAGCCGGTAAACAGCACAGCGATCAACAAGAACCATAAATCATTTAACGACAATGGTGTCACCCCCTTGAGCAAATGGATCATGAATGACCGTATGCTGATGCGGCTCAATATCTGGACCTTTACGAGCCGTACGAGCAAACAGGAATGCCAGTATACCCGTTAAAACGAGATACAGCGTCGTAAATGCAATCAGTGAGAACAGCACTTCTCCTGCTACAACGGTAGGTGAAACGGAATCTTTCGTTTGAAGCAAACCAAACACGGTCCACGGCTGGCGCCCCATTTCGGTCATGATCCAGCCCGCAGTATTCCCAATGAATGGAAGCGATATCCCCCACAGCATCAGACGGTAGAACCAACGATGCGAGCCCTCCAATTTTTTGCGCAAACTCAGGTAAGCTCCGTATAGAGCAAGTGCAATCATGGCACATCCCGCCGCAATCATAATGCGGAAGCTCCAGAAGGTAGTACGCACTGGCGGGATATAATCACCCGGACCGTAGCTTTTTTCATACTGTGCCTGAAGCTCCTTCATACCAGGCACGGAGCCGGAAAACTTGCTATACGACAGAAAACTCAGTGCAAACGGAACTTTAATCTCAAAGGTATTCTCCTGCTGTCCAGGATCAATCCACGCCACAACCGTCCAAGGCGCCGGATCGCCGCTGTTTTCCCACAGGGCTTCACTGGCAGCCATCTTCATGGGCTGTGTTTTGACCAAATATTGAGCCTGTCCATGACCAAACAAAGGAATAGCAATGGCACTGATTAATGCAACAATAATACTCAATTTAAAAGAAGGCTTAAAAAAGTCCATATTCTTTTTATGCATCAGCTTCCAGGCACTAATACCTGCTACGAGGAAAGCCCCGGTTGCAATGGCGGCAAATATGGTGTGAGGGTACTCCCACATAAGCTGCTCGTTCGTTAGCAGAGCAGCAAAATCCTGCATTTCTGCACGTCCATTTACGATCCCATATCCTACGGGACGCTGCATGAACGAATTGGCAGCCAGAATCCACAAAGCGGAGAGCATCGTACCGATGGAAACCAGCCACATACAAATTAAATGGACACCCTTGGACAGCCTTTCCCAACCGAATACCCATAAGCCGATAAAAGTGGATTCCAGAAAAAATGCAAGCAGTGCTTCAATCGCCAGCGGCGTACCAAATACATCGCCGACAAAACGGGAAAAGTCGGACCAGTTCATCCCGAACTGAAATTCCTGTAAAATCCCGGTTACCACGCCCACTGCAAAGTTGATTAGCAGAAACGTTCCCCAAAATTGAGCCATTTTTTTGTACAAATCATTTTTTTTGATTACATACATGGTCTCCATGATCGCCACCAACAGTGACAATCCAATGGAGATCGGCACGTAAACAAAGTGAAGAATCGTGGTTGTCGCAAACTGCAACCGTGCCAATTCTAATACGTCCATGATGTTATTCCTCCCCCTGTACTTTTCTTAAGAATCGCATGCTAAATTAGTCTCTGAAGCCAACATTCAAACTTTGTGATAACATTCACTTTGTCGCATATGAATTGATCATTTTTTTATCATGACCCGACTTCAGAATAACAACATTATATAGAATAGATTTGAATGAAATAGAATCGAAAGTGTGAACACCGTGTCAAAGTTGTGTCGTAACGATGGCAAATTTGTGAAATCGACTCAAATTCTCTAATTAGTGTGACATTTGCGATTGATCTACTTCAATTTTTTCTCACAAAAAAAGTCTCTCTTCGTTCGGAGAACCTTCCTCCGACATCTGCAAGAGAGACTTCATAGAATGATACCGAGGGAATCGATTAACAGCCATCCGTCCCTCCGTTATTCTGAACCCGATTACGGTAGGAGGAAGGCGACATCCCTGCGTACTTTTTGAATTTGCTATGAAAATAATCAGCATTCGCATACCCCACACGACCTGCTACCTGATGCACCTTAATTCCCTGTGCAAGCAATTCCCTGGCTCGCTCAATCCTTACTTTATCCAGGTAGGCATTAAAAGCCTCGCCGGTATGGCTTTTAAACAGTTTGCCCAAATAACCACTGTTGTAGTGGAACATGTCTGCCAATAACTCCAGCCGCAAATTTTCATCATAGTGACTATGTATGAAATCTATCATTTGCTTCATAATGATCTCCTTGCCGCCTGAGTCAGTCTGACCTATCCATTGCAATATATGCTCAACAGAGTGATCGACCAGTTCGCCCAGTGTAGAATAGGCATATACATCGGTAATCAAGCTCGAATGCTCCTCCAACACCGCTCGGCTCTGATCCTGTCCAGTCGCATACTTATTGAGCGCCAACGTAAACGCCTGGGCAAATGCCGCCTTAATTGCAGCTTCCGTGCGATAAACCTGAGGAAATTGGACTTCCATTTCCTTTAATACACGTAACGCCGCTTCCCGGCTTGCCATGTCCAGCGCATAGTAAAGCTTTTCTGCGTAACGCGCGGGGTCTACTGTTTTATTGGACGCCTCGTCCATTCCGGCGTTCATCGCTTCCAATGGATGCAGATCACTGAAGAGCATCACCCTTTCCATCCCAAACAGAAAGGTACGCTCTAATAACCGCAGCGCCTGTTCAAAAGAGCTGGGAATATCGGTTAGTTTCGCCACCGGATCACCAGCAGCCACATAAATCTCGGTTGCCCACGGCTTTAGCTCTTGTCGCCAGGAAGCCAGCAGCGCGGCAGCCTTTTCCTCTGTTCTCACCGTGGCGGGAAGCAGCAGGCCTGTATAGATTCCGGCCTCAAACACCATGCCTCTACCCTGCTCCCGACACATCTCTGCCAGACGCTGTTTGGCTGCCGATTGCCGGGCTTGCCGATCCCAGTCAGGTATCCGCAGATCCAGCAAAATAATCTGATAGCTGGCCCAATCCAAAGCCGGCAGCGCCAGATGCTGCCCGTACTGTTCATTTTGTCGTATCTCTTCATCCAAAGGACTGCCAATTTCCCTTGAATCGCGGATAGCCCTATCCGCTTGAACCGGGAACAGCAGTGCTTCAATCCAATCACGGTCATGGTGAGAAGCACCTCCCCACTTGCCGTTTTCCTTTTCGTCGTCAATGCTTCGTCGTACCCGTTTCAGCTCTGTCGTCATCTCTTCCTCATCGACAGGCTTCAACAAATAACCATCCACTCCGAAGCCCATGGCTTGTCGGGCATAATCAAAGTCTGCATATCCGCTTAATATAAGAAAATGGAACGGCTCACTGTTCATTTCACGTATGTTCCGTATGACCTCCAGCCCACTCATGCCTGGCATACGAATATCGACAATAACCAGCTCCGGCTGGTGCTCTCCGAATTTTTCCAAAGCCTCGCGCCCGCTCCCTGCTGTATCTACAATCCGAAAGCCACAATCCCCCCAGTCAATAATGGAGGACAGTCCCTCTCGAATCGCAGGCTCATCATCCACAATCATCGCTTTATACATTCGAACCTTCCTCCTTGGGTATGGAAAAGTATACGGTTGTTCCTGCCTGCAACACGCTTTCAATCTGCAGACCATAACGTTCGCCATACATCAACGTTAGACGTTGGTGGACATTACGCAGACCAATACTACTCCCTTCCGGCTCATCCGTTCCCTTGATCCGTGCCAGCAGGCGGGCCAGTTGCTCTGCTTCCATGCCAATTCCATCATCCGCTACTTTAATGTGCAGCTCTCGTTGCTCCATTGTGATATCTACTTTTACCGTAACCGGCTCTTCCTTATTTTCGAGGCCATGAATCACTGCATTTTCCACCAGCGGCTGTATGATTAGAGGAGGGATGGATATGTCCTCAGCGTGCTCTTCCAGATTCACTTCATAGATCAAACGATTCCCGAATCGGAACTGCTGAATTTGCAAATAGGACCGCACCATATCCAGTTCCTGACGCACCGTCGTTGTACCGCTGCCAATCTCCAGATTCCGCCGCATCAGCCTGCCAAGCAAACGCACCGTCGTTGCAATCTCGGCTTCCCCGTTCAGATGCGCCTTCATTCGGATAGACTCCAGCGCATTAAACAGGAAGTGCGGATTAATTTGACTGGCCATCATTTTTAGCTTGATATCCTTTTGCGCCAGTTCGAGTCTGTTATTTTGCTCACTCGCTTCGTATACCTGCGTCATGAGTTGGCGGATGCTGGTCACCATATAGTTGAAACGGCGGGATAAATCCCCGATCTCGTCCCTTCCCTCCACACTTGACACCACATGGAAATCGCCTGAGGCTACTTTACCCAGTTCATAGCTCAACCGCTGTAGCCGTTTGGTAATGAGCCACGAAATGATGGTAATCAAAATCAGCGCCATGATCAGTACCGCAAGAACACATAATGCACCAATCAGGCTGACCCGGTTCGCCCCCTGCACGATATGTTCCGTCGAAAATACCGAAATAATTGTGAATCCGCTCACACTTGAGGTCGGCAGCAGCTCATCCACAATAATGTTCGAGGGCTTTCCGTTTATTTTGGCTTCATATATACCTTTACCCGCCCGCTGGACATCAAAGCCCAGATGTAAACCTGCCAATGTCTGCCCCACCGATTGTGGATTCGTTGCTGCGACCACAATCCCGTTGCGATCCGCAATCAGTGTTTCAAACGGCTCCTTGCTCAGCATATGATTCAGCTCCGTCTGACTCAGCGCTATCATCAAAACTCCCTTGGTATTGTATTCGGGAAACGGAATTTGCCGCACCAGACTCAAGCGATTAACCGGATTATCCTCTTTATCCTGAATATAAAACCAGTTAATTGCTGTCCCCTTCAAGGCCGTTTTGAACCATTCCTGACGCTCTATGTTGGAGTCCACTGGAATAAACTCCAGATTATTGACAAGCGTCGGATTATATGAATAAAACCGGACGGTAGCAATTTCTCGATATTGCTGCACATACTCATTAAAATCCTTGTATTGATGATACGCATTCATTAGCTCAACCATGCCCGAATAACGGTGGTTCGCCATTTCCCTGAGCCTTTTATCGAACATCAGCCCATTGGAAATATCTGTTGGCACACGCAGTAAATTTGCAGTCTGGCTCTTAATCTTTTCCACATTGTTTACCGTCTGGGCAATCGCACTGTCAAGTGCCTGCTGACGCAAATAAAAAGTAACACAGCCGCCCACCACCAGCACCGGGATCATGACAATCAGCACGTAGGAGAAGAGCAGTTTATTCCGCATGCGCATATTGTTCATCAAATGCCTTACTCCACGATACATGCCATCCCCCCAGTAAAATAAGCGCTTACATTTCCGTGTATATCTCACATTTATCAGTTCAATGTATGTGACTACAGGTATATGACTCCAGTTTAAAGCTTCGCAACATATATATCCATATTTTCTTGAAAATTAAAAATGTGGCGAACGAAGTCACCACACTTTACGGATCATGAACTATTTGCGCACAAAAGGTTCAATATGAACTCCCTGTGGAAGCTTATGCGGATCTTCCGGATTGATGCGGTCATAGAACATAATACCGTCTAAATGGTCCATTTCATGCTGTACCACAACCGCTGCATAGCCTTTGAAGGTCAGTAGCTCCTGCGTTCCGTCCGGCAAATAAGCCTTGATGCGAATTTTTTCATAACGCGGAACATATCCGGGTATGTAACGATCCACTGACAAGCATCCTTCACCCTGTTCCAAATAAATCATGGATGTGGAGTGGCTGACCAGCTTCGGATTAAACAACGCATACTCTATCGTTTGGTCTCCATCCTCATAATAGATAGCGCACATTCTTTTATTCAGACCTACCTGGTTGGCGGATAGCCCTACACCCGGGCGCAGCTCATAGCGGGTGGCCAGCTCTTCATTTTGGCTATTTTTCAGATAATCCAGCATCCATTGCATCTGTTGAAGGTCCTCTTCAGACAGCGGCAGGCATACCGGATCAACCTTCGTACGCAAAATCGTTTCCCCTTCACGCACGATATCCTTGGTGAGAAGCATGTCCATCGATTGATTGCTCATTCGTCAGCCTCGATTCATTTTTAAATAATTATATATCATGTGATGTTATGCAAAAATCGGGTAAACCCCCGGTTTTCTGCAAGTTTTATCCCATAAATTATATCTATTTATGAAATGAATTGTCAAAATAAAGCGACGTTTGGAGTGAAATTTTTGTGCAATAGCGGTCGCTACGCGGACGGATCATTCTTCCGATCGCTGTTGCCCGCGGATTTCCTGATTATAGTTTTTATAGGTAGAAATCCGGGGGCAAAGGCGAACGCTAACGCTTCTTCAGAACGATTCCGCCCTCTCCGCTGCTGTTTTGGTTGCACGATCATGCTAACACTTGTATTGAAAATTTAATGTCAACTTACTTCTCTAAGCTATAGTTCATATCTTTTTTTCTAAAATTCTAGCCATTAAATATTCATGAGCTTAATTGTTCACCAGCTTGACTAGATATTTTTTATCAAATATTTATGGTAAAATACTATTTTTTTGCTTGTTTCACAAATTTTATATCCTACATCAATAATATATTACGTTATTAATTAGTAGAATATAATTTATGCAGTAGTGTTCATCCAGAACTTTAGACACTTCTTTTGAAAGTAAACCTGTGAAGCCTAAAAAGAAGAAATTTGAAGAATTATATAAACGGGATATAGTGTGGTTAGAAAATGATTTGAAAAGAAGCTTGATGAGGAAGGCGCAGAAGGGAGAAAAGGGGAAAAAACTCGTATTATTAATGAGGCTCTTAGAATGTACTTTAAGGAAAATTGATATTTAATTTTATGTGTACATAAAACATTTACGTAAATGTTTATAAAAAAGGCTCCCCAGAGTTTACTTAACTTGGAGGAAGCCTTTTCTGTTTCTCGCTTATAAATAGAATAATAAGAAAAAATACCAAATTATTAATTAATATGTTTGTAATTGTGAGTTTACTGAACTGTTGTTAACATATAAAAATAATTTGTATGTAGAGCTAAAGTAACCATTTATTTTGACCCAAGTAAATGTCAAGGTTGCACGAGCAGGTCTTGAGTCAGTCTGTTTAGGTTGATCAACAACTAAATTATCTCCACTTGAGTATCCCCCAATTATATCAACATAAGGATCATAAGCGTCTGATATATAGCTATAGCCACCTTGAACTAATGTATAATCAGCAAAAAATCTTGCTTTAACGAAAGAAGTTTCTTCTCTCACTGTTGCATTTGTAAATGTTCTATAACCAGTTCCTCCTGAGGCATATCCCCCTGAAACATCATTTGGAGTAATTACATGTTCTTCCTTTATTTTCGCGTTTGTAAGATCTATTGTTGACTGAATTACGGAACCATCAGGAAATGTGGTTCTTTGTATTTTCAAACCATCTGATGATTCTGTTTCACTTGTAATACCAGTACCTTTTTTTTCTGGATTGTCAGAATCAGGAAGTTCTCCCACCTTAATCTTTTCTATTAGACTTTGTTGTACTTCTTTAGAAAGACCCAAATCATTTAAATGATCAGATATCTTATCTAAATCCTGACTTGAAAATGTAACAGAAGGGACCTCACTTGCAAAACTAACGGGTGCTACTGAAAGTAAAAGAGAAGCGGACAATATTGCAGATGCTACAACTTTTTTCATGTTCTTCCTCCTCTAATATGGTATGATACTTTTGAAGATTAACATATTATGTATTTATATGTCAAATATTATTATAATTGGAGGTAATCTCTATGTTTGATGAATTATTTCTTCATGAAATGTCTATACTTTTTCTCTTAGGAAGTGAAATACTGCTCTTAATTTTTGCTCTTATTTTTATCATTAACATCTTTAGAAAAAACAAAGCAATGCATCGATTAGATGAGATTTTAGCAGAAACAACCCAACTAACAAAATCGAAGTAAGGAGAGGATTCTAATAGGGACCTGGACTATATCTGTAACCATGATCTACTGGTTCTGCTTTATTCATATTTTTATATGTTCATGTGCGTTGATCTACCTCTTTAAAATAAGAAAAATAAATAAATTATTCCAAAGAAAAATAGAATTGCTTAGTAAGCATATAGAAATACTAAAAAATCAGCTAGACAAAAAATATTAAGTTGCCAGAGAGGTTATAATTTCCCGTTTTAATTACATTTACTTTGCGGTGGTATTAGCTTCGCTGGTACTACCCATATATCATTGTAACCTCATATTTCTACAAAAAAGAGTTGTAGATTTTTGTCAACAACATCAAATTAAAAATACAAACGTAAATGTTTATAATTACGTTTATGTAAACGTTTTTGTTTCCGAAAAATAAAGGTATTATATAGATTGAACTCGTAAATTATGAGCCACCCAAATGGGTAAAGAATTAATAAGAACCCAGTAAAAGGTGGTGATCCGAATGACAACGAAGGCCAGACGCTCTCTGAAATCTCTGCGATTCTCGGTCGCTCGTTTCCTGCCATCAGTGGATACTGTAAAAGCTATCGGGAACAGGGATTACAGGGGCTGGATTTCATAGATTACCCCGGCGGACTGAAGAAACTCACACCATCTCAGGAAGAGCAACTAAAGACAACCATTACTAAAAAGAAACCTGTAGATGTCGGCTTTGAGGTCAAATTCACCTGGACCTTACAGCTTGTTTGTACTTGGGTTCATCAAGAATTAGATGATGAGATACAAAGATTACTATCTATAAAACCTTCTGGAATATATCTAATTAATGGGGCTGCCTATGATCGAAACGGCAATTCGCTAGAAAAAAATAATTCCGGGGCAATTAGCACTCAAGGTAAGCTATCATGGGCAGTTAAGTTATTAAGAGCAGCGTGGGATAAATTACCAAAAGGCGTTCGAAATGCAATAGGCGGCACTGCAGGATTTGCTACTCTATTAAGCATCATAGATACCTATACAGGAGCCGTTGAGGACGCTGTGCTGGAAGGCTATAAGGCACTAGACATGTCGGATACGGTGGCTTGGTGGGTAACAAAAGCCTTAAATGGCGTTTGTTTTGTGACTTGTCAAAAATTCTTGTTAAAAAAATGAATGCTAATACAATTAAAAATACAATAACTATAGCGGTTAGCAGCATTCCTATTCCAGTCCAAAAACCGTATTGAAAAGCACTTATTATATTTTCAGGAGAAGTAACGAGATTCACCAGCGTTGCTATAGCTATGATAATCACAGTATACAACAATGATTTTTTTAACATTTCAGGAATCTTCCTCTCATTATTTTGATTATTATACATTATTTATTAAAAAGATAATTTTTTTTATTTTCTATAGCCTATATATTAGAGCATCAAGCCAAAAACCTCCTACACCACAAAGGGTCAGGAGGCTTTTTTGCATTCCCGTACGTTCGAAGCCGCATTTCAATATTAAATAACTTCCTTATATTAAGACGGCTGCTCTAATTCCTCAGGTGCATCGTTAAACAGCCTCGCCTTGGGATTTGGCTGAGTCCAGGTATTATAATATTGGGAATTTTTGCCATATGAATTGTCAATGACCATATGCGGCATGTCGAGCAGACAAGCCAGAATATGACCGTGCAGCCGTGAGGTGCGAACCTCGCGGTAAGAGCTGAACAGCGTGACCGCTTTGTTCATCAGATGGTCAGTGTATTTGTACCAAAAGGTACGCGTTGGCAAGGGTCCACCGATTTTTTTATTCAGACGGTAAAACTTTTGGAAGTAGACAATTCCCTTCACCTCCAGCGGAGTGAACAAAGTGTCCCAATCCAGACGATGGGCTGCATGGGCCTCGTCGTCAAATTTCTTTTGCCCCCCTACCGTTTCAATATCGGTACGCAGGAAGTACAGTACGTCCTTCACGGTTTCCGTAGTCGGCTTTAACGGCCAGAGCTGATGCGCCATATCAGGACATAGCGTGATGTTGCATTGATTCAGCTTCTCCTTGGCCCACTGATAAGAGCGTGTGTCACGTACAAACATATGTAGATCGGGGTGGCCATTGAACAGGGCAGCGACCTCATTGGCCTTCTGTTCAGATTGAAAGTGGATCGTCTGCGGCATGATGACAATTCGGTGGTTAGGGAAATCGCGAACGATGCGTTCTCGCAAATTTTGATGATTTAAATACAGATCGCCGAAATTGCCGCCGCCGTGGCACACGATAATCCAGTCGCCCGGAATGTGAAGCTGATCGGGAATATCCATGGCGCTGTAACGGGCACGGACATGAATACCGTTATCCTTGAAGAATGCCTCGGTGCCTTTCATGATAAGGACGTCCCCACCATTATTATAAACGGGATAATCGACATAAATGATATTCGAGCCTTGAGGGACTACGTCGAGAATGACGCTCAGCTTATTTTTCAGTTTAGCCATGGGATGCGAATTCGGCATCTTTCAGTTCTCCCTTCCTGCGCTTCTTTTGTATGGTCTGAATGACAAACGTGATGTCACTTTTATCAAAAATGATCCGTGATAGCGGAACATTAAAAAACATAGGGAACGAAAACAATGAGAATGCCAGCCGTACACAAGCGCCTACGAGCAAAGCAATGGCAATACCGTCCAGACCAAAAATCGGTGTACAAATAAAAAACAAACCAACGGTGATCGCATAGGCTACAATTTGCCGGAACAATACAAGCCCCGGACGCCCCAGCGCGTTAAAGGCCGAAGCCAGAATCCAGGAGCCGCCACCGATAATACATTCCAGTGACAGCAGGTAGAACGTTAGCGATGCTTCCAGAAAAGCGGGCCCGTACAGCAAACCCAGCATGTATCGTCCAATGAAGAGAGCAGGCACGATAACGATCAACATGGCAGCCATCGAGATGCGGAAAGCACGGCCGACTGTTTCGACAATTTTGCTGTGCTCCATCCCGGTCACCTTGGGGAAGGTTACGTTAGTGACGGCGTTTTGCACCACATTGAACACACGCGACAAGGCGTAGACAACAGAGTATAGGCCGAAGGCTTTGGGGGACAGCAGCGCCACAATGACAATTTTGTCCGTTTGTGTGGACAGGGTCCCCATCAACTCCATCCCGTAGACTCTCGCTCCATAGCTATAATAAGGGCGGAGCACCTCACGACGGGTAAACAGGCGAAAAGCACGCAAATTCATATGCTTTCTCAAACGGAGGAACGCCCACATCAGCGCAAGGAGACTTGCCGCAAAATTCACCGTCCCCGCCAGCTGCACATTGAGCAAGCCCATCAACCACAGTGTCACCAGGCCGATGAAGTTCAGCAACGGGTAGTAAAACAGCAGGCCGTTGTAGACGCTAAAGCGATCCAACCCTTGCGACAGAGCCGTCGTCAGTGCTGTAAGCACCGCGAGCGGTATCGCTGCGGCACAATAGAGCTGAGACAGCTGGATAATATCCGCCCCATAGCCACTAAGCCACATGGGCATGCATATCCAGGCCACAGCCCCAGCCAGCAAACTGGCAGGCAGTTGAATCCACAGCGACAGCGACAGCAATTCTTCTGTCGTACCTGTTTTCTTCTTGATGTTATAAATGAGTGATGTGGGCAAGCCGAAGCTCAATACACTGCCGATCAGCGTTGGCCACAACAGAACCGCTGCCAGCTCCCCTTTCCCCTCTACTCCGAGCATACGCGCGGTCAGGATGGAGGTCAGGGTCGTAACGATCAGTACAAAAAAATTGTTAAAGCTCGTACGCATGATCGTTTTGGCAAGACTGTCACCCGTGAATACTTTCCTTGCTGCTGTCCATGTGCTCATGTCACGTCCAACTCCCGTTCCTTATTAAACCTTATTTCTGCTCACATCGCGTCTTCCGCCGCACCTCCATCAGCCTGCCGTTTTTTTGGAATTGCGTTCAGGCAGCTGCCCTCCGCCAAGAGGCTCCTTCTGACTTGAAAAGATCGCCTTCAACGCTCTTCTGTAGCCTTGAATGGCAGCATGATTTTTCCGAGGTCTCTCTCTCAAAATCTGATATAGTGTCGTCCAGTACAACGCTGCATAACCAATCGGTCCGGAACGCTCGTCCCGCAGCAGATGAATATGGTTCATCACCCGCATATAAGTGACCTGCTCCATATTGTCGCGCGAGGACGGCGATTCGTGATGAAGCAGCGTGAGCGCTGGATTGATGTACAACGGGCCGCTTTTCATCGCGATACGCGAAAGCAACAGATCCTCGCCTACGCTATAGCTTTGCAGCCAGGATACCGGCTCCAGACCACGAATAGCCTCCCGGCGAAATGACATATTACACCCATGGAAAAACTCGGTTCGGAACGTCTTCTTCGCCTTGTGCCAGTTGTACATCGAGCCGGACTGACCGCTGAGGGACAACCTGCCCTTGGACAAAGACTGCTGAAATGACAGCAGGCAACGAATCGTCCCCATAAAACTGTTGCTCATTCCCTGTGCAATGCCGCCGATACCAGCAGCTTGCGGATAAGCTTCATAAGTACGCATTAACTCATTCAAATAGTTGCTCGGCAGCTCCACATCATCATCAAGGAACAAAATAACGTCACCCTGCGCAAGCTCAACCGTCTTCACACGCGATAACCATAAACCCGGCTGCTCCTTGCGATGATATCGAAAGGTAATACCCACTCTGTCCAGCTGACGCTCATAACGCTCCAGCACATGCTCCGGCAGTTCTCCATCGTCGATAACCCACAGCTCGGTTTCACATCCCTCCGGTGCTCCGCCGATAGCAATTGAATTGATGCATCGGGTCAGATCGTCAATCCGATTTCGGGTGCACAGGGAAATGGACAAGCTTAACATCATACTCCC
Organism: Paenibacillus peoriae KCTC 3763; assembly: GCF_000236805.1. Lineage (GTDB taxonomy): Bacteria > Bacillota > Bacilli > Paenibacillales > Paenibacillaceae > Paenibacillus > Paenibacillus peoriae. The sequence goes on along the minus strand of NZ_AGFX01000001.1, from coordinate 45,901 downwards.
CCTTTATCCTGTAAATGTGTGTAGAACAGATTACTGAACCGCCGGGCCTAAATACTCGTTGTATTTTTGCTTGCGCGGATTCAGAATGAACAACACCCCCTGCCTGTACCCGTCTGCGGCATTAAAATTGCGGCGCAGCGTTTCTTTGAGCATCAAGTAGGACAAGGTCCATAACAGGGCTCCATACTGAATGGCTCCCGCCTTTTTCAGAGCGAGAAAATAATAGTGGTTGATCGCTGTAGCCTTGGCTACCTTGCCCGCCTTATCACGCGAGCTTGGAGATTCGTGATGGATGATGGTTAAGTCGGGATTGATAACGAGCTTGCCGTAACGGCTTGCCAGCTGGCACATGTACAGATCGTCAGCCACAGCATAGCTGGTCATCCATGGATATGGCTTCATATCCCGAAGCGCATCCTTTCGGAATGACATATTGCAGCCATGAAAAAATTCGGTGTCAAATATCTCCGTTGCTTCGCTCCAACGCAGTAATGAACCTGCCAGACTGCTGGGTGAAAGTTTGCCGAGGGATGGGGACATCTGAAATGTCAAAACGCCCAGCAGCTTTCCTGCCCGGCTCGAATGTAGTCCCTTTGCAATCCCTCCAACACCCACAATTGTCTTATCCTGATCATAGGTATCGAGCAAGCGCCGGATATAGAGTTGATCGTCCAACTCGGCATCATCGTCAAAATACAGCACGATATCATACTGCACGAGAGACAAGGCTTCATAGCGGGATAGCCAAACACCGGGACGAGTTTTTTTATGATACTTCAGAACGCCTTGGGGCAACCCGGACACCATGTCACGATATTGCTCGACCTGCCCGCCGGAAATATCACCGTCATCAACAATCAGCAATTCTACAGCCGTATGCTCCAGCTGCTGCTGTGCTGCAATAGACTGTATACAGCGTGTCAGGTCTTCGATCCGGTTGCGGGTGCAAATGATGATGGAGACATCGGACATGCCATTACCTCCTGTGAGTATCCAGAAGCTTTGGAAGTGATATTCAAACTTTTTCCAATTGCTGGATTATATATGCTTATTGTATCTTTGACAGCGTTTTAGTGTATATACCTCTTTTGTATACTTTTTCAGTCACCAAAAGGGTAGACTATACTCGAAAAAGGGCAAAAAAAGAAGATTGGCTTCTAGCGCCAATCCTGATCTAACCTTGAAAGTCCAGAAACAGCGTCGCATTCACATACCGGCGTGCCATGGACAAGAAATAACTGTTTTGCACCGCTACCGCTGCTACCAGCAACGTATTACGTACCGCCTCACGCTGGTTGGAGGTCAAAGACGGTAACCGACTGGTGTATTGATCTGCCGCCTGAACCAGCAGTTCCTCTGTGGCACCTTCCTGACGCTGCTGCACTGTACTAAAATTTCCGTTTTCCTTTGCATGTCCAACTCCTGTCACATCCAGCAATTGATCTCCATTCGCATCCAGCTCCTCAAACAAAGTTGAATACGCGGCGTACAAATCCACGGGCTGAATCAGATCATCTGCATCATCTTCCGGCTGTTGGAACAGGATATGAAATAGCTGCCGAATGGATTCAAAATCAAGGCATGATTTTAAATCCTCTACAATGAGCAAAATGGCTGCCTGGTTGACCGAGTATTTTTTGCCGATCTTCGGAGCGCCGAGAAACTCCTTGAAATCACGTTTGACCCAATTTTGCATGGAGGCCAGTGAGACATGGCTATACTCGACCAATTGACCTAGAGAAACGATCTCCTGCAGTGAAAAGGCGGCGCTGTGCTTGCCCTTGATGATTTTATCCAGCACAGGCGTCACTTCCGTGTACAAAAATGTCGGCATCGTGCTGCCGGCACGGTCGAGATGACTATGAGTGCGTCTCCAGGCCTCCTGAAGAACGGCCAAAGGCTGCAATTCGCGGCGACCTTCCATGGCCAACAGCAAATGGGCCATATCACGGCGAGTGAGGGTAAAAGACTCCATCTGCTTTCCTCCCTTTATCACATTTCAAGTTCATTTGAACTCATCATACGCCCTCGAACTAGGCTTGTAAAGTGAAGCAATGAGCCGTGCGGATTCTATTATGCCCTATTTTCTGTGCAAATTGGAGGCAGGTGACCTGCCACGATTCCATATGAACCTTGTATATTTTCTTTTAAGTTCTTAAAATAAGTTCAAGTGAACTTAAAATGGAGTTCATTAAAAAATTGAACGAAAAAGGGATGAGTGAAAATTATATGGGTATAGGTGTCAGTCTATTTTTGTTTGCGGTGTTGATATTATTTAGTGCTTTCTTCGTAGCTACCGAGTTTGCGATCATTAAAATCCGTTCCAGCCGGGTCGATCAGCTGGTAGCGGAAAACCGTAAAAATGCACTGGCGTTGCAAAAGGTCGTCAATAATCTGGATGGCTATCTGTCCGCCTGTCAGCTTGGTATTACGATTACAGCTCTGGGACTCGGCTGGCTCGGTGAACCGACCGTGGTCAAATTGCTGGAGCCTCTCTTTCAACAGCTCAACATCAATGGGGATTTTTCACATATCCTGGCCTTTATTATTTCATTTATCATTGTAACTTACCTGCACGTGGTGATCGGTGAACTGGCTCCCAAAACATTGGCTATCCGCAAAGCGGAAGCAATCAGCCTCTTAACCTCCCCCGTTATCGTGTGGTTTAACCGGATTATGTATCCGTTTATCTGGCTCCTTAACGGCTCGGCCAACCGTCTGGTTCGTCTGTTCGGTCTTCAACCGGCAAGCGAACATGAAGAAGCGCATTCTCAGGAGGAAATTCAAATCATTTTGTCCGAAAGCGTGGAAAGTGGTAAGATCAATAACACCGAATATGGCTACGTGAATCGGATCTTTGCTTTTGACGAGACCGTTGCCAAAGAAATTATGGTGCCACGTACAGATATGGTATGCTTGTTTACGAATCGCTCGCTGAAAGAAAACATGCTGACTATTCATGAAGAACAGTATACCCGTTTTCCGGTGGCGACAGACAGCAAGGATCAGATCATCGGTATGATTAATACCAAGCAGCTGTTCCTTGAGTATGATCGCAATCCGGAGCTTGTTTTCGATAGTCTGATTCAGCCGATCTTGACCGTTCCCGAGGTTATGCCCGTTAACACGCTGCTGAAACGCATGCAGAAGGAGCAGGTTCATATCGCTCTTCTCGTCGATGAATACGGCGGAACCTCCGGTCTCATTACCATTGAGGACATTTTGGAGGAAATTGTTGGCGAAATCCGAGACGAATTTGACAAGGATGAACGGAAGGAAATCGAGAAATTGACGGAGAACAGTTATTTGATGGATGGTAAAGTATTGCTTTCCGATCTGAGTGATTTGACTGGCATGGCATTGGACAATGAAGACGTGGATACTGTCGGAGGGTGGGTGTATAGCCGGGTTCCAGAACCGAGACAGGGCAAGGAATTCATAGAAGATGATGTGAAATTTATCATTCGTGAAATGGGTAAAAATCGTATTCGTCGGGTGGAAATTATTTTACACCAAAAATCTCCGATATCGGAATTGGAAACGGAATCCAAATGACATATTTTAGGGCAAACGACCTGAGTCGTTTGCCCTGTACGCGTGTAAGGAGGAACTAGTAAAGTGGATATTTTATCATCTATTATTATGGGAATAATTGAAGGGCTGACAGAGTTTTTGCCGGTCTCTTCGACGGGTCACATGATCCTGACGGCTGATCTTCTCGGGTTAAATACAGAGAATGATACGGTCAAAACGTTTGAGGTCATCGTGCAGTTAGGTGCTGTAATGGCGGTTGTCGTATTGTATTGGCGCAGATTCCTGAGTTTGTTTGATTTCAGACGCAGAACCTCATCCCAGCCACGCCTTAATCTGCTGCATATTATTTTGGCCATGATCCCTGCGGGACTGATTGGCGTGCTGTTCCGTGATGTAATCAAGCAATACCTGTTTGGTCCTGAGACCGTTTTGTATAGCTTGGTTATCGGGGGCCTGCTGATGATCGCCGCCGAGAAATTTCATCCACCTATTAAATCACAAACCATCGATGACATTACGTACAAACAAGCATTTACGATTGGTTTGTTTCAGGTCCTAGCTCTATGGCCAGGCTTCTCCCGTTCAGGCTCAACCATGTCCGGAGGCCTATTCGCACGTGTAAGTCATACGGCAGCGGCTGAATTTACATTTTTGGTATCTGTTCCCGTCATGCTGGGCGCATCAGGCATTGATATGATCAAAAGTATGGATCATCTTTCTATGAGCGATTTTCCAGTGTTCGCGGCCGGCTTTATTACTGCATTTATCGTCGGGATGCTGGCGATCAAAACATTCCTTGGTCTGCTCAAACGCTTGAGTCTGACCTCATTCGCCATCTACCGCTTCGTACTGGCGGCTGTGTTCTTCTTCATTATTTTGTAAGCCATTATTTGTTGCTTTATATTCAAAAAGGGATATCCGCGTGGCATGAATCATCTGCCCTTGGATATCCCTTTTTTATTTTGCTGAAATGATATTTGCTAAAATGATACATATGTTCATTCCATGCTTGAAGCCTGCGTACAGATTATTGTTTGGATTCCAGCGTAGTCAGGTATTCGGAAACTTGAGCTGGCGTTTTGGCATATTTGCTGTGCAGATGTGCAATTTTTTCGCCGTTGCGGAAAACGAGCAGGCTTGGAATGCCACGTACCTGATTTTCCTCGGCAATCGGCTGGAATTTCTCGGCGTCGAGCGCAAAGAAGCGCTTATCTGCGTTTTTCTCGATAATGCCGTCCATGAATTTATCCAGTGTCTTGCAATCCGGGCACCAGTTTGTATCAAATTTCACGACGGTCAGACCGTCACCGTTAATCAAATCCTGATATTGCTGCTGTGATTCGATGCGTTCCATGGGTGTGTCCCTCCTAGGGTATATTTTATGAACGTCTCCATATTCATCTATGGATGATAAACCTGAGCTTATTCTTATATTGTAATGATTCTCCCATATATTGCAACTAGAGCGAGTACACGTTTACCGTATCAGCGGTACTGCGCATCATAACGATTGGCCCGGCTGATTTGTTGTAGGGTCGCTCCTGCCCGGTTAATGGCGGGATATCCGCTGCTGCGGTATTATGCTCCAATTGTCCCAATGAGCTTGCCCCCGGGATGACAGCCGCAACAGCCGGATGAGACAGGCTGTAACGGATAGCTGTCTGCCCCATGCTGCGATCTGCCCCTGCGAATGTCTTTAATTGCTTTCTCACGTCCAGCAGCTCCGCTTCCTCATAGTCCAGATAGCCCTTCGCTGCCTTTTCTCCCCCGCCGTCAACCAATACGCCGCTCGCAACTGGCCCGCGTGCAATCACGCTAATTCCCCGTTCCTGCAGCAAAGGCAGCACCTCTTCCTCTGCACGCCGATCCAGCAAACTATATTGATTCATAACACTGACGATATTCGAGCGTTGGGCATACTCGCGAATGACGTGAGGACGAATCGAAGAAATGCCATAATAGCGGATAACGCCCTCACTTTTGAGCTGTTCAAAAGCCTCAATCGTTTCGTCCATTGGATCGTCAATCGTTCCCCCATGAAGCTGGTACAGGTCGATATAGTCCGTTCCAAGGCGACGCAGACTCTCTTTGACCGCAGACAGGATGTATGGCTTGGATGGGTCCCATCCCCAGCCCTCCTGCCCCGGTATACGCCGATTGCCAACCTTGGTCGCCAGGATGACATCCTGCCGTCGCCCACGGATCGCTGCCCCGACAATTTCCTCATTGCGCCCGTGATGATACAAATCGGCTGTATCCAGCAGATTTATACCCCTATCTAACGCTTCATGTATCAGATGAACCCCTTGCTGCTCCTCCGTGCCAATGGACATACATCCCAAGCCAATCTCGCCTACCAGCAAATCCGAAGATCCCAGACGGTTTTTTTTCATGTATGGGTTCCCTCACTTTCATTAACGTGTAACATCAAATTTTGAATATTATTCTATTATACGCAAAAAATAACCCCAAAGGGCATAGAGACTCCACGATCTCCAATCCTTTGGGGTTATTGCATAAAGTCCGTATTCCATTTGTGCTATCGAAACAACCATTTGATGGCCTCGGGGAATTGATGCTGGAAAAAATCCACTCGATGCACCGCATCCTCTTCCAACACGAGAAGAATATCCTTTTCATCAAGCCCCTGTCCCAGTAGCGCTTCACGTGCCTGAAGGGTTAACGAAACCATATCTTTCTGCACATTCGTTTTCCCCTCACCTTCACGCGTCCCGACGGATACGTAAAATTGGTGTGTACCAACCGCTCCAGTTGCAAAAGAAGCAGACTGCATATAGCCGATCATGCCCGGATACCAATAGGAGCCTGAAATCGAGCCGATGCGCCCAAATACGTCCGCATATCGAAAAGCGGCATACATAGAAATCAATCCGCCCAGCGAGGCGCCGATGATTCCTGTATGCTCCAGTCCGGTTTGAACCGGAAATTCCGCCTCGACGTATGGCATGACTTGTGTCACTATAAATGCCAGATAAGCATCTCCACCCCCGCCAAAGGCAGGTCTTCCTTCTACTAGAGCCGCCGCCTGCCAAGGTGTATAATCATCCAGCCGATTGACGGTCTGAATGCCTACCAGCACGACACGGGGGAGCTCCCCCGCAATAAAACGCCGCTCCAACTCATCCAGACTGCTTAGAAATAATGAGCTGCCATCCTGTACATATAGTACAGGATACAGCTCATTTTCATTCGTGGAGACAGGAGGTGTATAGATGTGTAAAAGATAATCATCTAGTACAACATCATCTATATGCCCTCTCATTTCAGCGCAGCGTCGATTTCCTTGATCATTTCAGACACAGATTCCAGACCGTTGCCTGACAAATACCAGTAGTTTGGATCAAGATAAACAATATGGCCGTTTTTATAAGCGTTCGTTTTCTTCACCAATTCATTTTCAAGCGTTTGTTTGCCTGAAATCTGTTCCTTGCCTTCTTCTACCACCACAGCTCCGCGGTCTACGACAAAGATATAATCCGGATTTTTTTGCTGTACATATTCAAAAGATACCTTTTGTCCATGCGTGGATACTTTAATGTCAGGATCTACAGGTGTGACACCAAAAGCATCATGAATGATACCAAATCGGGATTGTGAACCATACGCGCTCAGGCTTCCTTCGTTCGTCAGTACGATCAAGCCTTTGGCTTTGCTTGCTACAGCCTTGTCATGTACGGCCTTGATGGAGCTATCAATCGCAGCCAGTTCCTGTTTGGCAGCATCCTCTTTGTCGAAGATTTGGCCCAGCGTTTCAACATTTTTCTTGAAAGAATTCACATAATCCTTGGTGTCTACAGCGAGCGAAATCGTGGGTGCAATTTTGCTTAGTTCTTTGTATGCATCTGCCTGTCTGCCCCCGATGATGATCAATTCAGGAGACAAATCACTGATTTTCTCGTAATCCGGTTCAAACAGCGTACCGGCACTTGCATATTTGGAATCCTTATATTTGCTCAAATACGTAGGAAGATCCTGCTGTGCTACCGCCGCAACATCCACCCCCAGCTTGTCCAGCGTATCCAGCGCACCAAAATCAAAAACGACGACATTTTTCGGATTAACCTTGACCTTAACCGGATTTTCATCCAGTGCATGCTTGACCTCGATCGTTTTGGCTTCGGTTGTTGCAGCAGAGGATGAGCCGTTACCCGTCGTCTCCTGAGCAGCCGGAGCTGCTTTACCACAGGCTGATACAATCAGCACCAACACCAGCATCAACGTGAGCAGCATCATATTTTTCTTCATTTGAATTCCCCCTTATTTAAAATACACACAAATTTTATGATTACCGATCTGTTGAATCGGAATATCCATATCGTACAAATCCTGTAATACCTGGCTGTCAATCATCTCATCGGCGGTTCCTTGCTTTAGCAGCCTGCCGTCCTTCATGCCCACAATATAGTCCGAATAACAGGAAGCAAAGTTGATGTCGTGAAGCACCACCAGAATCGTTTTGCCCAGATCATCCACCAAATTGCGCAATGTCTTCATAATCTGAACCGAGTGCTTCATATCCAAATTGTTTAGCGGCTCATCCAGCAGTATGTAGTCCGTGTCCTGAGCCAGAATCATGGCAATGAAAGCCCGCTGCCGCTGTCCACCACTAAGCAAATGAATGTGCTTGTCCTTCATATCCTCCAGCCCCATATAAGCCAGGGACTGCTCTACCATTTTGCGATCCTCGCTGTTCAATCTTCCCTTGGAGTACGGAAAACGACCGAAGCTCACCAGTTCCTTCACGGTTAGGCGGATATTCACATCATTCGTCTGTTTTAAAATAGATATTTTACGCGCCAGCTCCTCGCTTTTGGTCAAGCTTATGGCCTGTCCATCAATGAGGATTTCTCCCTCATCGCTGTCTGTCAGGCGGCTGATCATCGACAACAAAGTGCTTTTTCCCGCGCCATTAGGCCCGATAAAGGAGGTAATGGTGCCTTTTGGGACGGTGACGGATACCTGATCCACCACATTTTTATTCCCGTAGCGTTTGGATACGTTCTTGACTTCTACCATGATTTATTTTCCCGCAGCAAAAGGTACAGGAAGTACACCCCCCCGATAAAGTTAATAATGACACTGAGCGTTGTCGTTAAGTCAAAAACCCGCTCTGCCAGCAGCTGGCATCCTGCCAAAGCAATCACGCTAACACAGATCGAGGCCGGAATAATATAGCGGTGCTGATAGGTTTTCATCACTTGATAAGCCACATTCGCCACAATCAACCCGAGAAACGTAATCGGTCCGACAAGCGCTGTGGAAATGGAAATGAGAATGGCTACGATAATCAGCAGTCTTTTGATGATAAAACCGTATGGAAGTCCCAGGTTAATCGCATGCTCCCGCCCAAGTGACAGCACATCCAGATACTTGATGAACCTCCATGCATAAGCGAATACAAGCACAAGAATCACGACGGATAGCCACAGCAGCTCGGTATTCACATTGCTGAAGCTGGCAAAGCTTTTGTCCTGAATTTTGGCAAATTCGTTCGGGTCAATCAGCACTTCCATAAAGGTGGACAGGCTATTGAACAGCGTACCGAACACCAGACCAATCAGCAAAAGCACATAAATCCCGCGCCCATCCTTGCGAAAAATTAATTTGTACAGCAGACCCGCGAACAGCACCATCAAGCCTACGGACAACAAAAAATTCAGCTCTCTGCTGGTCGAAATGAACGGCACCGAGCCAAACGCAAACACAATGGTGGTCTGAATCAGCATATACAGTGAATCCAGCCCGATAATACCCGGAGTCAAAATCTTGTTATTTGTGATCGTCTGGAAAATAACCGTTGCAAAAGCAATCGAGCCACCTGTCAGGATGAAGGCTGCGATCTTTTTCAATCGTCGCGGCAGCGCGTAGTGCCAGGTATGCGGAAGATCTACAAACACAAAAGCAACAATCAGCAGCAGCGCGGCAGCAGCTAATATTCCGATTTTTAATTTAGGATTCATAGGCCCTTCTCCTCAACAGCAAATACAAGAACAGCGCGCTCCCGATCACACCCACGGTAAGCCCTACAGAGATTTCATACGGATAAATGATGACCCGTCCCAAAATATCGCAAAACAGCACAAAAACGGCGCCAAGAGTCGCTGTATGAGCCAGGCTTTTCTTCAGATTATCCCCCATGTACATGCTGACCAGATTGGGTACAACCAGCCCCAGAAAGGGAATCGTCCCCACGGTTAAGATGACAACAGAGGAAACCAAAGCCACAATCACCAGACCAACGTTGACGGTGCGCCTGTAATGTACGCCCAAATTTGCCGCAAAATCCTCGCCCATGCCTGCAATTGTGAAACGATTCGCATAGATGTACGCCAGCACAACCAAAGGAACACTAAGGTACAGCATCTCGTAGCGACCGCTCATAATCAGAGAAAAATCCCCCTGCATCCATGAGGAAATGCTCTGGATCAGATTGTATTTATAAGCAAAGAAGGTCGTCACTGAATTCAAAATGCCCCCGAACATCAAACCAACCAGCGGGATAAATATCGGGTCCTTGAAACGAATCTTATCCAGTATTTTCATAAAAACAAGTGTCCCGGCAAGAGCAAAACTGAAGGCCGCCAGCATCTTTGTCCAAAATCCGGCTGCTCCAAACACCATGATCGCAACCAAGACACCCAAGCGTGCCGCATCCATCGTCCCTGCAGTAGTAGGCGATACAAACCGGTTCCGGGTAAGCTGCTGCATGATCAGCCCGCAGATGCTCATACTCGCTCCTGCAATAATAATGCTGATCAAGCGTGGAAGTCTGCTAATCAGGAGCACCTGCGCCTGATCATCGGTCAAGCGGAACAAATCGAGCGGAGTTACATCATGAACACCGATAAAAACCGAGGCAAAGGCCAGTACCAGAAAAGCCAGTATTAAATAACGCAATTTCATGTTCTAACCAAGGGAGCCTGTTCTCCATAACCCTGTACCAAGCTTCTGCCCTGTCCTCCCTCCAATAATGATAATCATTATCAAAAAATCAACTAGGATAAATTATATCAGCCATCTCTTATCTGTCAAATTTTTTTGAAAGGAGTACAACATGCAAAAAAAGCCGCCGGGAGCATCCCGACAGCTTGATCAAGTCTATGTTAAGGCATAAAAAAAGGGATCTTACTGCTTCCACTCTTCTCGCAAAAGCCCCATTCGAATCGAATCATAATAGTGTTTCACTACTGAACTCGCACCTTATTAGCCCCGGGCTTGATTTCCGGTGGTATCGGGCATACATATGGCTGATCGCCGAGTCTGGCCCGCAGGTCAGCCTGCGCCATCGCTACCAGCTCCGGCTGCTCCAGCAGCTCGGCGGCTGTAGCAGCCATAACCTTGGCGGCATGCAGCATGCCCTTGTGGCCGATGGAGGTCGCACCTGAGGCCACCCACTGCCACGTATGCGCCTGTGTTCCTACAGGAAAACAAGCGGTCGTGCACTGTACGGTCGGCGTAATCCAGCTTACGTCGCCGACATCGGTTGACCCGTACAACGGCTCGGTGCCTGAATATGGCTGAAGCATATCGTCCACATCCTTCCCGCGCAACCCCGGATATTTGACCACGATTCCTGCGCGCTCCTGCTCATCCAATGTCGTACGTATTTCGGCGGCATAGGCCAGTTCTTCCGCCGTAAATTCCGGTACGCCCAGTTGCCCGAACACGCGGTACATGGTCTGCTCCAGCACCGGGCTAGGCATCAGGTTGGAGCATGCCTTGTCGAATACGATTTCAACCTCCGTCCCTGTCATCAGTGCCGCTCCGCGAGCAATATCGCAGACCCGGTTGTAAATATGCTGCACCTGCGACGCTTGCGGTGCCCTGATCAAATACAGCACTTCCGCATTCGCCTGCACCACATTAGGTGAAAAGCCTCCGCCGTTCGTGATCGCATAATGCAGACGCGCGTCCTGCACAATATGCTCGCGCAAGTAGTTCGCACCGATGTTCATCAACTCAACGGCATCCAGTGCACTTCGACCTAGATGAGGAGCGGCGGCGGCATGTGCGCTTTTGCCTTTAAAACGAAAATAGACCTGCACATTGGCCAATGTGCTCACAGACATAATGCTGTTATAGTCCATCGGATGCCAGCACAGCGAAAAATCAACATCATCAAACAATCCTGCGCGCGCCATAAATGCCTTGCCCGAGCCACCTTCTTCACCGGGACAGCCGTAGTAACGGACTGTTCCCGACAATCCGCTTTGCTCTATCATATTTTTAAGCGCAACTGCTGCCGCCAAGGAGGCCGAGCCGAGCAAATGATGACCGCAGCCGTGACCGTTGCCCCCCTTTTCTACTGGCTCCTGCCGGGCAATGCCTTTAAGCTGGCTGAGTCCTGATAAAGCGTCATATTCTCCGAGAAATGCGATAATAGGCTTGCCGCTGCCATAGCTCCCGATGAAGGCCGTTTCGATACCGCCCACACCGCGCTCTACAGCGAAGCCCTCCTCTTCCAGACTACGGCATAACAGCTCGACAGATTGGTATTCCTCGAAGCGTGTTTCTGCATACTGCCATATTTGCTCGCTGATGCGAATGATTTTATCCCGTTGTCGTTCAATATCTTCGGATAATAGCTCTATATGCTTCATGACTGGTGTCCCACCTTTCTCAACGAAGCGTCCGTTTGGCCAGCCGTTCCAGCAGCTCTACGCTACGTGAAAGCACCTCTTCCTGAATATCAAACTCCGGATGATGGTGAGGGGCGGGCAGGTCACAGCCGATGATCATATACGTGCCCTTTCCTCCCAGCTCCTGCACACGCCGAATCATGTAGCTGGCATCCTCACTGCCCAGCGAGCTGGTCTGCCCCATCGCTTTCTGAGTCACGAAGCCCTCAATATGCTGCGCTTCCTCTGCTGCCATTTCCGCCAATTCCGGGCTGCATACAATCGGGATTGCGCCTCCGATGACGCGAATTTCATGCTCCAACTCATGCATTCCTGCACTATGGGCTATGATATTGCGTACCCGTCTCTCCAGCTCTTCATTCGTCTGCTCATTCACCGAGCGTGTTTCGATGATCATACGCGCGGTTTCAGGTATGATGTTGGCGGCTGTGCCACCTTCCAGCACACCTACGTTAATACGTGTCTCCCCGGTGCTAAAGCGGGGCAGCGAATGAATGTTCAACAATGCGGTGGCCGCGCCTAGCAGGGCATTATTCCCTTTTTCCGGCGAGGAGCCCGCATGTGACGCCACACCGCGAAAGCGTGCCTCCAGCTTGGTGGACGCCAGAAAGCCTGCCGAGCTGCCGTGAATTTCACCCAACGGTACATCACAGCCCAGATGCTGGCAAAAAAGCGTGTCTACATCATCCAGCATTCCTTTGCGTACCATAGCATATGCACCTCGAACGCCCTCTTCCGCCGGTTGAAAGATCAATTTCACCGTGCCCGCAAACTGACGGTCACTTAATCGCTCGGCCAAGCCGAGGCCAATCGTCGTATGTCCGTCATGAGCGCATGCATGCATATGACCTTCGTACAGTGAACGGAAGCCCTCGGCCTGCGGCACATGCCGTGTTTCTGTGCTTTCTGTAATTGGAAGCGCGTCCATATCGAACCGGAACGCAACGGTAGGCCCTTCCTGCACCCCCCGCAGAATACCAACAACAGCCGTATATCCGCCCTTCATGTGAACGGCAATTTCAGGGTCCGCTCCATCCCGCAAAGCCCGCTCATAAGCCGCCTCCAGTACCTCCTTTTCCGGCAAACCGCGCACGGAGCTTGGTTCCATCGCGTCCTGTCCATAAATAACCTCGTAGCCGAATTGCCGCAGCAAGCCTACAACCTTGGATGCTGTTCGGAATTCAGTAAAGCCCAGCTCAGGATGACGGTGCAAATCCCGGCGCAGCTCGATCAGATCTAACATATATACCACCTTACCTTTTATATGAAATAGTAGAATTTACAAAATCGCATGTTTCAATTATGACAGACGATAACCGTTCTAACTAGGATAATTTGGGATATACACCCGGCCCAATTGGTAGACCCAGCAGATACCAAACCACAACCAGAAGTGTCCATACAATAAAGAAGAAAATAGGATACGGGAGAATGAGAGAGTAATAGGTGCCGAGTTTTGCATCCTTTTTATACTGCTGAAGAAAACCGACAAACAAAGGAATAAACGGAGATACCGGGGCCAGCGGAATGACAGAGGAATCCGCCACGCGGAAAATCATCTGCGCAAAAGCAGGGTGATAGCCCAGCACCATAAACATCGGTATAAATACAGGTGCAAGCAGCGACCAAATGGCCGAGCCACTGGCAATGAACATACACAGGAATGCCGACAGGAAGATCAGACCAACGAACACGGGCACGCCCGTCAGATTGATTTGCTCTAAAACATCCGTAATGTACAATGCGATAAAACGCCCCATATTACTCCAATTGAACATGGCTACAAACTGGGACAGCGGGAAAACCATAATAATGAATCCTGCCATATCCTTAATTGGATGGACAAGCAGCTTGGGGATATCGTTCTGCTCCCGGATCGCTTTTGTCGCGATGCCGTAGGTGATAGCTACAGCGAAAAAGAACAACAGGATCACCGGGACAATTCCTAACAGAAACGGCGAACCCATCATACCTCCCGTCTCCGGGTTACGTAAAATCCCGTTAGCTGGAACAACCATCACGGCTATAGCGGCAATGTACACTAAAGCAGCAATTCCGGCAGCACGCAGCCCTTTATTTTCACGGGATGACAGCTTTTCCAGCTTAAACGGGCTCTCCCCGCCTTGATACGTACCTAGTCGCGGTTCCACAAATTTATCTGTAATCAAACCGGCCAGCAGCGTAAGTACAATTACGGAAGCCATCATAAAATACCAGTTATCCAGCACACTCACAGAAATCGCAGTATTGACCGACTTGGCTACCTCGGTGCTGATACCGGACAAAAGCACGTCTGTCGATACAATCAACAGGTTTGCTGTAAACCCGGAGCCCACACCTGCAATAGCTGCCAGCAGACCCGCTACAGGATGACGTCCTACGGCCAGGAAAATAAGCGCGCCCAAAGGAGGCATGATGACGAGAGCAGCATCCGAAGAAACGTGGCTGAAAAAGGCAACAAATACAACCAAATAGCTGGCGTAGCCGGGACGCACGACGAGCGCTATTTTACGAATGACAGCCTCCAGCAGCCCCACCTTGTCGGCCAACCCAATGCCTAGCATCAGTGCCAGAATAGAACCTAATGGAGTAAAGCCGGAAAAGTTTTTGACAATGTTGGGCAATAACCATTGAATGCCTTCGGTACTAAGCAGGTTTTTGACCTGTACCCGTTCATGGCTGATCGGATCAACGGCGGAGGCATGAAAGACAGACAATACAGCAGTGCCTACTAAAAGAAGAAGAATCAAATAGACAAACAGTAAAAAGGGATTTGGCAGCTTGTTGCCTACTTTTTCGACCCATCTGAAAATGCCAGTTTGTTGCTCTACGTTTTCCATGTTTGTCCCCCTCTTGGCGCGATTAAGCGAATATTTAACGACTATTTCGCTTAATTGTTTTGACATATTATATCTTTGGTTTAGGGCCGTTACAATACTTTTGTTATATTTAATAACATATCAGCGTTATATAATTTTTTTATCATGCCGAATTCAAACAGATTCATCTACAAAAAAAACTCCCGAAGGTCAGGTTACTTCACCTGTTCTTCAAGAGCTTGCATCAGTATTTTTATAGTTCCAGCGTATTTCGTGTTGATTTGCGTTACCGCTTGAGCTGATAAATTTTACGCGGTCGCCCCCGACTCGTCTGGAGTTCTCCGCCTGTGGCGAGGGCCAGTCCATTCTCCACCAGCCCTAACATAATGCGCTGTGCATTGCGGACTGTCATGGACAAATCGGCAGCCAAATCCGATGCACTAAAACTTCCCCATCCCTTGCGGCGGGCTAACGCCTCGATTTTGCGGTACGTACGTATGCTGACCGCAGCCTGATTTAAGCGATCCAGCAGTTCCTGATCCTCTGTACGATATTCATACTCCAGTTCATCCTGCCCTCCAGCCGATTCCACCACGGTTCCGTCTGCCCTCACGATGATAATATCGCCCACTTCTCTGTCTTTGGCCGTCTGAATCGCCTTGCGTGCATGCTGCTCCGCCGAAAGGGCCGTTTCGCCAAAGCCTATACCAACCGCCACAGGCTGGCCTATCTCTGCCTCCAGCCGAAATACCGCTTCACGCAGCGCAGAAATTTCACGCTCCATCGCCCCACGCGAGCCGAATATCTGGTATCGACCATTTCCATTCTCCAGAAGGGAGCCATCCAGCTTGTCACAAAACTCCAACAGCACACGCTTGATCTCCAACTCCAGCAGCTGAACATAATATTTTGTGCCTGAACGCCCTGACACCTTGTCCAGGTTCTCTATTTCCACGATTTGCACGCCAATCTGGCTATCTTTAAAGTAGGAGGCTCGCTGCTTCTCGATGCTAATGCGAAGCGCCTGACGGATTTCCATACGAGTCACATCAATCTTGCTGCACGGCACTCCCCGTTCCAGCAGCCTTTTATGCACTGCATGCATACAGGTTAGAGCCGCCTGCGTCTGCCCGCTCTCCCACATTTGTATGTGAGCATCGGCTAATTCCGTTTCCTGTTGCTTATCCCGGTGTCCTTCCTGCTTTACCTCGAACATATGGATTGCAAACATGGATTCCGGCAGTTCCAACTCATCCAGCGATTCCTGCAGGTTAAACTCCTCCAGCTCCACCATATCCAGTGACATGCACGTAATTGCAGGAGATGAGTCCTTTAAAAGATGGAGAATGCCTTTGTACAGGCTGGCCCCTGTCGGAGAGCAATATACGATGCTGTCAGAGTCTATAAGCTGCGGTTTCGCTGCCATGTAAGGAATAGGTCCGGTAAAAAGCCATCCACTCACCTCTCCACGGTGAGCCGGGATGATAGATGCTGCTTCCACCAGATTTTCATACGGATAAGGGATTAGTCTCGCCGTATCTGCATACTCACGTCCCACCTCTATGATCCGATCAATTGAGGGTTTCGGACCCACTACTCCAATCGTATACATGAACATACTCCTCCTGATCTGTATGCAGGACAGCGATTATCAATCCCATGCCTGTCTTTGGCTATATCGTAGCTGTTTTATGGGGGAGTGGCAAGGTGTGTGCAGAGTGTGGTGAGTGTGGTGGTGGGTTTCGTGGGAAGTGGCGCTGCGCGAATGATTTGATCTTACGATCGCTGTTGCCACGGGATTCTTTGGATTGGATAGAACATGTAATGGTAAGAATCCCGCAAGCTTATGCTTTCGAAGCCAGCTTTCCTTTGGAAAGCTTTTAGGCGAACGCTTCGCTTCTACAGATTCAAATCCTCCGCTCCGCTGGCTTCCCGCCATTCCACTACCACATCTGCGTGAGGAGGTAAAGTATTGGAAAAGCGGATCTCATCGCTTCGCTCGATTCAATTTGATTGTTTACTACATTGATACATTATTAATGCTTTTTATAATAAGCTCGAAAAATGAACATGAAAACGGAGGAGGCGGAATGGTACTGTACAAGCGTAGCGGTAGCGATGGGAAGCACCATCCGACTGCGCAGTGGCGCAAAGGTAATTACGATAAATAAATTGAGTTGACAAACAATCAAAAATAATATATCTTAATATCAAGATAATAAATTATAAATAAAAGTTTACGACTGTTTATTTTGCTTCGAAAAAACGAATCATATAAAACCAAGGAGGACAATGACATGAAATTGTTAGGATTGCATCACGTATCGGCGATTACAGCGGCGGCGGCTAAAAATGTTGATTTTTATACTCAGGTTATGGGACTTCGGCTGATCAAGAAAACGGTGAATCAGGATGATGTTAGTGTATATCACCTCTTCTACGGAGATGAGCGTGGAACTGCGGGGACGGAAGTTACATTCTTTGAAATTCCACATGCCGGACAAACTCGTACTGGGAATAACAGCATTTCGGCGCTCTCCCTGCGCGTACCGAATGACAAGGCACTGGATTACTGGAAAAACCGCTTTGAGCAGCTGGATGTAAAACATGGCGAAATTACGGATCAAGCGGGACGTCTGGCGCTTTCGTTCGAGGATTTTGAAGGACAACGTTTCTTCCTCGTTTCAGATGAGCATGATAATGGAGTGCGCGGCGGTACGCCTTGGGAGAAAAGCCCTGTCCCTGCTGAATATGCCATCGTGGGACTTGGACCGGTCCATCTGACCATTCCCAAAGCGGAGAATACAATTCTTATTCTTGAACAGGTTATGGGCTTCCGCAAAAAGGGCTCCTATCCTTCCCCTGTTGCCGGACAACCGGATGTAGTCATCTATGAAACGGGTGAAGGTGGTACCGGAACTGAGATTCATCTGGAAGAGCGCAACGATCTCCCACAAGAGCGGCCAGGACGAGGCAGTGTGCATCACGTAGCCTTCCGTGTTGAAACCGAGGAAGAGCTCAAACAATGGGTGGAACGTATTAGTCAACTGCAAATTTCCAACTCAGGCTTTGTAGATCGCTTTTATTTCCGTTCCTTGTACTTCCGTGAGCCAAACGGCATTCTGTTTGAATTGGCTACCGATGGACCCGGCTTTGACACCGACGAGGAATTGGAGTTTTTGGGGGAATCTCTGTCACTGCCTCCATTCTTGGAGTCGCGCCGTGCAGAAATTGAAGCCAATCTCAAGCCACTTAACACCAAACATTAATTGAATTTTCATTTACGCAAAAGGGCATTCCGCCATCTGCAAGCCTTTCGGCTATAACAGGTAAGCGAAATGCCCTTTTTGGTTATGCTTACAGCTTTTGATCATCCACGCTGTTCAGCCATGCTTCGATTTCTCCGATCACAGAGGCGATACAGCCATCCTGAAACGGCGAGATCAGTCCAGCCAGCTCAACCAATCCGGTAAAAGAACGGCTCCCCCCGGCACGGCACAGTTTCAAATAATCCTCCCATGCCGCTGTCCGGTCGATGCTCATACGTTTCCAGAACTGGAATGCGCACAATTGCGCGAGTGTGTAGTCAATATAGTAGAACGGGGATTGAAAAATATGCCCCTGCTTGTGCCAAAATCCGCCCTGCTCCAGATACTCGTTACCTTCATAGTCCAGATGCGGTTTATACTTGCGTTCTATGGAGCGCCATGCGCTTTTACGTTCGGCCGGGGTCCAATCCGGATGCTCATATACAGCATGCTGGAATTCGTCAACAGCTACGCCGTAAGGCACGAACAGCAACGAAGAGGACAGATGTTCAAAGTGATATTTGTCCGTATCTTCTTCAAAAAACAGCTTCATCCAAGGCCATGCAAAAAACTCCATACTCATAGAGTGGATCTCAGCCGCCTCCATGGTTGGCCAGTGATACTCCGGAATTTCAAAATGGCGGCTCTCATAGACCTGGAACGCATGACCTGCTTCATGCGTCAATACGTCGATGTCACCGGATGTACCATTAAAATTGGAGAAAATAAACGGTGTACCATATTCGCTCAGAAAGGTGCAATAGCCACCGCTTTGCTTGCCCTTTTTACTGATCAGGTCCATCAATTCCCGTTCGATCATAAAGCTGAAAAATGCATGTGTTTCCGATGAAAGCTCCTCATACATACGTGCTCCATTACGAAGGATCCACTCCGGGTCACCTTTCGGCGTAGGGTTGCCTGACAGAAAATTGAAGCCTTCATCATAATAACGAAGCCGATCTACACCGATCCGTTCGCGCTGACGTTCCTTCAGCTTGGTTGCCAGGGGAACGATGTGCTTCAGCACCTGCTCGCGGAAATTCGCAACCATCGTGGCATTGTAATCTGTACGTCCCAAGCGGGCATAGCCCAGTTCTACGAAGTTGTCGTACCCCAGCTTATGTGCCATGCGTGTACGTACCTTGACCAATTCATCATAAATCCGATCCAGCTCGTCCTCATGCTCACTCATAAATTGATATTTAGCCTCGGATGCCTGTTTGCGTGTTTCCCGGTTGGTATCCAATTCAAATGGCAAAAGCTGTGCTAACGTGCGTTCTTGCCCTTCAAACTGGATCTTGGCGGAAGCAATGAGCTGGGCATATTCGGAAGTCAGCTTATTTTCCTGCTGCAAATCCTCGATAATATCCGGGTGGAACGACTTGAGTGCTACCTCGGCAATGCTGAAAAGCTGACTGCCCCATTGACTCTCCAGTTCAGCTCTGAACGGAGAGTCCACCAATGCCCGGTAGTAATCCGTTACATACTCCTGAATGACAGGCATGAAATCATCAGCATACTCTTGCTCCGCTTTGTAAAAGGCGTCCTCCGTATTAATGGAGTGCCGAACTTCCACCAATTGCAATTGCGTTTCCACATGACTGCGCAGCTTGTTAATCGCATGAATCACTTCATTTTGACGTTCTACGCTATCCGCCTCGCGAAACTGCTGCAACAGCGTTTTAAACCGCTGTTCAATTTCAGGCTGCTCTGGTCGGCTGTAAGCCATTTGGCTGAATAATGTCATTGCTATCGCTCCCCCCTCAGTGTAATAAACCTGATGCCTATTATACAGTACGATTAGACAAAACTGGAAGCAATAGCTCAAAAAAAGACAACCTCAAAAGCCGCAATACCAAGTACTGCGGCTTTTGGAGCCAAGCTGACTTTTATCTCAGGGATATCTTTGCCTAGAGCAATT
This sequence comes from Paenibacillus peoriae KCTC 3763, assembly GCF_000236805.1. Taxonomy (GTDB): domain Bacteria; phylum Bacillota; class Bacilli; order Paenibacillales; family Paenibacillaceae; genus Paenibacillus; species Paenibacillus peoriae. Next base: position 25,659 of record NZ_AGFX01000001.1, on the reverse strand, counting down.
TTTATATATATGCGGCCTAATGGAGATTTATAAGGCCTTCCTTGTTACTGCTTATTGATTTTGTATACTTATTGATTCTGTAAACGGTGTGCGGCATGCAGGGTCGGACCGACGAATTCATTCAGCTTGAAGCTGCCTTCAATGGCCTGTGTGATAAATTTCTTGGCCTGATCCACCGCTTCACGTACAGTCAGCCCTTGGGCCAAACCAGCTGTGACCGCTGCCGAAGTGGTGCAGCCTGCACCATGGGTAAAGCTCGTTTTTACCACATCCGCTTCAAACCAGTCAAAAGTAATTCCGTCATACAGCAGGTCCATCGCTTTGCCTGCGCGAATTTTACCACGGTCCTTGATCAGCACGTGCTTCGCTCCGCGCTCATGGATAATGGCTGCCGCTTCCTGCATCTGCTCCAGCGTCGTGATCGGTCCATTCTTCGCCAGCTGCGAAGCCTCGAACAAGTTCGGCGTTACCAGGTCAGCACCAGGAATTAACAATTCCAGCATCGCCTCTGTATTTTCCGGCTGAAGCACTTCATCCGTACCTTTGCAGACCATAACCGGGTCAATGACGATCCGCTTCAGATCATGCTTTTTCAAATGGCTGGCTACCAGCTCGATAATATCAACGGAACCAAGCATTCCGGTTTTCATCGCATCAAAACCGATACCTTCCAATACAGTACGCAGCTGCGCTTCTACCACATCCAACGCAACAGGATATACAAGATGGTCCCAGGTTTTAGGCCCCATCGCAACTACGGTTGTCAATACAGTCATGCCATATACGCCAAGCTCCTGAAAGGTTTTCAGGTCTGCCTGAATACCCGCTCCTCCGCTTGTGTCGGAGCCCGCTATCGTTAATGTTTTGGGAATCGTCATTTGTACATGCTCTCCTTCACTTTCTGTGCTGCATTTATCCTAATCCCGCATGCGAAACTTGTCAACGCGCAAAGCGTCCTTTCCATGCCAAAAGTCACAAGAACCAGCAACAACTAAAAAACGAGAACATTCCCCTTTGGAACGGGAACATCCTCGCAAGAACGTGTTATATGAAGAGCTCGCATGAATTAGAATTACGAATATCCACCGGTACTGTGATCATAGGCATGATTCTTTTCATTTCTCCGTACGCCGAGACAGAGGCTTTGATACAAATGCTGCTGTTCCGGAGTCGCAAAATTCCGGTGCTGCTCAAATAGGGCCATACAACCGATGATATGCTCGGTATAGCTATTATCTACAGACAGCTGTAAGCAATGCAGTGTTTGTCCCAATCCCTCAGAGAAATCGCCCTTTCGAAAATGATATTCCGCATACACCTTACAAAAGGATGCAAAGCGAAATGCATTAAAGTGCTTGTGATAATGAGTGTCCCATTGTTCCGGTGCAAGCTCCCAGAAGCTCTCGAGCTGCTGACTGAACAGTCCCAGCTCTGCATCCACAAAATAACCGAACCGGTTCGCTGATTCGAGCAATGTGTTCAAGCCTTCCAGCGTCTCATCCGGATGCTCGCGCAGATAAGTAATATACTCATAGATTGAAGAAGTATTACCCATTTTAATTTCAATACAAAGTCGGTTGCCCCGAGCATATACACGGTGCATTTCGACTACTTTCCGGCCTTCCTCGTCCAGGCCCTCAAACCAGCTTAAATCTGCATAACCTTCAATCCATTGCTTGGATTCTTCATATCTGCCCTGAAACTCATAGCAGCTAGCCTTTAGCAGATGTCCCTGGGCATAGTAATAAACGAGCGGCTTAAGCAGCTCCAGGTGCTCATCCCCAAATCGATTCCGATTACGATACAATGCCTGCGCCAGTTCTCTTAGCTCATCCGCATACATTTCCATCTCGGACCATTGCATTTTTGACGCAAACACTTGGGACAGCATATGTAAGCCTTCCAATGCGTAAGTTTCCGGTAGACGACTGCGGTATAAATGGAATTGTACAGCAGCCTTCAAGTTCCGCTTGTTATCCATAATCTGAACCTGGAAAATACGAAAATAGCTGATCGCCAAGCGTTCGGAATGGGTATACTTCTCACTCTCGATAACACAATCATACAGAAGCATGGAAGCTTCATGTCGAACATTCTCAAACATCTCTTCTGCTGTCTCAAAAATAGCCGGAATGTTCGATAAATCATCCATCAGATAGCCAAGCACACTACGTATGCAGTCCAGCTTGTTCAACTCCGAGCAACGGAGAAGAAACGGACGCAGCCTCCGCCAGTGCGGCAAGGAATGAACAAAGCATTCATCCACATACATCTCGAACAAAGCTCCTTCTTCCAATCCCATGGCCTCGGTGATTAGATCAAGCTGATTAACTGAAATTGGCCGTGGAGGGTTCCGGTTAAGAATACCGCTGAGTGTACCCGGATTTACCTTGGAAGCATCTGCAAAACACTGCATCGAAATACCTTCACTTTGAATATACTTTTCAATTTCTGCGCGAATCGTGGTGTTTTTTTCCAAAGGGACACCCCCTCAAACGAATGATAGTGACTTTATCATTACCTTTTAAACCAAAATTTGTTTAAACAAAGTATATGTCTTATTATACGGGAGGTCAATAACTTAAACGCGACTCCGGACATATGAAATCACGAATTTTGTACGATATTAAATCCGTTTTGTGAAAAAAGACCGCCCCCGAAGGTTTGGTCTGTTCATGTTTCGTGATGCTGTAGACTTATGAGGGCAGGGAATATTTAGGTATTGATTTACAGCCGAAATCAATAGCAAACTTGGCGTATCCTTCTATGGTTAATCCTTCATAAAGCAGCTCCGAATAAGCTTGGGCGGCCTGTATGGCTTGCGGAGAGCTCAGAAATGTCACATGTGGACGCCCTTCCCATGGCACAAGGGACCAGTGGCCATCAGCTTTGGGCGTTAATGTCTTCATATGCCGCACATATTCGGTCAGCACATGCCGATTTTCATCCGGTGAAGCAAGTACAATTCGTTCTCCACCCGGATTAACGAGCGTGGAGGAGAACGCGCGGTAGTTGTTCGTGACCACCAGATAACTCCGCTGCATATCCATCGGCTGGCCTTCAAAAGACATATGAAGGATTCTGTGCACATCCGGCTCCTTTAATTTCCCGGCAACATCATATCTGGCAGGCTGCGTTACATCAATTTGATACCTGATCCCGTCGATGATATCAAAATTAAAGCTCGGAAAATCAGGATCAATCAGCTCTTGCTCATGTTCCGCCAAAGGATCAATCTGCCGGAATTGTCCGGCAGACCACTCAAGCCATTCCCGAATTTCCGCCCCGGTCAGCCGGACGACATGCAGCGTATTCGGGAAGTTGTACAGATCGGCGATATGCTTGATCGCCAACATCCCTGCTGGAATATCGGTGTAGTAAGATGGGCCGTATCTGCCGCCCGTTTTAAATGGAGCCGCTGCTGACAGAACGGGTAAATCCTCGTATTCGCTCCCTTGCATCTGCTGCTTCACATACCAAATTTGTGCATCATTTACAAGCTGAACCGAAGCATCGTCCATGACCTGGGCAAAGAAGCTGTTCACCGCCATCGTCGTCCGACCGACAGGAGCACGAATATACTCCAGTGTCCCGGCGTGCTCCTCTGCTACCGACAGCTGAATTACAGCATCCGGTTGTACCAGCGCTTCCTTCCGTACCGGATCATACACCGGGCGTACCTCGGCAGAGGATGCGGCCACTTCCCACTTTTCATCCATAAGAAAAAGGTCGAGGTCAATAATACCCAGATGATCCCCCCAGAAGCCCGGCTCTACCGCCGGGATATCGTGAATCGTGCCTCGCTCCGTATCAACACCCGTTTTACCGACAAACGAAGGTCCGGGGAATACTTTATGTGCATGACCAAACAGAATGGCGTCAATCCCCTCCACTCTGCTCAGTGGCAGCACCGTATTTTCCATATATGGCGTTTCAGGAATATCCTCAAAGCCCGCATGGGGCATGACAATGATTAGATCGGCTCCCTCGGCCTTCATTTGTGGAATAAACCGTCTCGCTGTTTCCAGCATATCCTTGACAATGATTTTTCCTTCCAGCCATGCCTTGTCCCATTGCATAATTTGTGGCGGTACCAAGCCGATGACTCCCACCTTCAAAAGGTGCTTGCCGCCTGCTTCATCCTCAACCGTCTTGTCCAGCAGCAGATATGGTGTGAAATAGTTTTGTTCATTTTCTCCCGCTACATAAATGTTGGCATTTATATAAGGAAATTGCGCTCCCTGAAGACAGGTCTGCAAATATTCCAATCCATAGTTAAATTCATGATTACCGATATTCCCTGCCTCGTACCCCATAAGATTCATCGCTTTGAAAGCGGGATGTACCGCGCTAGGGTCCTGTTGAAGACGCTGTACAGCATAATCCCCCATCGGATTCCCCTGAATGACATCCCCGTTATCCAGCAGGAGATGGTTGGGCACCTCAGACCGGGCCGCTTGAATCAAGCTGGCGGTTTGCGCCAGACCATACTGCAACGTTTCCTCATCTGCATAATAATCGTAATTCCACAAGCTGACATGCAGGTCCGTCGTAACCATGATGCGAAATTTCACCCTCACCGGACCTGACGTTTCCAGATGTATGCCTTTATTTATATCCAATTCTTGTTCTCTCCCTCAGCTTCGGTCATAGAGCTTGAACAAGTCTAGCAGGCCAATATTAAGAGAATGTTAAATAAATGAAACGGGCAGCTATATGATAAATTTTACATTGCTTTTACCAAAGTCAGGAGTGTTTTTAACCCTAGTTGTCGGACGAACTGCTAGGATTTGGTGTGTTACAGAATTTACAGAGCTAGCTGTTATTGGGCATCACTTCTTTATTACTATATTTAGGGGGAAATTATTTTGTTCAAAAAAGCATTGACCTTGTGCATGACCTTCACACTGGCAGCAGGTCTGGCCGCTTGCGGCTCCAATGCAAGCAACAACAACAGCACGTCCACTCCAGGCACAGATGGCACAAAAAGCGAAAGCACAGCCTATGTTCCTTCAGAGTTAAAGGTACAGTTCGTTCCTTCCCAAAATGCAGATACGCTCGAAGCCAAAGCCAAGCCGCTCGAAAAACTGCTGGGGGACAAGCTTGGAATCCCGGTAAAAGTCACCGTATCTCCCGACTACAACACAATCGTGGAAGCCATGTCTTCCAAACAAGTAGATGTAGGTTTCCTTCCACCGAACGCTTATGTACTGGCACATGATAACCGTAAAGCGGCCGATTTGCTGCTGCAAGCCCAACGCTACGGCATTGAAGATGCCACAGGCAAGGACACAGCTGAAAAAGTAAACTTTTATAAAGCGATGATCGTGGTCAAAAAAGATTCTCCGATTAAAAGCCTGGCTGATCTGAAGGGCAAAAAAGTCGGCTGGCAGAATGTAACCTCCTCCGCAGGCTACGTGTATCCCGCAGCAGAGCTGAAAAAAGCGGGCGTGGACCCGGACACGGATGTACAGGGTGTAACGATCAAAGGCCATGATGCCGCTATTCTGGCGCTGCTGAATGGTCAGGTTGACGCTGTAGCTGTTTTCCAGGATGCCCGCAACACGGTGAAGAAGGAAATACCAGACGTATTTGAAAAAACACGTGTCATCCATTACACAGCTAAAATTCCGAATGACACGGTCAGCGTGCGTTCCGATATGGATCAAGCGTGGAGAGACAAAATCAGCCAAGCCTTTATCGATATCGCCAATGATCCAGAGGGCGGCAAAATCATTAAAGAAATTTACACACACGTAGGTTATGAAAAGGGCGACGATAAAAACTTCGACTCTGTACGTGAATATGCCGAAGCCGTCGGCCAAGCGGTGAAGTAATACAAACACGCGAGGAATTGTAATCAAGCAGCACCTATGAAACAGGCATTACGAATGACAGGGCAGCACCGTCCATGTATTCATGGCGGTGTTGTTTTCATTCCACCCCATCGGGGGGAGAAAGCGGGGAGCACATGATCGAATTCCATAACGTATCGAAAACGTACCCGAACGGCACCAAAGGGTTGAACAATATTAATTTGACGATTAAAGAGGGCGAAATGGTCGTCATTGTCGGCTTGTCCGGTGCAGGCAAGTCCACCCTGCTGCGTTCCATTAACCGCCTGCATGACATTACCTCTGGCGACATTGTTGTGGGTGGCAGGTCTGTTACGTCCGCGGGAAGCAGCGAGCTACGGCGCATTCGCCGCGACATCGGCATGATCTTTCAAAGCTTCAACCTGGTTAAGCGCTCGACTGTGCTCCGCAACGTACTTTCCGGCCGTGTCGGCTATCATTCGACACTGCGAACCATTCTCGGCCTCTTTCCGAAGGAGGATGTCGAGCTGGCACTAACGGCGCTGGGGCGCGTGAATATCCGCGAAAAAGCCTACAGCCGGGCCGATGAGCTGTCCGGTGGTCAGCAGCAGCGTGTATCCATTGCCCGTGCGCTGGCGCAGGAGGCCAAGATCATTCTGGCGGACGAGCCTGTCGCATCGCTTGATCCGCTGACCACCCGTCAGGTCATGGACGACCTCCAGCGGATCAACCGTGAAATGCAGATTACGACCATCGTCAATCTGCATTTCATTGATCTGGCGCGCGAATATGCGACGCGGATTATCGGACTGCGCGCGGGAGAGGTCGTCTTTGACGGCACGCCAGAGGAAGCTACGGACGAGGCTTTTGCGGAAATCTACGGCCGGGCTATCAAGCATGATGAGCTGCTCGGAGTAGGATCATGAAGCCCGACTCTACTGCCCGGCCGCTCGCTCAGGCACAGCCGTCACCACATGCCGGGCCACCGCAGCCAGGCATGCCGCCCGCAGGGCCACCCTTGCCGGGGCGTTACAAGCGTTACGCCACCTGGATGATTTTTATTGTGGTGCTGGTTGCCTGCTCCATTCATACGGATGCTACGCCTTACCAGTTGATCGTCGGCTTGCCCGAGATGGGCAAGCTGCTGGGCGAAATGTTCCCGCCTGACTGGAGCTACCTGCCTACCATCTGGAAGCCGATGCTGGAAACGATCCAGATCGCCATTGTCGGCACGACACTGGGAGCCATCCTGGCTATCCCGGTCGCGTTGCTATGTGCCTATAATGTGATGCCGCGCAAGCTGATTTCGCTGCCGATGCGCACGCTCCTGAATTTGGTGCGGACGATCCCGGATTTGCTGTTCGCCTCCATCTTTGTGGCCGTGTTCGGCATCGGTCCGTTTGCAGGGATGCTCGCCCTGCTCTTCTTCTCCTTCGGCATCATAGCCAAGCTGACGTTCGAGGCGATTGAAGCCATTGATCCCGGACCGCTGGAGGCCATGACTGCCGTCGGCGCAAGCCGCATTCAGGTCATTGTCTTCGGTGTTGTGCCGCAGGCATTGCCTTATTTTGTGTCATACTTGCTGTACACCTTTGAGGTTAATGTGCGTGCGGCTTCCGTTCTGGGCCTGGTCGGCGCTGGCGGTATCGGTCTGCTGCTTGACCGTTCGCTCGGTCTGTTCCGATATGACCGGGCAAGCATCATTATTCTACTGACCCTCGTCATCGTCCTTGCGATTGATTACGGCAGCAACCTGCTACGGAGGAAATTATTATGAATGATCCTACGCTTCGCAGACCTATCGGCTCCCGCCTGCGCCTATGGGCAATAGCTATTCTGCTTATCGTCATTTATATTTGGGCTTTTCGCGGAATGCAGTTTGAAGGATTACAGGGAACGGCCAAAAGTGTCTCTGTCGCCATATTGGACGGCTTCCTGCATCCAGACTGGTCATTCGTCTACATCCCTGAAGGAGAGGATTTATTGCGTGGACTGCTGGATACGCTGGTCATTTCGATTCTCGGAACCTTCGTATCCGCGTTTGTCTGTCTTCCATTCGCCTTTTGGGCGTCCAGCAATATGACCCGCCTGCGTCCCTTTTCAGGCAGTGGAAAGTTTGTACTTAGTGTCATCCGGGTATTTCCCGAAATGATCGTCGCCATCCTGTTTATTAAAGCCGTTGGTCCTGGCTCGTTTGCCGGGGTGCTTGCCCTTGGCATTCATTCCATCGGCATGCTGGCGAAGCTGTTCTCGGAAACGATCGAAAGTGTCGATCACGGGCCGCAGGAAGCTTTGATCGCGTGTGGCGCCAATCGTCTGCAGGTGATTTTCTTTGCCGTACTGCCGCAGGTGATCCCACAGTTTCTTTCCTATTCGCTCTATCGTTTTGAAATTAATATCCGCTCTGCCACCACGCTTGGTCTGGTCGGTGCAGGCGGTATTGGTACTCCGCTGCTGTTTGCACTCCAAATGCGCAACTGGAACCGTGTAGGCGTTATTTTGCTCGGTATTGTGGTTCTGATCATTTTGACGGATCTGATTTCCGGCTGGCTGCGTAAACGGATCGTATAGTTTTAAATGCCGAAAAAGCCTCCCTTGTAGTAAAATGGCCAGCCTTACGCGCCATTTTACCAAAGAGAGGCTTCTTCATGTCTATCTACAAACGCACGAACAGTGATTCAGAACCAATTCCGCGCTTTATTATCCATACCGCAGTACAACCTTCTATGTCAGCGTGGAGGCCGAAGCGAAGATAGAGCGGATCGCATCGGACACCTGCTCCGTTTCACTCAACAGATACATATGACCTCCAGGGAAGCGGTGAAACGCAACCTTTTCTCCCCATCGCGCCCAACCGTCGGCATCACGCACACAAGCCTCGTCTTCATTGCCGTTAAAAATATGCATTTCCGACTGAAGCGGTGTCATATCGCTTGGCCGAAATGTCTCCAGCGCTTTGAAATCCGACCGGAACGGTGGCAGGAAAAATTCGAGCATTTCCCGGTTATTCGCCAGTTCGGGTGGAATGCCGTTCAAGCTGATCACATAATCGGCGAAAGCGCCATCCTCCATATGAGAACGGACGGGACGCTTGATATCCGGCGGCTGGACGGCCGAAACGATGACCGCTTCCGGAAAAAGCCCTTTTGACTCCAGTATCTGCGCCAATCTATAAGCCACGATCCCTCCCATACTGTGTCCAAACAGGATGAAAGGTTTGTGAAGCTGAGGCAGCAGTGCCGCCTCATACATGCTGACCAGCCGTTCGAGATCGTCCACCAGCGGCAATCGGTTGCTTCCATGACCAGGAGGCTCGGCGGCAAGCACTTCAAATCGGTCCTGCAAGCTGTCATGCAACGGGCGGAAGGCAGCGGAATATCCCCCCGCAAACGGAAAACAAATAAAATGGGTGTGGTCTGATGGATTACCAAACCTTTTGATCAAATCGTTCATGCTCCTGCTCCCTCCAAATGATTGCTTATTCGTAAAATTGTCCGCTTCCAGTACCCGGATGCTCCATCAGTCAAATGTGCTGCTTTAAGCTGTCGTTTTGTACTATATCGGTAATCAGCCTGCCGTTCATTTCGGCCATCTCACCATAAAGCATTTCGTCGTGCTTCCCACAGCCTTGATGCTCAATGACCGTTCCCGTTGTTCCTTCCCGCCAAGAAGACAGCCACTTCGGAAGAGGCTGCACATGGTCCGCTCCGATAAAATGAATATCGGCCTTTACCTTCCCTTTGTTGACTAATTCAGCGTGATACGCGTAATAAGCCGTCATTTTGCGTTGCATGCCTTTACGTACCGCTTCGATTTGCAAATATGGATTATCCCGGTTCGCTTCCATCAAAGCGGCAGCATCGTCTTCTGCTGATCGCCCCTTAAGGTCGCTGACGTCAGTTTTCAGATACGAATCGACCATGACAAGCTGTCTCACAGTTCTTCCCCGGCCTTCAAGTTCTTTGGCTGCTTCAAATGCCAACCCGCAGCCCGCAGAGTATCCGAGCAAAACGAATGGCCCTTCTGGCTGTAGTGCCTCCATCGCGTCTGCATATTGTCCAATTCGATCTTCTTCTTCCACGAAATCAAAAGCCTGCATCCGGATATCCGGTAAAAATTTCGCCAGGCCGCTGAACATAATGCCATATCCGAGCACTGGCGGAAAAGTAAAAACAGCCATTTTCCCATCTGGATTGAACACAGTTGTCCCGCAGCGGGAACCAGGTTCTTCTGTCACGCTGGATGCTGCATTCCCACCTTCCAGCGAGGCGGCCAAATCGGCAATCGTTGGCTTGGAGAAAAGCAGCCCAACATGAACGTCCAGGTCCAGTTCTTTGAGCATTCTGCCGCACAGCGCCATCGCCTTCAGCGAATGCCCGCCTGCCGCAAAGAAGTTGTCGTGAATGCCGATTTGCGGAACACCGAGTACCTCTGCCCACAGCTTCGCCAGCACCGCTTCCATTTCGGTGCGCGGAGGTGCAGCTTCGGCAGCCGGGCTGCGACATTCGGCTGCTGGTAGCAAACGGCGGTTCACTTTGCCGTTCGAGGTCAGCGGCAGCCGGTCAAGCACCACGTAAGATGCCGGCACCATATACGATGGCAAATGGGTGGCCAAATGACTCCGCAACTGCTCTGGCACCGGCTGCTCTCCCGGACGGGGGACAACATAAGCGCACAGGAACGTTTCGCCTTCATCGCTGCGGACTGCCAGCACGATTGCCTCTTTCACAAGGGGATGGCCATGCAGCATCGCTTCAATTTCACCTAATTCAACCCGATGGCCGCGGATTTTCACCTGATCGTCCACACGGCCAACAAATTCGATATTACCGCCAGGCAGCCAACGCGCCAAATCGCCACTTCGGTAACATCGGCGGCCCTTGTGAAACGGATGAGGCACGAATTTTTCGGCGGTTAACTCCGTCCGGTTCAAATAACCTTGCGCAACTCCGTCGCCTCCGATCCACAGCTCACCGACCGCTTCAAGCGGCTGAAGCTGGCCCGAAGGACCAACAATGTATGCATCCGTCTGGTTGAGCGGCCGTCCGATCGGAACCGCGGCGACATCTTTCGGCACCTCGTCCACCGGATAAAAGGTGGCGAAGACCGTTGTTTCCGTCGGCCCGTAGACGTGGATGATACGGCCCGGCCCCATGGCGGCCAGGGCCTTCCGGACGTGACGGACCGAGGACCGCTCCCCGCCGAACAGTACTTTGCGGACCCCTTTCATCCACTCGGAGCCCGAATCCACCAGTACGTTAAATAATGCTGTCGTAACAAACATGACGGTGACACTTTCATCCTCGATCGTCTGCATCAATTTACCGACATTGAGAATCGTTTCATTCGCGGCAATAATCAGCTTTGCTCCGTTCAGCAATGCTCCAAACAGATCGAAGGTGAAGCCGTCGAATGCGTAGTTTGACAGAGAGAGCAGCGTGTCGCTAGCAGCAATATCGATGTAATTCGTCCTGTGGACGACTCTGATGATGTTGTCATGCGTCGTCAGATTGCCTTTCGGGTTGCCTGTCGTACCGGACGTGTACATCACGTAAGCGATATCGTCCGGAGTTATTTCACAGGTAGGCGCCAAGTGGTTATCCGATTCGTCTCCTGCAGCAAAAGCGCCAGTCTCCCCGTCTTCCATCCTTACTTCATCCAGGTACAACCGCTGTCCAGTGTAGCCGGAAGCATCGGCCAGACTGTCCGTTGCCCGGTGCAGCAGAAGCAGCTGTGCAGCACTGTCCTCCAGCATATAGCGGATGCGTTCCTCGGGATACGCCGGATCCATCGGCATGTAGGCGCCGCCTGCTTTCAATATAGCCAAGATGCCTACAACCATTTCGACTGATCGGTACGCAAGCATCCCTACGATGGAGCCACGCCCTATTCCGCACTGGCGCAATCTCCACGCGAGCCGGTTTGCCGCATCGTTTAGCTCCGCATAGGTGAGCGTAACAGCTCCGGCAACCAATGCGATTTGGTCAGGCGTTTCCTTTACCGTGAATTCAAATCGCTGCGGTAGCGTCATTCGCTCTCTATTCTGCGGCTCTTCAGGATTAAAGGATAATAGCAAGCGCCGTTCTTCGTCCGGCACGACCTCCATGTTGCCAAGCTTCATGTCCGGGTTTAGGATCATTTGCACGATAACGAAAGTCAGTTGATCTTTTAGCCGCCCAATGAAGGACGGATCAAATACGCTCGCATTATATGCAAATTTCAACAGCATCTCATCTCCAGGGGAGGCCATCACATTCAGATCATAATTCGACTGTTCAAATACCTCTGTTGTACTGGTCGTAAATCCGAGATCATTCTCCTCCTTCTTACCGCCGTTTTCCTGAAGTGGATAATTCTCAAACACGATGACATGATCAATCAAATCAGGCTGAGCCGCACGGCTCTGGATATCGTACAGCGGCACATATTGATGCGGCTCTGCCAACAGCGTCTGCTCCTGAATTTCGGTCAGCAGATCGCTTACGGTCATTTCGTTCGTCAAAACGACGCGCTTCGGCACAACGTTGATGAACAGGCCGACCATGCTCTCGATGCCGGCGATTTCCGCCGGACGGCCCGACACGACTGTACCGAACATGATATCGTTCGAACGCTGGTATCTGCCCACCAATATGGACCAGGCGGCCTGAACTGCGGTGCTCAAGGTTACACTCCATTTTCGCGTCAGTTCCGTCAGCGACCGGGTCTGCTCGGTTGTCAGACGAAACAGCAGCTCTGCCGGTTCATAGGCCCGCCCTTGTCCCTTGCGCCGCTGCTCGGCGAATGTTGTCTGCCCTTCGTATCCGTCGGTGTAGTTGTCCCAGAAAGTGAGCGATTTCGTTTTATCCCTCTTCTCTAGCCACTCAATATATTCCTTATAAGGTTTTGCCGGTCTAAAGCTGTAAGGTTTGTTTTGAAGAAGTGCCGCATAAACATCAAACAACTCCTGCGCCACAATGCCAAAGCACCAGCCGTCCAGAATAATATGGTGATAGCTCCATATCCACGTGTATGTATCGGGTCCGGTTTTGAATACGGCTGTCCTCATCGGAATATCCTTGGACAGGTCGAAGCCGCGCTCCTTATCCTTTCTTTTGTATTCCTCGATTGTCTGCTTCCACCGTTCAGGCGGCAATTGCGACAAATCGGTCTCCTCGATCCTGTAGCGCCGTTCCTTCAAAACGACCTGTAGGGGCCGCTTCATTTTTTCATGAAGAAACACCGTGCGGAAAACGTCATACCGTTCGATCACGATGTTCATGCTTCTTTCCAGCAGATCGGTCCGGAACGATCCCTTGATGTTCATTTCGATTTGCTCGATATAGAAGCTTTGCCCGGCATGAAGCAGCGTATGAAACAGCATGCCCTCCTGCATGGGCGACAAATAGTAAATATCCTGCACCTGGTCTTTCTGAAATTGACTCATGGACTTCCCCCTTATAAGCTCTGGCTTAATCCGCATACGCAGGTCGGGAAAACACACTCTCCCGGCTGCGTTGAACTCTGGTCCGTTATACCGTCAAAATCGGCGTCCGGGCTCCGGTTCGTGTTGGCGAATGTGTCATCAGTTTAATTTTTCTCCCAGCATTTCAAAAATGTCGCTGACATCCTCCATCTCAAGGCCTTTCGCGCTGAAATCACTTGGCGTGTAATCCCTGTCCTCTTTCTCAACACAATGGCGGATGAGGCTGCACAGATGATAACGGAAACGTTCCATAAGCCCAGCTATTGTCCCTCTCAAGAACTCCCTTTTATTAAAAGAGCATGACAGTGTGAAACACCCATTCCGTACGATGCCTACAAAATTAAGAGCATATAACGCTTCAGAGTTCGGGCTGGTCTGCGAGCCCATCTCGTATGGAGAAGGCCCGAAGAACTCTGTATTCAGCTCACTGTCGATCTGCCCCAGATAATTGAAGCTGATTTCCGGCTGTTGCACCCGCAGAGACGGCATATCGCTTTCATCTGCGCTGAAAAGATATCGGTAAATACCGTAGCCAATTCCCTTATCCGGGACAGCCCGAAGGCTTTCTTTGATAAAAGGGATCAGCCGGGACGGATCATCTGCAAATCCGGTATCCAGAACAACTGGATACTGGGCCGTGAACCATCCCACCGTACGCGAAATATCAAGGCCCTGCAGTATTTCTTCCCGGCCATGTCCCTCCAGGTTGATGCTCACTTTCTCCTGCTCCGTCCATTCCCGGAAGGTCAGAACGAGTGCACTCAGCAACAGATCATTGATCTCCGTGCCGTAAGGCTGGTGTGCTCGCGTCAGCAGTTGCTGCGTCTCCTCCTCTGTCAGCTCGAATTGGGTGGCGGCATGGTCTTTGACTTGGCGGATACCGATTTCGCTATCCTTCGGCAGAGCGCCTATGTCAACAGCTTTAAGCTCCTGCCAATAGCCCGCCTGCTTGAGAAAGGCCTCGGAGTGGGCATACTTCTCCAATTCGGCTGCCCATTGCCGGAACGAGTTTGTTTTGTCCTGCAGCGTAATCGGCTCATTTCGGCCTGCCTGTACGTAACCCGCTGCAAAATCCTCCAGCAAAATACGCCATGATACGCCGTCCACAACCAGGTGATGAATCACAATCAACAGATGACTGCCCTGATCTGTATGGAACATAGCCGCCTTCACCAGCGGTCCACGGCTTAGATCAATCCCGCTTTGAATCCTTTCCGCTTCGCTTTCAATCGCCCGTTTCCATGCTGACGGACCGGATTTTTCCGCTTCGGGTGCTTGAAATACCTCAGATAATTCAAACGCCTCGGATGATTCAGATGCTTTGGATGCTTCAGATGCTTTTGATACTCCAGATATCTTGGATGCGTTGGACGATTCAGACACTCCATACGCTTTGGATGCGTTGGTTGCTTTGAACATTTCGGACGGTCCGGTCACTTCACACCCTTCAATCCCGGTCCGGTAATCGAATTCCTCCAGCGTAAACAGCTCACCTTCTACACCCCGGTTGTACTGTACCACTCCGTCTTCCGTCTCGGTATACACCATCCGCAGCGCATCGTGATGCTCCACCAGCGCTCGCAGCGCCGCTTCCGTCTGCCTCCGCTCAAACCCTTTCTCCGCATACAGCATGACCGATTGGTTCCAGTGATGCCGATCCGTAAAACGCTGCTCAAAGAACCACCGCTGCACAGGCGTCAGCTTCACTTCACCCTTCACTTCGGACTGGTCTGCTCTCTCGCCTTTTAGTTCCTCCAGGTACGGGGACACCTGCACAATGGTCGGATTCCGGAACAGGTCCTTCATCTCCAGCTTCCAGCCGTGCTTGTGCAGCCGGCTTGCCATCTGGATCGCCTTGATCGAATCCCCGCCGAGGGCAAAGAAATTGTCCTCCGTGCCGACCCGCTCGACGCCCAGCACGTCCTGCCATATCTCCGCCAGCAGTGCTTCGCTTTCACTGGTCGGCTCACGATACGCCGCTGCTCCGGCTGACGTATCCGGCTGCGGCAGCGCCCGGCGGTCCAGCTTCCCGTTCGCGGTCACCGGCAAGCCCGCCAATGCCGTCCAGTACGCTGGCACCATGTAGTCCGGCAGCACCGCTGCCAGGTGGCGCTTCAGTCCTTCCACCTCCAGCGCGGCTCCTTTCGCCAGTCCAGGGATTACCACGTATGCGCACAGCGCCGTCTGGCCTTGCTTATCCGTCACGTCCAGCACAGCCGCTTCCTTCACTTCCGGGTGGCTCAGCAGTCGGCTCTCAATTTCCGCCAGCTCAATCCGGAAGCCCCGTACCTTCACCTGCTGGTCGATCCGGCCTACATATTCGATCCGGCCATTGCTGCGCCATTTTACCAGGTCGCCCGTCCGGTACATCAAACCTCCCGGCACGAACGGATCGGCTACAAAACGCTCCGCCGTCTCCTCCGGTCGGTTACGATACCCCCGCGCCAGGCTCCGGCCTGCGATGCAGAGCTCTCCGGGCACCCCGATCGGCTGCGGCATATCGCCTGCACCGAGCACATACACCCGCGTATTGACAATGGGTTTGCCAATCGCAGGTACAGCCTCGCCTGCTTCAACCGTCATGCTCGTCGCTACCACCGTACTTTCCGTCGGTCCATAGTTGTTCACCAGCGTATAGCTCCGCTCCGGCGGCAGCGCCCGTTTCAGCTTGTCCCCTCCGGTCAGCAGCACCCGCAGGGAGCGGTTCTCCAGCTCCATAAACTGCTCGCACAACTGCGTCGGCAGGAAGGTAATCGTAATGCTGTTCGTCTCGAAATAGCGGTTTAACGACTCCAAATCCATTCGGATGCCTTCGTCAATCACATGGATTTCCGCTCCGGCCACCCAATAAGGGAACAGCTCCCAGACAGAGGCATCAAAGCCAAAGCCCGCATATTTCGCACTCCGATCCTCTGCCGTTACGCCAAAGGCCCCGTTATGCCAGCAGCACAGGTTCACCAGCGATTGATGCTCGACCATAACCCCCTTCGGCTGACCGGTTGTCCCCGACGTGTAGATCATATACGCCAGATTGTGCGGGCCAGCCGCTAATGGCGGGTTCGGCTCGTCAGCCCATCCCGTAGGAACGACAGATGGACTGTCTTGGAGCAAGTCGGCTTCATCCCGGCTACCATCTCCGGGACTGCCGACCGTCTGCACGTCTCCGAAACTGACACCTTCGTGGAGGCTATCACCAGACAGGCCGTCTCCCGATAGCCCGCCGTCCAGGTACACCACCTCGCCGCTGTAATTCTCCGGTATCGGCAGACCGCTTTGTGTCACCAGCGCCAAGGCTCCGCTGTCAGCCAAAATATAGGCGATTCGCTGCGCTGGATAATCCGGGTCAATCGGCACATACGCCGCTCCTGCCTTCATAATGCCCAGCACCCCGGACGCCATCTCCAGCGACGGCTTCACCATAATGCCGACGGCCCGTTCCGGTCCGACACCTCGCTCCCGCAGCAGCCGCGCCAGTTGGTTCGCACGACCGTTCAGCTCGCAGTAGCTCCACGTTTTTCCGCCATACGTCACCGCCGCCGCCTCTGGTGTACGCTCCGCTTGCTCCTCGAACAAACCAACCACTGTCCGATCTTCCGGCACCTCCTGCTCTGTCCGGTTCCACTCCTTCAGCAGCACATACTGCTCTTGCTCCGTCAGCAACGGCAGCATACCCAGTTGAATATCCGGTTCGGATGCCGCAGCAGATAGCAGATTCAACAAATGCCCGCTCCAATATCCGACTGTTTCTTCCCTGAACAAATCAGCCGCATACTCGAACTGGAGTCCAATGCTGTCTCCGTCCTCGAACGCACCCAGTGTCAGATCAAACTTGGCCATACCGTGAGAGTCACCATACGGGGAAATGGCAAGCCCGTCGAGACGCAGCGTCTCCCGGTCGGGATTATCAACCGTCAGCATCACGCTCACGAGCGGATTACGACTCAGATCACGCGGCAGATCAAGCTTTCCAACCAGCTCTTCAAACGGATAATCCTGATGATCCAACGCCTCCAGGCACGTTTCCTTCACTTCCAGCAAAAATTCACGGAACGTCTTTCCATTCTCCGGGGCGCAACGCAGCGCCAGCGTGTTGACGAACATACCCGGCATTTCCCGTACAGCCGGGATACTTCGCCCGGCCACCGCCGTGCCGACCGCGATATCCTCCTGTCCGGACATTTTAGCCAAAAAGGTGCCGAACGCCGCAAGCATCACCATGTGCAGGGTCGTCCCCGTCTCTTGCATCAGATACCGGATATGCTCCGCCGTTTCAGATTTCGTTTGAAACCGGACCTGACCGCCGCGGAAGCTCTGCACCGGAGGACGTGGAAAATCAGCGGGCAGTTCCAGATTCGGCAGCGGCTCGGCAAAACGGTCGAGCCAGTAGCGCTCCTGCAAAGCGATATGCTCCCGCTGAGGTGCCTCTTCCTGCCAAACGGCAAAATCCTTGTAATGCAGCTTGGGCGCAGGCAGTACCTCCCCCTTGTACAAGCGGGCAATCTCTCGGACAAACAAGCTGCGGGTTACTCCATCCGCTACGATATGATGCATATCCAGCAGGAGCAAATGACGATTGTCGCTGAGTCGGATCAATCCGGTCCGCAGCAGTGGTTCGCTACTCAGATCGAACGGCCGGATAAACTCCGCAATGATCGCTTCCGTTTCCTGTATTCCGGCATGGACGGTGTGCAAATGCACCTTGGCCGCAGCGTGGATCATCTGAACCGGAGTGCCGTCGAGTTCCGTAAAAGAGGTCCGCAGCGACTCGTGGCGTGCAACCAGCGAATGGAGCGCTCCTTCAAGCCTTCCGACATCCAATGCGCCTTCCAGTAACAGTACTGCCGGCATATTGTAGCCGGTGCTTTGCGGATCGAGCTTGTGCAGAATATACATTCGCTTCTGCGCAGACGATACCGGGTAATAATCCCTCTTCGCCGCCGGGGCCATCTCGTTCCGGATACGGTCTTCCGCAGTATTCATGACGCTGCCTGTGGCTGATCTTCCATCATCTGTCCCTTCAACGACTGTTTCCTCTATATACCTCGCCAATGCCCGGACTGTCGGCCGCTCAAACAGGGCTTTGAGTGAAATATCCCGCCCCAGCCTGCTCTGAATAGCGCCAACCAGCAGGATCGCCTTCAGCGAATGTCCGCCCAGATTGAAGAAATTGTCGTCAATACCGACGCGTCCCATACCCAATGTCTCGGCCCATACCGCGCACAATTCGGCTTCGATGTCGGTTTCAGGCTCAGCGTAGACACCAGCGGTAACCACCGCAACCCGAGGCTCCGGCAGAGCCCGACGGTCAAGCTTGCCGTTCGCCGTAAGCGGAAGGACATCGATTGGAATGAAATAGGACGGAATCATGTGTCCCGGTAACTGTGCGGCCAAAAAGCTCCTCAGCTCAGCTACCGCGAGACCAGACGCTGCCACAAAGTACGCGGATAATTCAAGCATGCCGCCCTCAGCCGCAGTCGTGACCACGGCAGCCTCCCGAACAGCCTCATGTCGGAGTAAAACCGCTTCAATTTCCTTGGGCTCGACCCGATAGCCCCGTATTTTTACCTGATCGTCACCACGCCCCATAAACTCAATTCGTCCATCAGGCAGCATACGCGCCAAGTCGCCTGTTCGGAATAGCGTCTTCTCCGGATCATACGGGTTGGTCACAAATTTTTCGGCGGTCAAGTCAGGACGATTCAAGTAGCCCCGCGCGAGTCCCGGACCTGCCAAATACAGCTCCCCAGTCACGCCAGGGGCCACCAAACGCCGTGCCGGATTGAGAATAAACGCGCCTGCACCGCGAATCGGACGGCCGATGGTTGGTCTGGATACGTATTCCTCCAACCGCTCCGTATCAATAAACTGGGCCACCGCCCCAACCGTCGTCTCTGTCGGGCCGTAGTGATTCATCAGCCGGGTTCGCGGATACCGATCATGGAAACGGCGCAAATCTGCCGGGTTGATCGGTTCTCCGCCCAGCACGGCCAGCCGCAATGGCGCCAAATGCTCCGTAACCGCAAAATTCTGCGCCAAAACCAGCGTATGAAACAGGGATGGGGTGCATTTAATGTACGTAATTTCCTGTTCTCCGATATAACGGCTGAGCCGGTCGGGCGATGTCACTGTTTCTTTGGAAACGATGTGCAGCTCGCCGCCTGCCAGCAGTACCGGATACAGGCTCGTATAGCCTAGGTCGAACGCGTAGGATGACAGCAGCACCGTCTTGTCATCCGGGGACAGCTTCGCCTCAGTCGCAAACCAGCGTGCATAATGCAGAAGGCCTCTATGCGTGAGCTGCACCCCTTTCGGATTGCCCGTCGTACCCGACGTATAAATGATGTAAGCCAAACTTTCACTTTCGTGTTGGTCCTCTTCGGATCGCCAAGGCTCCGACTTATACAAACTATCGTCGTCCACATTCAGCATGGCTCCGCGATAGCCCTCTGGCAGACGTTCCGCGTTATCACCGTCCGCGATCAACAGTAGGGCTCTGCTGTCCTCCAGCATAAATCCAATGCGCTGGTCCGGCGTTTCCGGGTCAATCGGCAGATATGCGCCGCCAGCCTTCATGACCGCCAGCATCGCAACAATCATGGCCGCGGAACGGCCGAGAAGAAGCCCCACAACGCTGTCACGCCCGACTCCGTGCGACCGAAGACTGCCGGCCAGCCGGGCAGCTTTGTCTTCCAGTTCCCTGTAGCTCCATTTTTCCGCTCCGCAAACAATAGCCGTACGGTCCGGCGTGAGCCGCGCCCGCTGGTCCAACATACCGTGGAATGTTCCTTGCGGCGGCTCATACGCAGGATCAGGGGAGCTTTCTTCCAGCAAATACCGCATTTCGGTAGGTGGAAGAAGCTCAATATCATTCAGCATACTATTGGGCGTGCTGACGGCATGCCGCAAAATTTGCAGCAAGTGTCCGCTCCAGCGCCGGATCGTCTCCTGTGTGAACAATGCGGTCGCATAATCGAAACTCAAGCCGATGGCTCCATCCTGCTCCACCGCCTCAAGAGTCAAGTCGAATTTGGACGTTGGGTGATGGATCGCATACGGTGAAACCGTCAGCCCGTCCAGATGCAGCGCTGGAATCTCCATATTCAACATATTGAATGATACGCTGAACAGCGGATTGCGGCTGATATCCCGTTCCAGAGGCAGCTTCTCAATCAGCTCTTCCAGTGGATAATCCTGATGGGCAAATGCCTGCAGAGTCGTTTCTTTGATTTCATTCAGATAATTTCTGAATGTCTTGGTTCCTGACGGCGCGCAGCGCAATGCGAGCGTATTGACGAACATCCCCGGTATACCAGCCGTTTCGGCTCGTGTTCTGCCCGCCGTTGGCGAGCCAACGATAATATCTTCCTGGGATGAATACTGTGCCAGCAAAAAGCTGAACGAAGCAAGCAGCACCATGTATACCGTCGTATCCGTCTCGGCAGCAAGCCTCCGAATTTGATTGGCAAGCTCTCCGTCAATCCCGAAGACGACCCGATCCCCGACATAATTACGCTCGTAAGGACGTGGATAATCGGTAGGCAAATCAAGCACAGGCAGCTCACCCTTAAACGTGTCCAGCCAGTAAGCTTCCAGCCGTTTCATGCTCTCCCGCTGCGCCTCTTCGTTCTGCCATACGGCAAAATCCTTATAATGCAACTGCGGTGTAGTCAAGCTTTCACCATGGTAAAGGCGGCCCAGATCATTCACCAGTATGCCTGTTGAACTACCGTCCGAGATGATATGATGCATGTCGATCATTAACAGATGCTGCTTCGCCTCCAAAGCAACGAGAGCCGCACGAACGAGAGGAGCCTTGTGCAGGTCGAATGGTCGAATAAACTGACGAATCAGCGTTTCCGCCTCTTCTCCCTTCGCCGTTAAAATCTCCAGAGAGAACGGAACCTGACGGTGAATGCGTTGTACCAGCGAACCTTCGGCCATCTCAAAAGATGTTCGCAGTGATTCATGTCGTTCGATCAACTGCCGGAAGGCGGCCTCCAAACGCTCTGGGTCAGCTTCCCCTTCCAGCAGCAGAACGGCTGGAATATTGTAGCTGATTCCGGTTTCCCCGAGCTGATTGACGATATACATTCTTCGCTGTGCCGAGGACACCGGGAAACATTCTGCCGCAGGTGCCGGGTTGATCGGCTGCCAATCCGGTAATTCAGACCCGCCAGCGGCTTCCTCCATCTGCAAGCAGGCAGCAAGTTCGCGGATGGTTGGCCGTTCAAACAGCGTTTTGATCGTCACTTCCTTGTGAAGCTGCTGCCGTATTTTTGCGGTCAGCATCATCGCTTTAAGCGAATGCCCTCCAAGGGCGAAGAAATTGTCCTCTGCCCCAACCCTCTCTACGTCGAGCGCCTCGCTCCACAGGTCGGCCAGCAGTTGCTCCATTTCGTTAGCTGGCGCAACGTATCCTGTAGCGGCTTCGCCAGCTCCAGGCTCAGGGAGCTTTTTGCGATCCACTTTCCCGTTTGGCGTCAGCGGCATTTGCTGCAATTGTATGAAATGGGACGGTAGCATATAGTCCGGTACCATCCGTGACAGTGCAGTTCGCAGCTCTCCCGCCGTTATCGGCTGTTCCCCGATGACATAGGCGGCCAGCGTATGTTCTCCCGGCTGATCCGTATTGACGACAACGACGGCCTCACGGACCCCCTCCACCTGCATCAGACGTGCCTCGATTTCGCCAAGCTCAATCCGGAAGCCACGGATTTTCACCTGATTATCCATCCGTCCCAAATATTCAATATTGCCGTCCGGCAGCCAACGTGCCAGATCGCCGGTCCGGTACATTCTCCCGCCGGGCGTGAAAGGATCTTCGACGAATTTGTCCGTCGTCAGCTCGGAGCGATTCAGATAGCCTCGCGCCACACCGTCTCCCCCTACGCACAATTCTCCTGGAACACCGATCGGCTGTTGCTGTCCGCCAGTGTTGACGATATAAGCGGTTGAGCTGCCGATCGGTCGGCCAATCGGCACTGAGCCGTCATAATCCTGGTCAATCCGGAAACAAGTCGAGAAGGTCGTATTTTCGGTAGGTCCGTAACCGTTCCATAAGAACAGGTTCGGGCAAGCCTTGCGTACCCGATTTACATGTGCTGGTGCAAGTGCGTCCCCGCCAATAATTAGATGTCGCACGGAAGCGAACATGAGCGGATTATGCTGAGACAGGTTATTAAATAGTGGCGAGGTTAGCCACATCATCGTAATGCCGTGTTTGCGTAAAAATCCGGCAAAAGCATCGCCGTCAAGCAGGGTGTCTTTTGGCACCAAATAAAGCCCCGCACCGTGCAGCAGCGCACCAAACAGCTCAAATGTGCTTGCATCAAAGCTGATAGCACCTGTCTGCGCCATTCGTTCTTCTTCTCCGAAAGGAATGTAACCAGCATCCATGACCAGTCGGATGACGTTGCGCTGCTCAACCATCACCCCTTTGGGTCTCCCGGTTGAGCCGGACGTATACATGACATAGGCCAAATCGCCCGGACCATTGACTCCTGCAAGGTTGCGTTCTTCTTCGTGCTCCCCAGAGAAAGGAAGCTCGCCTTCAGCTCCGAAAACCTTCTCTTCCTCGTCTATGATCAGCACATCGGCAGCTCCCACCAACCGATCCAGTCGGCCTGCCAGCCCTCTCTGCGTCAGCGTCAGTCTGGCTCCGCTGTCCTCCAGCAAATAGGAGATCCGTTCTTCGGGATATTCCGGGTCCATCGGCAGATAAGCGCCACCGGCTTTCAAAATGGCAAGAACGCCGACAACCGTATCGGCTGATTTTTCGGTCATCAACCCGACGATCTCGTCCGGTTGTACACCGCGCGCCCGCAATCTGTGCGCAATCCGGTTGGCGCGCGCGTTCAATTCGCGGTACGTCAGCGTGCCGCCTTCCCATATGACCGCTTCGCGGTCCGGTGTACGCGCCGTCTGCTCCTCGAACAGCGCTGCGATGCTTTTGTCCCGGGGATAGTCGGACCGAATACCGTGAAAGCGTCCAATTTCATCTTGTTCCGCTTCATTCAAAATGCAGGCCCGGTTCACTTTGCTATTGGGATTGGACAGTGCTGCGCGAAGCAGCGCCGTCAGGTGCCCGGCAGCCTTTTCCATCCATTCCCGCTCGAACACAGCGGCATTGTACATCATTTTGAGCGACCACGTTTCACCGGGATACACGATCAGGTTGAAATCGTAGTTCGTCTGTTCAAATGAATCCGCCACACGCACAGAGAACCCCAGCCGCTCCTCCAGACTTCCGTTAGCCAGTTCGCGATCAAGCGGATAGTTTTCAAAAGCAAGCAGATGGCTCACAAGACCACTTTGCAGCTCGGAACGCTTTTGAATTTCATACAATGGCAAATAATCGTGTTGTTCCGCCTCCAGCGCATAAGACTGCACCGTAGTAAATAATTCGGCGAACGTCGTTCCGGGCCGGACGGTCACACGCACCGGAACCGTATTGATGAATAATCCCGCCATTTGCTCGACTCCACGAATGGAGGCTGGACGACCAGAGACGACCGTCCCGAACACTGCATCCTCCGAATCATTGTACCGGGCGAGCAGTGCCCCCCACAGTGCCTGAAAAAGGTTAGGGGCCGTTACCTGATACTGGCTCGCCAGCGCCTTCAGCGCAGTGACTAGTTCAGGCTCCCATTCCCATTTAAATTCTTCGTTCCGGTATGCCTCTCCGTCAGACCCGGTTTTCCGCCACGGGAGCGGAGTGGGACGTCCAAATTCCTCCAGACGCCCGTCCCAGAACGCATAAGCTGCTTCCTTATCCTGCATTTCCAGCCATTTGATATAGTCCCCGTAGGGCTTCTCCCGTTCGGGAAGGAGCGGAGAGCCGCTGCGAAGCTTTTCGTAGTTGCCGAATAGCTTTTTCATCAGCACGCCGAGACTCCAGCCATCTATGAGAATGTGATGGTTGCTCCACACCAAACGGTAATCATGCTCACTCAGCCGGAATACAGCGACGCGAAAAAGCATATCCTTGGCCAAATCAAAGCCTTTGGCCTGAATTTCCCGCTTGTAGCTCTCCATCCGGCGCTGCTGCGATTCCGGCTGCATTCCTTCCAGGCTCTCACAGTGGACCTCAGCCTTGCGTTCAGCAAGTACAATTTGTCGTGGCCGTTGAAGCTGCTGATAAACGAAAACTGTCCGTAAAATGTCATTGGAGCGAACCAACTCATCCACGCTTTGCTGCAAAACCTCGGTATCAAGATTACCGGTAATATGCAGCTCCATCTGTGTAAAATAAGAGGAGGATTCAGGATCAAGCATCGCGTGAAACAGCATACCTTCCTGCATTGGCGTTAAGGGATACACTTTTTGAATTTTCGGTTTGGTCATAAGTCACCTCTCTGTCAAATGTTTTCAATATAAGTCGTTGTAAACCACTAAAAGCCGCAAAAGATTACAGCATCTCCATCAATTGATCCAGCTCTTCAATCGTCAGCTCATCATCGCCCAGATCGCTCGGTGTCATCTCTCCGCCCTCCTGGCTCATGCAATGATCAATCAGGCGCACCAAATGCGTTTTGTAGCTTTCGTTCAGAGCCGAGATGGTCTCGCTTGTGTACTCCAAACCGTTGTAGGCAATGGACATACACAGCACACCGCCTTCTATATATCCGACCACGTCAAGCGACGTTGGCTTTTCTCCTTCTTGACCGAGTGGACTTCCCATTGGCATCGAAGAACGAACAAATGCATCCGCATTCGCTGGTTCCGAGAACTGTCCCAGATAATTGAAGCTAATTTCGGGCTGGAGCGAAAAATCCAGTTCGGCCTTGTATTCATCAGGGGTCACGTACCGCAAAATGCCGTAGCCAACCCCTTTATTTGGAATATGGCGCAGATCTTCTTTAATCCGTTTTAATTGGTACGCTGTATCCTCCGCATGACTCATGCCGAGCACAAACGGATATTGGCTCGTAAACCAGCCGACCGTGCGTGAAACGTCAATCTCCTCAATCACTTCTTCCCGCCCGTGTCCTTCCATGTTCACAAGTACATGATCGAATCCGGTCCAATCCTGCACGGCGTAGCCAAGGGCTGTCAGCAAAATATCGTTCATTTCAGTGCGATACGCCTCATGCGCCTGGGTTGTCAAATGCAGCGTCTGCTCCGGTGACAGCTTAAACTCCGCCGTTACCGTATGTTGCATGCGCCGATCGCCCGTTTCGCTATCCTTGGGCAGCGGCAATGGGCACATCTTTTCGAGTTCGCTCCAATAAGCGATTTCTTGAAGCAGTAGCCGGGATTCAGCGAATTCATGCATCCGCTCAGACCATTCGGCGAAGGAATGAGTTTTAGCCGGCAGCATGACCGCTTCTCCCCTGTCTTCCTGTTTATAGGCAGATGCAAAATCCTCCAGCAAAATAC
>NZ_AGFX01000002.1 GCF_000236805.1 Paenibacillus peoriae KCTC 3763 | reverse complement strand
ACGGCGCTGTATCTGAAAGGCGGGGCCAGCAGCATGGTGCTTGATGGTGAAACGGATACCAAAGCCCCAGTGATTTATCAGGAAGGAACGGTAAAGGCGCCTGTTTTCGTAGCCGACCTCCCTCCTGTGCCGGAGCCGCCACTGATGAGCATCAAAGCCTATGAAGCAGCTCAGTCAGCAACCAAGGATTCATCTAGCAGCCAAGCTTCTCCCCCTAAAGCAAAAGTCACCAGTCCAGCAGAGCTTCAACAGGCGAATGCCTTGATGGGTACGGTGTCCAAGCTACTAGGTTCCATTCCGGTGATGGGAAAAGTAGCTGGTGCTGTCATGGGAGCACTAAGTGGACCTGCGGCGGGTGTGATTCTGCAAGCAACCGCAGCGATCCCTGTTCGTAGTAAAGGAACACCTACGGTTGGGGGAAGCAGTAAAGGAAGCGGAGTTCATCCGTTGAAATACTTGGCTGGTTTAGCTCTTCAGGGACTGATTAGTCAATACGAGCATGAGCAAGCGAGACAAGCCTATTATAGCAAGTGGATTTTAGGAAAAGCATATACAAGTGCGCGTCATATAGCTAGTTCAGGTGGCCCATTGGAGCTGGTGCAGAACCTATTGAAAGAGTCAAATGCTATGGCTCATGCGTATCAGCAGATTCCTGTAGATCTGAGACAACGTTGGAAGGCCAAGCACGATAGCTACATGGCACAGCAGCCGAAACCACAAGTCGTGGAACCTAAGCCTTGGTGGGAAAAGATGTTTGAACAAAGTGCGAAAAATGACATGATTGCTGCTCAAGCAAAAAGGGAAGCTACACAGCTTGAAGGTGAATGGATATGGGATGCTGCTCAGGGAGCCAATGAAACCATTAAGGTTAACATGTCGATGGATTTATATAAGCAACGTGATTATAATCCCAAGCACCCGATAGCTGGCAAGGTAGGCGAGGTTGTAGGAAACGTGGTCAGTACTTTATTTGGTGCTGGGGAATTAATCGCTGGAGCGGGAGGAGCAGGCATTTCTGTGGTTGCGGCTTCTACGGGCGTATTAACTCCTGTAGGTGTACTGGCAGCAGCAGCATCCGCTGGTTTTATGGTTCATGGAGAGAAGGCTGCCTACAGTGGGGCGTCCAACACTGGAAGAAGCTCTGCTGAACTCTGGCAAATGATCAAAGATGAAGGGAAACAGGGTTCCGCTCCTCCTAAGCCGAGCAAACCTAAGGAGAAACCGCCTAAAATTGAGGGGGTTTCAGAAAATCCTACCAAAGTAAACTATGGAGATCATTACACTAAAAATGGTCGCAAAAAAGTTTTGAAACCAGATATTGAGTATACTAGTAAGGAAGGATACAATTATAAAACCGATGGTCAAGGACGTGTTTCAAATGTAGAAGGTGACCTCAAATTAGGAGACGGAAAAAGAAACGGATATGCTCAGAGGATTGCAGGTCGAGAAGATCGTTTGCCTGATGACGAAGGTGGCCATCTGATTGCAAGTATATTTAAGGGTTCAGGGAATCTTGATAATCTCGTGCCAATGAATGGTAATCTAAATAAAGGTGAATGGAAGAAACTCGAAAATTCTTGGGCTGACGCACTTAAACAAGGCGATGAAGTGAAAGTAAAAATTACACCTAATTATAAGGGCGAATCAATGCGTCCAGACAGTTTTGATATTAGATATAAAATTGGTGATGAAAAATGGCGAACCAAAAGCTTTGATAATGTTCAAGGAGGCAAGTTGGATGATTGATGAAGAATTAGGTAAACTATATAACGAAATAGCAGAAATCGTAATAGATACAATTCCTAAGGAGTGGTTTAAAGTCTATCTTTATGGCGAGGTTGTAGACGGTGCCCAAACTGCTTATTTCTATTACTATCCAAAGGAAAATGACCCCCCCGTTTACAGTGAAGAAATCATTGAACTTTTTAATGTAAGTGAAGAAGAGTACTTTGAAAAATGGCACTTATTGCTGGATTGTATTAAGGTGTTACGGAAAGTGTTTATTGATAACGATCAGGAGCCTTGGACAAATTTCACTATGATTTTTGATAATAAAGGAAAGTTCAAAATCGATTTTAATTACGATGATCTTTCCAGTGTAAATTCGCATGAAAGAGAGACAATATGGAACTATATACATCTTGGCATTCTACCTAAAAGTAACTCAGGAAAAAAACATTTAGAAAAGTATCTTGAAACTTTGGAAAAAGAAAATGAATAAGCTATAAGAATACTATCTGAGATGGTTTGTGACCTTCTGTACGTTCTGAGATAGATAGAAATTTTACAAGAATAGTATCCTCAAATTGGGAGAGGTTTATATAACCAAAATATTTGAAGATTACTTTAGCAAGTTACAGGCTGACATGGTTTCCATTTGCTTGGAATATGCTAATTATAGAGCAGATGAAATATATATTTATTGCTCCTATGAAGAGGGAATGATTTCTAGCGATTTTTTTTATCGTATAAATAACAAAGTTGTTGAGAGACATAAACTTAATGATGTATTAAGTAGTGCAGAAAAAGACGTATTTGTATATGACGTATCTGTTGAAAGGCAACGTGGAGCTATAAAAATAATAAACAATGATATTGAGAAAATTTTTCATTTATGCAAAAAACACGGACGTGAAATGCCTGCAGAAATGAAAATAATTTATGATGTTAAATTAAACGAGTTAACAGCTAATTACAATTATGAATTAGTACACACTAATCATCCGGTTAAAACTGCAGATGATATTTCAATGGAATGGTCTGAACAAATTCAAGCAGAAAAAAGTTTTTAGAGTAAGTTTAAATGCTTACCAACAGGCCAAAACACTCGATAATCAAAGGCTTATTCCAACTTGACTATGAGTTAGGAATGAGCTTTTTCCTTTACACAAAACAATGACTTGCCATTCCTCCTCATCAGAGTTAACATACGCACACTCTAACCACGGGAGGGAAATGTGCTATGTCAAATTAGCCAGAATGGTTTCTCGAAGTGTTACGCCAACGATTTTATCAATTAGAACTTACCAGTGAACAAGCTTCATGTTCATCAGAGGACAAAAGTCTACTCACTCAAATGGATCAATTCAAAATTAACCAAAACGAGGATATTCAACATCTGCTATCTGAATGGTACGAAGCCATAGGCTATCATTTAAGCAACACAAATAGTCCATCTATCATGGCTGTTCCGATTTCAAACGAGCAACGTTCGAATGGAGCTGCAGACATGGAGGATGTTATTCAAAAAGATGAACGGCTTCTTTTTGAAGACGTTCATCTTTAATTTCATATAGAGATTTCTTCAAAATAAGTTGGGTCATGTATTATAATTTTTTTACCTGAAACGGTAATAATATGATCTTTTTTTAACTGATTTAACACACCGCTAACCGTTTCTCGAGACGTTCCGGATATTTTAGAAATTCCGATGGTTGTCAGTGGACACGAAATGACAATCTCTTCACCGTTTTGTTCCCCTAAATCCTGCCTTAAATAATTAAGTGACTGAATTACCCGATCTTGTGCATTGGGGATTGTAATATATTGTATACGATGTTCATGAAGTTTTAAGATTAAAGAAAACTGCTGAACAACAGATAATAATTGTTTGGGATTGGCTTTCAACATATCTTCAAAAATCGCTGTAGGAATATAATACACATCTACATCTGTCAGGGCTTCTGCCGAGTAATTGTATCTTTGATCTGTAAACATACCACCATAAGGAAAAATTGAATATTGTTTTACATAGTCCTCATATAGTAAATTTCCACTTTGATTGACCCGCTCTAGCTTTACAAAGCCATCTAACATAAGGTAAATTCGCTCCCTTAAGTCCCCTTCTAAAAATAAAAATTGACCCTTCTTATAAGTTCGCCAATAGACAAACTCTCTTAAGGTTTTTAATTTTTTTTCTGATAAATCAGCAAATAAGTTAAACTGTTTTAGGTTTTCCATGACATTCCTTCTATTCATAAATACACCTCTCTTGTTTTATAATATAATTATTATAAAATTTATCATTTATCCTATGTACTGAGCAATTTAGCTCTCCATAAACTATAAATGATCAATGAAACAAGCAGGCCGAATCCGGGAGCAAAAGCCAGCCCAAACTCGACCATATTGTTTAAAGAACAGTATTTTAATGTTATTTATACATGCACAGATCCCTCTTGTTTAGAAATAACCGTACCGGTTTTTCCTTCTAATGCTTCATATACCTTCTCTAAGGAAGTAATTATAGCTTTTCGTTCTGAATTTGTATTAACAAAATGAACTGCAGCTTCAATTTTGGGAAGCATACTTCCCGCTGCAAAATGTTGTTCCTTTATATATCCTTCTAATTCATCACTGGTTACAAGCTCCAACCTTTTTTGATTGGGCTTATTAAAATTCACATACACAAAATCAACTGCAGTTAAAATGACAAGCGTATCGGCACCTACTAATTCAGCTAATTTCTGGGCGGCGAAGTCTTTATCAATAACCGCTTCAGTCCCCGTCAATCCTTCATTAGAATGAATGATCGGAATTCCGCCACCTCCAACAGCAATGACGATATTTCCATCATTCACCAAAGAATCAATCACTTTATATTCAAGAATGCTTACAGGTGTTGGTGACGGTACAACTCGTCTCCATCCTCTTCCTGCATCTTCTTTAAATACCACTTTTGTTTCCTTCATGACCTCTCTTGCTTCGTCCTCTGTATAAAAAGGCCCGATTGGTTTGGTGGGATTATTAAATGCTTCATCTTTTTCATCGACGGCCACTCTTGTTACGATTGTTACCACATCTTTATTTATATTTCGTTTTCTCAATACTTTTGCAATCGCATTTCCCATCCAATAGCCAATCATTCCTTGACTCATCGCACCACAAGTATCCAGCGGCATTGCGGGGGTCTTTTCCGATTCCGCCGCTTTTTGCTGTAATAAAATATTTCCTACTTGCGGACCATTCCCATGGACAATAACGACATCCACATCATTTTCTATGATTTTTACAAGTTGTTCCGCTGTTTTTTCTAATGCTTCTTGTTGTGCCTGTGCCGTAGCATCCACGGATTGTACCGCATTTCCGCCTAGTGCCACTACAATTTTTCTGCGTGCCATACTTCAACCCTCCAATTGTTTTATTGCCAAAAAACTTAAATCGCAATGTTCCCCGCAACTAATTCATAGATTGTGAATACTGCCAGGGCAGCAATAGCAACAGATAATATCAGTTCCACCTGAGTAAATATTCGCTTTGGATTATTTTGCTTTTGCAGCTTATAATAGATAAAAATGCCTGGTGCATATAAGGTCATTGCTAATAACAAGTAATTTAACCCAGCCGCATAAACTAACCAAATCCCATAAATACTTGCAACAGTACCAATGACTATATTGATGGTTCGGCCTTTTTCGTTTGATCGCAAACTATACTTCAATTGATAAAATGCTGAAAACACATAAGGAACTAAAATAGCGGAGGATGCTAGAGAAAACGCGAAATGATACGCTTTATCCGAAATAATGAAGGTTAATAAAAAAAGTTGAATTAAACCATTGGTGATCCATAATGAATTTACAGGGGCTTTATTTTTATTCTCTTTCGCAAACCACTTTGGAAATACCCCATCTTTAGCGGCTAAATATGGAATTTCAGATGCAAGTAAAGTCCACCCTAGCCAAGCGCCTGAGGCGGAAATAACCAAGCCTAGGTTAATAAATGCAGCCCCCCATTTTCCAACAACACTTTCAAATAAATAGGCCATAGCTGGATTTTTTAAATTAGCAATCTCCGCTTGCTGCATAAGCCCGAGAGATAATAATGTAATCAATACGTAAACGATAAGCGTTCCTATCAATCCAATGACTGTCGCTTTCCCGACATCACTTTTATTTTTTGCACGGCTAGATAGGACAACAGCCCCTTCAACTCCAGTAAATACCCAGACCGTTACAAGCATTGTGCTTTTGATTTGGCTGCCTACCGCCCCCCAAGTAAAAGTACCGCCTTGTCCCCAAAATCCGTCTACGAATACATGGATTCGAAAAGCAAAGATTCCTACAATAATGAATACAAACACAGGTACTAATTTTGCGATTGTAGTTACTAGATTTATAAGCGCTGCCGATTGTACGCCTCGTAAAATCAGCAGGTGAACACACCAGAGCAAGATACTCGCACCAATGATGGATGCTATATTTTGACCCCCATCAAAAATGGGAAAAAAATAGCCTAGTGAACTAAATAGTAAAGTTGCGTAAGCTACATTCCCAAGCCATGCGGCTACCCAATACCCCCACGCGCTATTAAAGCCCATAAAATTCCCAAATCCAGCTTTCGCGTAACTAAAAATACCACCATCCAAATCCGGCCTTTTTTTAGTTAAATTCTGAAAGGATAATCCAAGTGCAATCATTCCGATGCCTGTGATAATCCACCCGATCATAATCGCTCCGGCGCCGGCTTCTTTGGCCATATCACTTGCCAGGTTAAATGCTCCACCGCCTATCATCGAACCAACAACAAGAGCTGTTAAAGTAAATAATCCCAATTTCTTTTC
Source organism: Paenibacillus peoriae KCTC 3763 (assembly GCF_000236805.1). Lineage (GTDB taxonomy): Bacteria > Bacillota > Bacilli > Paenibacillales > Paenibacillaceae > Paenibacillus > Paenibacillus peoriae. The sequence goes on along the minus strand of NZ_AGFX01000002.1, from coordinate 34,386 downwards.
TTCACCCACAACATTCACCTCTCTCTATTTGATCGTGTTAAGGAAAAGAGAGAGAGAAAGAAGGAAGATGAATTCCTTCTTTACTCCATATTTCCTAAAGTAGCTGCTAAAACCGCTTTAATGGTATGCATTCTATTTTCAGCTTGATCAAATACTTTTGAATGCTTGCTGCGGAATACCTCATCGGTTACTTCCATTTCTCTCAATCCATGTTTTTCGTAAGTTTCTTTTCCATACGTTGTTTCCAGATCATGAAATGCAGGTAGGCAATGTAAAAAAATCACATCCTTATTCCCTGTTTCTTTGATCATTTGCATATTTACTTGATAAGGTGAAAGCAGTTCAATACGTTCAGCAAATTTATCTTCTTCCCCCATGGACACCCAAACATCTGTGTAGATTACATCTGCGCCCGCAACAGCCTCTTCAATACTACTGGTTACCATTACCTGGTCACTACATTTTTTGGCCAAATAAATGACTTCTTGTGCTGGCCATAATGATTTTGGCGCACAAATCCGAACATCCATTCCAACGATTGAACCACCCACTAATAAGCTATTAGCAACATTGTTTCGGCCATCGCCAACATAAACGAGCTTCACATTTCGCAAATGCCCTATATGTTCCTGGATGGTTAACAAATCCGCGAGCGTTTGGGTTGGATGCCACATATCCGTTAGACCGTTCCACACCGGTACACCCGAATGCTCAGCCAAAGATTCCACTGTTTTATGAGCAAAACCACGGAACTCAATTCCGTCAAACATGCGGCCCAACACTTTCGCTGTGTCTTCTACGGATTCTTTTTTACCAAGCTGAATATCACCTTTACCCAAATACTCGGGATGCGCCCCTAAATCTGTACAAGCTACTGTAAATGCACACCGTGTACGGGTAGAAGTTTTTTCAAATAAAAGAGCTATATTTTTGCCCTCCAAATAACGATGGGGAATGCCGTTTTTCTTTTTATCTTTTAAATCTGCTGCTAAATCGAGCAAATATAACAATTCCTCTTCTTTAAAATCTATCTCTGCAAGAAAACTTCTGCCTTTTAAGCTTGAATTGGTTTTTTCCATATTTATCCCTGCTTTCTCCGTAATTTAAATATCTTTTCGAACGATTGGCATACTCATACAACGCGGACCCCCACGGCCACGGGATAATTCTGAGCTCAATATTTCAATGACCTCGATACCGTGTTCACGCAATAAAGCATTTGATACATAGTTACGGTCATACGTAACAACGACTCCTGGCGCAATGGCTAATGTATTGGATCCGTCATTCCATTGTTCACGGGCAGAGGCTATTACATCTCCTCCTCCACAAGGAATAAGAACCAGATCCTTTAAGCCTAAAACCTCTTTTAGAGATTCCATTAAAGAGGTGTGACGGGTAATTTTAAGCGTTTCTTCATCCGGGCCTTTCTCCAAAACATAAATATTCATATTTCCTTGCGGTCCTTGGATCGCGGGATGAATTGTAAATTTATCATAATCAACCATCGTAAATACGGTATCTAAATGCATAAATGCCCGGCATTTTGGAATTTCAATGGCTAGTACTCTCTTGAATTTTTCTTGACGGCTAAATAGATTTAGGGCTAAACGTTCAATCGCTTTCGCTGAAGTACGGGCAGATACACCAATTGCAATGGTTTCTTCATTTAAAATGAGCTCATCACCGCCTTCGATTGGAAATTCATAATTGCGATCCAGCCAAACCGGTACATTATGGCTGGTGAATCTCGGGTGATGTTTGATAACGTACTCCATAAACATGGATTCACGTCTTCGTGCAGTTTCTCTCATTTTATTAATCGTTAATCCATCACCAATAACAGCTGCAGGATCGCGGGTAAAATATAAGTTTGGCATTGGAACTAAATAAAATGGAGAATGATCTTGCATCAATTCAGATAGCTGCATATTCTTACGCGTTTCTATTTCGTTTTTACGTACACCACTCATTATTTTTTGAACTAAATCTTCATTGGAGAAGGAAAGTAAATAATCTTTTAAAATTTGATGTGAAACATTTCCTTCAGCCCTTCCTTCTTCTAACATTTGGTCAACAAATTCTTCTCTCAGGTTTTTATCCACTAATGCCTCGGCCGCGAGTTTTTCCAAATAAAGAACTTCAATTCCCCGATTGCGTAATGTTTGGGCAAAATAATCATGTTCTTTTTGAATCACTGGCAAAAAGGGAATATCGTCAAATAATAACGGTTGTAAATATTCCGGCGTTAAGTTCTCCAATTCTTGTCCCGGACGTTTTAATAAAACCGTTTGTAATTCCCCAATTTCCGAAGCAACATGCAATGGATGCTTCATGGGTCGTACCTCCTTTTTAATCTTTGATGTATACAAATGCATCATAAATGGTCCATGCTTTCCGCCCCGTGCAAACGCCAACATTTTTGTTGAGAAATATTTCACGTTTTTATTTTTAAAATAATAAAAAAAATGTATTTTTATAATAGATTTTGCCAGTTTATCTGCGAAACCTATTTCATATTACGCATATATGATGAATATCTGGGCTGTAACTGCTGATCTAAAAATACATGATCAATTTGCAGCCTACGTGAAATGAAAGCGCATTCAAAAGAAAAAGAGCGAAGGAACGCCCGCAAAGTAGCTGTGATGCTTGAACCAACAAGATACATCACACAACTACGGCCTGCTCAAATTCGGGCATCCTACGCTCTTTCATTCCTACATTCAAGTAACCTCGTATTCTCACTTGACAATCTACCAGCTCATTTTATCTAAAAATTAAATTAAGTCTTTCTTCTAAAATCCTTCGATCCGATAGGGTTTGCGAAATGACAAGGCAGGTATCATTCCCGCACACACACCCTACCACTTCTCTCCAATTTGAATTATCTAATAAAACACCGATAACATTTGCATTGCCAGGTAACGTTTTTATAATCGTTAATTGATTGATATAATCAATCTTTACAACAACTTCTTTTAGCTTCTTCTTCAATTTCAAATCTGTTTGCAATGGCATTTCTGAGGAAACATGATATATCATAAAACCTTTCGGAGAAGCTATTTTTATTAATTTCAACTCACGGATATCCCGTGAAATCGTAGCTTGTGTGACTATGACATTTTGTTCTGTCAACAATTCTACTAACTTCTCTTGTGTTTCTATTTCATATTCGCTCACCAATTGCTTAATTAACCGTTGTCTTTTTTCTTTTTTCATAGAAAGACACTCCTTTTATATTATAGCTTTATCATATTTTGCTCTAATTTTCTATTATTTTCTATAAAGGGGCATACAGACTGTAGTGCAGAATTATTTTCATTGATAACGGTGAAACGAACGAAGAGGAGCTTCTCATTGCTGGAAGCTCCTCTTCTTGTATGAAAAGTTTAATGGTAGTTTTTGGTAAAATGGTCGTGATCATTATCACGGTCTAACCTGTAAATTTAAGTTAGAATACAAACAATTTAAATTATGTTTTAACTAAAACCAGAAATACCGTGATGGATCACAAAGAAAAAAACAGGGAAGTGTACAAAGATGAAAAGAACTGATTTACCTCTTGTCTATTCATGTTCTGGATGTTCCTCCGCAGCACAAACCGCTAACATGATCGCTATAAAAATGGATCGAGAAAAAGTCGCTGAAATGTCCTGCATTGCTGGTGTTGGTGGTGATGTCAAACCACTTGTCAGAACAGCAAAATCGGGACGTGACATCATTGCAATTGATGGCTGTCCCTTGTCCTGTTGCAAGAGTTGCTTAGCAAGGCATGAAGTTCAACCCAAACACCATTTCCTGCTGTCTGAATTTGACGTACCCAAAATAATAGGAGAAGATCCTAGCCCCGATCATTATAAAAATGCTTACACACAAATCTTAGAACTGATTGGACAATAATTCTGAATCAAAAATAAAGGTGTAAATCGAAAGATGACTCACCTTTATTTTATTCTTCCAAGGTGTTGCGACAGCATGTAATAAAAGTGTAGCTGGCTCTCATTATGTAACAATAACGTAAATCCGTTTTCACTGGTGCTCCTAACATACTTTATGGAGGTGCTTTATGGAGCAGTCTTTTTTATCAATATTGACGTACAGCATACAGGCAATTGCGATTTTACTAATTATCTTCAAATTGTTGAAGAAAAACGAAAAAAAGATAGGTTGGGGATCACTTTCACTTCTTTTAGCTCTTCTTGGTATGGCTGTTTCTTTTGAATTTGGCAATTACATATTTGGGGACCAGTTGCTTTCTTTTTTAGGGTTGCCCGCATGGTCTAATGTTGACAATACTGGGTTTCACTACACCTTTCTTCTATCCATTATTTTTTTTGCTCCCGGTTTAATCATTGGATATAAAAATCCTAACGAATTTGGAGCTCTTATTGGAAAATGGGTTTCTAGTATATATCTATTTTTGATATTCATTTCGCTTTTATTTTTATTATAAGCTAACTTCTTGAAGTGAAAAACAGCCTCCCTTTTACTTTAAGGAAAGGCTGTTGGATTCACCCGGCCTCGCATCGGCCGTCAGCTATGCTCCCTCCATTCCAGCGCAGCTTCGTCAATTACGATGGTTCCGGCTGCGGCACCAAACACATAAGACAGTTCCACTCGCTGGCGTGCAGGGTCAAGCTCGCACGCGGTCAGGCGAAGCGGCTCGTTGTGATCGGCCGAGTCCTCTGGCAGACACACCGTCAGGATACCCGCTCTTCCTGAAAAAGCGGCCTGGCCCTGCAATACCGGCGTCTCCGTCTTGGAGCCGTATATTCCCGATACCCAGCCCTGATGCTCACTGACTGCGAAGCGTCCCTCTGCCAACCCGGCAGTTGTCCACTGGATGGCAAGCTTGACGGTGGAGCCCGGATAAACAATGGAAACGCCCGGGTGGCCCGCATCATCCGTCAGCAGCTCTACGGCCGCTTCCGGGTGCAGATGGAACCGCTGTTCAAGCTCATGCTCAGCGTCAGCCTCCAGCCAATCTACCAGCAGCATAAGCGGGACCTCCACGCCGAGCAGCACCCATCTGCGATGGGTCACAGGATCGGGCAAGCGGGTATAGCCGTCATGGGAGGCGTCCATGAAATGATAGCGGCGGCTGCTTTCCCAACGATAGGTTTTCGCTTCGGCCGCGGGCGTGCCCCATTGCTGCGTGGACACATACGGCGTCTGGTCCTCGCCATCGATGGTAATCGTATTGTGCGCCCGCGTGCTTTTAAAATAATGACGCCATTCCCCTTCTTCGTAGGTATACCGTCCGGTATCGGTGAAAAAAAGCTGCTGCTTCCACATCCATTCCAGATGGAGCGCATCAGCATGGCCGTGCGCCCCGCCCATGGCAGCGGCGTCAAAGAACAAATACTGCTGTTCGTCCCGCATCACATAGTACCCGGTCTGCGGAAATGCCCGGCTCGCCGTTGGCGGCTTGTAAGCGGCCTGGAGCTGCATATAACGCTCGTATTTCTCCACCCCGAACAGCCACAGGCTTTCCGAGCTGCCGGTGCCGCGGCAGATCAGCTCATCATCTTCGAGAATTGCGCCCAGCAGAGTCAAACGCTGCCGCCCGTCGCCGAGCCAGTCGGAGTCGCCGGTTCCGGTGGACTGGTGATCCGGCCGGATCAGCGCTTCGGTGAATGCCACCATTTTGCGAAGCTGATCGCCGAACCATGCCGAGAAAGGATGGCCGGACAGCCGCGCCAATAAATAAGGGGTGCCAAACATTTCGATGCTAGCATTGTGATAATGGGTCGTAAGCTCAATCTGCACCCCTTCGGAGCCGACCTGATGCAGCAGGCAAAGCTCCAGCCGCTCGGCCGCCAGCTGCCGCCAATACGGCGCGCGCGGATGCCAATGATAAAATGTGGCGATCATGAACAGGCCCTGCATATGCATAATGGCATGATTAATTTCGGTGCTGCCAAGATAACGGGTGAGGAATTCAGCGTGTTCTTCCAATCCCTGCAAAAATTCGGCGCGAAACGGCTCCGTTAGCAGCAGGCTGCCCTCCATATATTTGTATGCAGAGATCCAGGATTGCACGCGCAAGCCGGTTTCCAGCAGACGCCAAGGGCCAAGCTTCTGGAAGAACACAGCTTCTTCATAGGACGAAATGGCAGGAACCGGGTTTTGCTTGCGCCAACCGCGATAATGGTCGATAAACGCAGAGACGTACTGGGGATTGCCGTTCATCAGATAGGCTTTGCCCAGATCCGGCATATGCCAATGCCGGTTAATGCCCCAGGTGAACTCCGGGTCCTTAGTCGGATTATGCAGCCAGTTCACCGGATCGCCCAGCGAAATCCAGCGGCTCAAGTTATTGGTATAAGGCACGATAAACTCGTTGACCACGGCATGATCGGCAATCGCGATCGACGCAGCGGCTTCCCCGGGAAAATGGCGGGCGTAATATGCCGCAGCCCTGTGCAATTCGAGCTGTGACAGGTAGTAGTCGTTCATTGCTGGTCCTCAAGGAAATCTTCACGGAACGGATTGAACACATCAAGAATGATGGAATCTTCCAGCGCCTTTACGGCATGTGGAACATGATATCCCGCGTAGAAGCTGTCTCCCGCCTTGAGAATGCGTGTCTCATCGCCGACCTGAACTTCGAAGCTTCCTTTTACAATATAGCTGACCTGCTCATGCTTCTCGTGGGAATGGATTACCCCGACCCCGCCCTTGCGAAAGGTAACCTCCACCATCATCAGCGTTCCACCCATGCCGAGAATTTTGCGGGAGCTGCTTTCGTCGATGACATGCGATTTTGCTTCCTCATTCTTAATAATCATGCTTCTTTTCCCCTTTCAAATAAAATATGCGGCCGAACCGCTTGATCGAATCGGCCGCAGGACAGCCGCCGATTATTCTTCCGTGGATAATTTGCCCTGAAGCTTGGCGGCGTCAAAAGCGGGATCAGCGACAATATTGGTCGTGCCGGCAGCTCTTAGCTTTTGCAGAGATGCGTTGTAGCGGGTATCCAAATCTTTGATGACAGCGTTCACATCTCCGCCTGTGAACACAAATGCGTTGAAGGTCTCCGGCCACTTCATGCCTTCCAGAGAGCTTTCCGTAATCGTACCTGGATTGGCCGGATAAATGGCATCATACCGCTTCGGCAGAAATCCTTCAATGCCCGGAATGTTCGGCTTCTTGCCTGATTTCAGCACGGCTGGTATCAATGAGATTCCATAGCCCTTTTCATAGTATTCGGTTTGCAATTCATTGCTGTACACATACTCCATGAACTTCCAGGCCGCCTCCTTATGGGTGGAATCGGCGCTGATCCCGATGTAGGAGCCGCCGATAATTGGGAATGCGCCTTTAATGGTTCCGTCGGCCGTCGGCACGGGAACCGCTCCCCAGTTCTCGGTGGTCGGGAACTGATCCTTATACACTCCAGGTTCAGCCGAGTGGTTCACGTACATCCCGATTTTGCCTTGGGCAAATTGCGCGCGCAGCGGATCAATATCCAGATTCTCTACGCCCGGCAGCATGCTGCCGTCGTCCTTCATTTGCCGCAGCGCTAGGGCGATATCCTTGTACATACTGAAATCAAACTGGCCTGTTTTATAATTATAACCGTCGATGCCAAAGTTGTTGCTGGCGCCTGCAATTGTATTCGCCGCCCGCCAGAAGCCGGTTCCACTCTTGAACGGGCTGGCAAAGCCATAAATGCCTTCACTTTTGCCGGCCTCTGTAATTTTTTTGGCTGCGGCCACCATGTCGGCAATCGTTTTGGGAGGAGAGGCGATGCCAGCTTTCTTAAAAATGTCTTTATTATAGACCAGTCTCCAAATTTGCCCGGTGTTGGGCAGGGTGTAGATTTTGCCGTCGATGGAGTTCTTGTTCTCAATCTGGCTGTCTTTGAAGGCCTTCTTCATCTCGTCGCTCATGTAGGAGTTGATCGGTGCCAGATAGCCTTTTTTGTAATAGGTCTGAAAATCGTTGATTTGCAACACGTCTGGAGCCTGCTTGCTGGCAAATGCAATGTCCACCGCTTGCGGATAATTATCGCCCATAACGTTCATTTCAACTTCAATATTATCATGATTCGTCTGGTTAAACTTGTCAATTTTTGCTTTCATGAACTCGGCATCATGGCGGTCGGGTGTCCAGTAAATGATTTTGGTTTTCTCTCCCGCGGTTCCTGTGGAATTGGCCGGAGCGTCACTGCTTCCCGCCGCACCCTTGCTGCCGCCGTCCGCTGAACAGCCAGCCAGGCTTAAGGCCAGGACTGCACCCAGTGTTGCGATAACCCATTTTTTAACCATCGTTATGCCCCCTTATGCTTTTTACGGTCAACCTGTGCGGCTGCCGATTAACGTTATCATAGTGGTTCCGTTTTTATGGGAGTGAGGGACATTTTAACTTTGTATGGGGGAAAAAATGATTGTCACGCCTCCCTGCTCATTTCAAATACATTTGTCTGAAGCTGGTTGGCGTCATGCCGCAATACTTTTTGAACAAGCCGCTGAAATACGGACGGTCCTCATACCCGAGCATTTGTGAAATTTCCTGCACCTGCACCCCCGCAATCAACAATTCCTTCGCTCTTTCCATCCTCATCTTGGTAATATATTGAATCAGAGTCATACCCGTCTCCTTTTTGAAAGCGTTCGCAAAATAGCTTGGACTTAAATGAACCGACCGCGCACAGGCGTGAAGCGTCAGATTCTCCTGCAGATGCAGGCGGATGTATTCCCTTGCCCGGTTGATCGCTTGCGTCACATCTCTGAGCCGCTTATTCTCTACAAATTCGCAGCCCATACTGCTGAAATGGTTGATGTAGCTCTTCCAGCCGCCGAAGGTCAATGAACGGTTCTCCTCCAGCGCCGACAAGTCGGCCTCCAGTTGAATGCGTTCTTCCTCGGTGATCTCATCACAAAACGCCCGGTACATGGCAAATACGAGTCCCATCAATAAGCGAATCATGGCCTGCGGCTCCGGAAATTTATGAGACAACGTCCATTGATGGAGAATGTCGTCAATAATCAGATGGCAGCTATCTTTGTTGCCGCATCTGAGCGCATACAGCAATTGCTTTTCCTTTTCTACCGGGTAGTCCGGAGCCACACAATCCGCCTGCGCCAGTTCTGTATACTGGAACACGCAGTTGCCCTCGCTGTAAAAGCGGTAGGCCAGCGCTTTTACGGCATGCACAAATGCATTATGGATTTCCTGCGATCCCCGGGCTACGATTCCCAGGCCGATCGAGACGGTTTTTTTGCTGAATTTCTCCACATTCTCCCGGCAAAGCTCCAGCAGCATCGAGGTTGCCAGCCCGTCCGGCGGATTAAAAATAGCCGCCAGCCGCTGCTTGCTTTCGTGCAGCACAACGCCCCGGGTGTGCATATTCAGCGTCTCGTCCAAAATATTTTTGATCGCAAACGGAATAATTTCGTTGTCGTCGTGCTGCAGGGTATAGCCGTATTCGGTATAGCAGTCCATTTCGATGGCCATGACCATCAGATTGCCAGCATCCAGCTCAATTTGCAGCTCGTTCCAACGACTGTCGCTTGGGCGGCCGCCCGTCTCCTGGCGCAGCAGGCCCGTCAAATAATCTTGGCGAAGCTGCAGGTTGCTGGCATTCATTTTTTGCTCCAGCTGCTCCAGTTGCTTTAGCCTGACCTGTTCGGACTCGATCATCTTTTTTACTTTTAGCACCGCATCCAGAATTTCTGGCGGAGTGAACGGCTTCAGCAAATAGTCGGAGACACCGAGCCTGATCGCTTCCTGTGCATAGCTGAAATCGGAATAGCCGCTGATAAAAATAAACTTGGCGCGCAAACGATGGTCGGAAGCCAGCCTCATCAGCTCCAGTCCGCTGAGCTTCGGCATCCGGATATCGCTGATCACGATATCGGGATCTTCCTCCAACAGAAGAGCCCAGCCATACTCACCGTCACCTGCGGTGCCCACGACCTTAATATTGTGTTCCGCCCAGGGAATGGTCGCAGATATCCCTTTTACAACGGCTTGAATATCATCCATAACGCACATCGTCAAATGACCCATACTGACCTCCTATATGATCGGGATTGTAATGGTAACAGTCGTCTCGATGTCTGGAATGCTCCTGAACGCAATGGAAGCCGACTCCCCGTAATGCAGGCTGAGCCTGCTCTGAAGGTTGGAGAGCGCGTAGCCCTTGCGTTCGGTATCGTGCTCGTTCACTGCCTTTTCCATCTGCCCGGCATCCAGCCCGCAGCCGTTGTCAGTCACTTGCAGCAGTAGAAACCCGCCCTCACGGTACACGTTGATGACGATGCTGCCAAGATCGGACTTGTCGCGGAAGCCGTGCAGAATAGAGTTCTCCACCAGCGGCTGAAGCAGTATTTTTAACATGGAAATGGAGAAATGCGAGGGAGCCTCAACATGGATCGAATACGTGAACAGATTCTCATAGCATTTTTGCTGCAATTGCAAATACTGCTCGACGTGCTTGATTTCCTGCTGCAAGGTGGTGATATCGTTCCCATTGTTCAGTCCCAACCGGAATAGCAGCGACAAGGAGACAATCATTTCGCTGACGTCTTTTTTCTCTCCGCTCTCACTTTTCCAAAAAATTGCATTTAAAGTATTATACAAAAAATGGGGGTCTACCTGCGCCTGAAGCGCTTTGACCTCGGATTTGCGCTTGTCCTGCTCCGAAGTCCGCACCTCCTGAATCAGCAGCTGGATCTGGTCCAGCATTCGGTTGAATTTATAGCCGACAGCGCTGACCTCATCCTCATATCTGCTGTTAAACCGCACCTCCAGATCGTTGTATTCCACCTCAGCCATCAAGCGCTGCAATTTATTAAGCGGTTTCAACAATGCGGAAGCCAGCAGATTGGACAGGATCAGCGCCAGCGCAATACAGAACAGCATGATCAAGATGATCAGCCAGCGAATCTGCTTCAGCGGTTGCAGCAAATCGGCCTTGGATTGAATGCTGACCAGCACCCAATCTTCGTTCATAGACAGCGTGCTGTAATTGACAAGCAAATTCTCTCCCTTGGCATTCGTATAATTGAAGTCCCCGGTCCCTCCCCGGCTGAAATGGTCGATAAACCCCCGTTCCAAATTAAAAGCATGCTGCTGGGATTCAGGCCGGATCACCATGGTTCCATCTTTTTGCAGCAAAAACAGCTGAACCTGATTGTTCATCAGATCCTGCTCCAGAATGGCCCGCATCGCTTCCTCCCTCATGTTCACAGCCATATATACATTGGGGATATAACGATTGTCTAGAACGATCGGTTTCAGTAGCAGGGACAGCACGTTGCCCTTCCACTGAAACAGCTCGTTGCGATGAGCCCCCAGCCAGAGGGTATTCCAGGATTCCTGCTTCAGGTAGGCACCATATTCCTCCGAAAAGCTCTTTGTCCGGTCGGGAAAATCCTTGGTGGAGAAGAAGCCTCCAATCGGCGTGTTCAGATAAGCCGTATCAATCAAGGGCTCCACCAGCTTCAACTGGGCAAACGAAGTTTGCAGCAAGGATAAATTCTGATAATAGTCGGCGGTATTGTTGCTGCGGACATCCTTCATCACCTGGGTGAACGTTTCATTAAGCATAAAAGAATACGACGAAACGACAATATGCCTGAGATGCTCATCCATCACCTGTACCGATTTTTTCAAAATCCCCTGCTTGAGCTGCAAGGCGCTACGCTCGATGTTGCGGGCGGCAAAGAGATAGGAGCAGATCCCCGTCACGCTGATGCACAATACGGCCAAAAATATAAACAGCAACTGAATTCTTTTTTTCAGGGATAGCTTGTAGAAATTGAGTCCCATCGATGACCACTCCTTGAAGCTCATTGTAACAACAGAACCCGATATACTCTACCCCTTGACAGCGCCGAGCGTAACTTGCATAAACGATTTATTGGCGAACACATACACCACGAGCAGCGGCAGAATGGACAGGCAGGCACCGGCCATCATGAGCTGAATCTCGGCGGCGGCGCCGATGCCGTACCGCAGGTTGGCCAATCCTACCGGCAGCGTCTGGAGCTCAGGATTACTCATCGTAAAAACGAGTGGCAAAATGTACTCATTCCACGAGCCCTGGAAGGCCGACAGCCCGGCAACGGCAAGCGCCGGACGCAGCAGCGGCAGCACAATTCGCCAATACACCGAATAAAAGTTGCAGCCGTCAATCATCGCTGCCTCATCCAGATCCTTGGGAATGCTTTCGAAAAATCCGATCAGTATAAAATAGCAGGTGGCATGTGCGCTGACCAATATAATGACGACACCCCACAGCGTCTTGTTCAAACCGAGCATGACCATCAAATCAAATTGAGGGCGCAGCACCACGGCCCCGATTGAGATGAACAAAGTAGATGCCATGAGCAGGGTGTATAGCTTTTTCCCGATAAAATGTACCCGGTTCACTGCATAGGCGGACATCGACGCGACGAGCAAGGTGCCGATCGTTGTGGTTACGCTTACAAAAATGCTGTTCAGGGTAAAGCGGGAGAAATTGGCCCCGTCCCATGCCTGGGCATAGTTAGAGAAATTCCAGACTTTAGGCCAGATGGTTGCCCCACTGGTCAGCTCCTGATTCGTCTTGAACGAGCCGAGCAGCACCATCACAATTGGGAACAGTGCCAGAGCGGCGACCGTTAGCAGAAATACCCAGAGCACCGTCTTGCCGGTCCAGCGAGCCAGCCTGGGGGAAAAAGTAAAGTTGGGATTCGTACGATTCATTCTGTTCTCCTCCTGCCTGCTTCTAGTAAACATCATTCAGCTTTTTGGAAATACGGAAGTAGATCAGCGTAACTCCCCCTACAATCAACGCGGTGGTGAAGCCGACCGCACTGCCGTATCCCAATTGCTGAAGCCCCTGGGTTTCGCCCGATACCGGGAAGAGCAGCTTGAACAGATAGAGGTACATGACCTCTGTTTTTCCGTAAGGTCCACCTGCGGTCAAAACCATGATGCTCTCATAACCTTTAAGGGAGATGGTAATGGCCAGCATGATAATCATCTGCATAACTGGTCCCAGCATCGGAATAGTCACATACTTAAGCTTTTGAAACTCATTGGCCCCATCCAGCGAGGCCGCTTCGTAAAGATCGTTCGGAATGCCTTGCAGACCGGCGAGAAACAGCAGCATGTAGTTGCCGATAGCGCCCCAAATGGCGATGATAATGGTGGTCAGCATGGCATGATCGGCGCCTAGCCAGTTAATCGGAGCGGAGACGAGATGGTACTTGAGCAGCAGTTGGTTCAAGATCCCGTTATAGGAGTTGAAAATAATAAAAAAGACGATCGCCATCACCGAAGCGCTGAAAATGGTAGGCAAATAATAAATCGCCCGCAGCAAGGAGCGTCCCTTCAGCTTGCGATTCAGAATAATAGCCAAAATCAAGGACATGGGAAGGGTTACGAGCAGCTTGCCAAGAGCGTAAATGCCAGTATTTCCAACGGAGGACCAGAATTGATGGTCACGCAGAATGCGGGTAAAATTGTCGAGGCCAATAAAAACAGGCGTCCCGAATCCCTGATAATCATAAAACATGTAACGAAGCGCCCAAAGCAGAGGATAAATGCCGAACACAAGGGTCAGAAATAAACTTGGGAATACAAACACATAGGCGTGTACTTTTTTCAGCTTCATAAAATGCCCCCCCTACAATCTTTAATACTGATTATAGAGGGGAGAAAAATAGGACGGGATAGGGAAATCAACTTTTCAAAGGGGAGAATGTTACTCATCCAAACTTAACTCAAGCTTCGTCCCAGTTGCTGAGCCTTGGCCAGCCAATCATCCTAACTCTTTACCCCTTAACCGATCCGGCCGCAATCCCTTCCACAATCCGGTCACTCATGATGAGGAACACTAGCAAAATAGGCAAAATGCTGATCATCAATGTAGCTCCAATCGCTCCCCAGTCGGTCGTATATTGCCCAATAAAGTTCTGGACGCCAACGGTCAGCGTTTTGTTCTCGTCCGAACTAATGAACGTATTGACGAAAATAAATTCATTCCAGTTATAGATCATGTTGATAATGGATGTCGTTGCCATAACGGGGGTTGTCATAGGCAGCACAATCCGGAAAAACATACGGTTGACAGAGCAACCGTCCATAACGGCCGCTTCTTCCACTTCCCGGGGCAAGGCGTAATAGAATCCCAGCAGGATCATCATCGTTGTAGGCAGGTTAAAAGCGACATACGACAGGATGATGGACAGCGGCGTGTCTGTCAGATGCAGCTTGAGAAACATACTGAACAACGGAATCAAGGTAGCATGGACTGGAATCATGAGTCCGACCATAAAGAGTCCAAGGACCACCCGGCTTCCTTTCCAACGCATACGTGTAATGGCAAACGTCACAAAGCTGGCCAGCAGCACCGTCAGCACTACGGATATGACCGTAATCAACACACTATTGAAAAAATACCGCCCGATATTGCCGCTGGTCCACACATTCACATAGTTTTCCCAATGTGGCTGGGACGGGAGTGTAAACGGCGGAAGATTAAACACTTCCTGATTATTTTTAAGCGAGAAAAGCATCAGCCATAGCAGCGGTAAAAGCTGCGTCACCGCCAGGATGATCAAAAGTGTATACAAAACGGCATAACCGGCCCGAGTTAACAGTCTGCTACGGGTAGCAACTTCAAGCGGATAGCTAGCGGCTGCCTGGGTTTTCATATCTGTACCTCCCTCTTCCTGTGCTTTGTTGTCCATTATCTATTTGCATGACCGTATTATGAATATTCGATCGTGTCACCGGAAGCGGTAGCCTTGCGAATCAGCCATGTAGCGATCAGACAGATGAACAGCAGGGCAAAGGCTGTAGCGCTGCCATATCCGAAATCAAAGCTGCGGAACGCCTGGTGGTACATGTAAGAAGCCATCACTTCACTGGCTCCGTTCGGCCCACCGTCCGTCATGACGTAGATCAGGTCAAAATATTTGAGCGAGCCGACAATGGACAACACGATCGTGACGTTAATCACCTCGCGCAGCAGGGGCAATTTGATACGAGTTGCAATCTGCCAGGCACTGGCCCCGTCGATCCGGGCAGCCTCCACCAGCGTTTCGGGAATGTTTTTCAGCCCGGCATAATAGATCAGAATATAAAAACCTGCATATTGCCAAATAATCGGGATGAACAGGGCAGGCAGCACCAAAGACGGTTGAGCCAGCCATTCGGGCGGATTGTGAACTCCAACCGACACCAGTAAGGCATTCAGCACGCCATTCGTCGGATGATACATTTTAAGCCACAATTGTGCGATAGCTACAGAGGATAGCAGCATGGGAATCAGATAAATTTTCCGCAGCAGATTCGCTCCCTTGATTTTCCCTGATAATATCATCGCAATGATCAAATAACCGATCAGACTGACGCCCGAAAACAAGGCCAGCAGCAGGGAATGCCAGGCACTTTGCCAGAACGCCGTGTCTGTGAACAACTGCTGATAGTTGTCCAGCCCGACGAAAGTCATAGGGCCGATTCCATTCCACTGATTCAGGCCATAATAGCCGGTCAGCACAATAGGCACATAAATCACAGCGAGCAACAACAGCAGGGAAGGCAGCACATACAGAGCAATGACAAGCTTATTGGACATGACCTTTTCCACGGCCGGACCTCCTCAGGTGGTCAATTTCAATTTTCCTTCTCGATGGCAGCCTTATGCTGATCGGCAAATTGCTGCGGTGTCACCGCTTTGCCAAACAACGCCTGAATCATATTCAAATGTACCTGCGCCGTGCTCGGCTTCATCTGTACATCGGCGAATAATGTAATGCTGCTGGCTTGATTCAGCCCATTGAGTAAGTCGACATACAACTTGGGCAGGTTTCCTTTGGAGGTGTCCACTTTCGTCGCCGGAATAACTCCCGCCTGCGTTACCGATTGCTCACCCCATTTGACGACAAAATATTCAACAAAAGCTTTGGCCTCTTCTTTCAGCTTGGAATTTTCCGATACGAACAAGCCTACTCCCGGCCCTCCTACCCAGCCGTTCACATTGCCCTTGCCGCCTGCAACCATTGGAAATTTAAAAAAGCCAATTTGATCTTTAAATGCTTGCGGGATTGCAGGGTTGGTCGTAAAATTCGGCAATTCCCAGGTCCCCATCAAATACATAGCCGCCTTGTCGTTCATAAACTCGGATTTTCCTTCATCATTGGACAAGCCGTTAAACCCCTTGTTAAAGGCATTCATATCCACGAGCGTCTGGATTTCGGAGGCCGCCTGAATTAAGCCAGGGTCATCGAAAGATCCTGAGCCGTCAATCGCTTTTTTCAGTGTATCGTTACCCGCTATACGATCTGCCAGATACATGTACCAGAGTGAGCCAGTCCAGCGGTCTTTATTGCCCAGTGCAATCGGTGCAACGCCATGATCCGCCAGACTTTTCACAACTTGCTTCAATTCGTCATATGTCGCGGGCACTTTCAGGTTGTATTTTTGGAATATGGCTTTGTTGTAGTAGATGGGTGAAATGTTTAATTCGATGGGTAGTGCATACGTTTTTCCATTCAGCGCATAAGCTTCAGTCGTTCCCGGTACGAATTTGTCCTTCAGCCTGGAACCATTCAACAGGTCATCCATCGGCGTAAATAATCCGCCCTTGACATAAGGCTCCATGAAGCCCGCTGCCCAGGTGATGCCGATATCGGGCAATTCATTGGAAGCCGACAGCACTTTGAGTTTGTTTTTATATTGTTCGTTTTCCAGCACTTCCTGCTGAATGACGACATTCGGGTGATCCTTTTCGTATTGAGCTATAATCTGGCTCACAAGCTTGCTCTGCTGTGCCGAGCTTCCCTCCGGCCACAGGTGCATCATTTTGAGTGTAACCTTTCCCCCTTTTCCATCGGAACCACCCTGACCATCCTTACCAGTACCGCAGCCGGATAGCACCAGTATCAATGACAGCAGCAAGATTAACCCAGCAACCCATTTTCGGTGTGAGCGCTTACGTAAACCATACTTGTTGGACATCGTTAGACCTCCATGGTTATCATTTTATTTTTTTGTAACCGTTATCATTTGTAAGTTTAGCACTCCGCTCCTGCTTCCAACAGGGTACACTGATTGGGTATAATTCTACTTTTATTGGGTTGTATATTGGGTTGTGGACTGGGTTGCGAGTGCCTATGCTGTCAGTCAATAGTTCCCGGTCCTTTACGCATCTGCTGCCTGTAGCGGCTTGGACTTACTCCCTCAGCTGTTTTGAACACTTTTATAAAATATTTATCGGTCCGGTAGCCTGAACGCTCTCCGATTTGTGCAATCGTGAGCTGGGTATGCAGCAGCAGTTCCTTGGCCCGCTGCATCCGCAGTCGGTGCAGATATTCGCTGAACGACAAGCCGCTTTGCTGTTTGAACAAAACACTGAAATAGCTTGCATTCAGGTGTGATTGCGCGGCAGTCTGCGCCATCGTAATAGGTTCGTGAAGATGCTCTGCCATATAGATGAAGGCACACCGTACCGGATCGCTAAGAGTTGCACCTTGGAGGTCAAGCTCTAACAGCACAGGATCAACTATCTTTTCCAGCTTCTCGTACCGTTGACGTTCATCCTCCAGCCGTAGAGCATCATCTACCGCTTTCAGCAGTTCCTGCTTATCAATCGGCTTGAGCAAATAATTGACGGCTCCCAGACGGAGAGCCTGCTGGACATAATCAAACTCGGCATACCCCGAGATGACAATAATCGCCGGTCGGCGTGAATCCCGTTCGAGGGAGCGGATTAAATCCAGTCCGCTGAATTCCGGCAACCGGACATCCGTAATCAGCAGATGGACGGTCTCCGCCCGCAGCGTATGTAATGCTTCCAAACCATTACCCGATGTCACAATCCGGTATTTCCCGGCTGCCCATTGCTCCAGTGTCTGGTGTATTCCCTGACGTGTTCGCTGCTCATCATCTACAATTACAATGGTTTTGGATGAAACACTCATTCCTACCGCCCTCCGTATTCATCAGGAATTTCAAAAGCGACCACCGTTCCTTCCTGCACCGCACTCTGCACCAGCAAGCCGTCTGTTGCATCAGGCGCACTGTTATAATAGAGAGCAAGCCTGCGCTGCACATTCGCCAGTCCCATACCGGTCCCTTTGCTCTGGCAGGCCGATCCTCCCGTCAGTACTGCACGCACAGCTGCAAGTTCCTCCAATGTCATTCCAGGCCCGTCATCTATGACTGCGATCTGTATCCACCCCGGTCTTGCCGAAGGAGTGACGCGGATTTCAACGTGCCCGTTGCCAATGCGATTTTCGACGCCATGCAAAATGGCATTCTCTAAAATGGGCTGAATGAGCAGCTTCGGAAGCGGAATTGGTGCTGCCTCCTGAGGCATATGAATTTGCCAGCTCAGACGTTCACCCAGACGCATCTTCATCAGTTCCAGATAACGGCGGACTTGTGCCATTTCTTCCCCCAGTGTCACCCAAGCGTCATGGTGAGCCGGTTCGATAACATACCGAAACAGCCGTGACATGGACACCATCAGCCCGGCCAGCTCATCTTCTCCCCTTTCCTGTAGCGACCAATTAAAAGCATCCAACGTATTAAAGAGAAAATGCGGGTTGATCTGTGCCTGCAGCGCTTTAAGCTCGGTTTGGCTTTGCAATACCTCCTTCTCGCAAATGACACGGATCAATTCATTGATGTCAACAATCATCGTGTTGTACTCTGCATTCAGTTCCCGCAGCTCGACCGCTGCGGCGGGTTCCGGATTCAGGGCCAATGCTCCTTCTCGTGAACGGCGCATCGCCTGAATCAAATGTTCTATCGGTTTGGTAATCAACGTCGACAGCATAAAGGACATAAGCAGGAATAACACCGCACCAAGAGACGCAGAGATGATCAGTGTCGTCCTTAAAACTGTAATTCCGTCGGTGGCGACGCTAACCGGAATCAGGATCAGCAGCGACCAGCCGGTCCGCTCCGATTGCTGCACTGCCTTCACATATTCCCGCTCTCCGATATGAACCGTCTGCGTCTTGCTGTGCAGTACAGCTGACAAATCCGTCTGGTTCACAGGTTCACCTGACAGCAGCTGGCCCTGACGATCTACAAGCAGCATCGTTTCACCCGCTTCTTCCTTGACCGCCGATGCATCATTCAGCCCGAAATAGCTTCGCTCCATGCGGGTAATCAGATATCCTCCACGTGAAAACCAGCGGTCCACCAGGCTCACCTGCCGAATCGCCAGCAGCGACTGAGGGTCCTCGGGATCAATGCCGATCCAGACTAATCTTCCTTTCATCTCATTCGCTTCCCGGATACCCGCCTTTCCGATACGATCCTCCAGCCTGCCCTCCCTAATCGGAAACAACATCTCCCCTTCGGCGGTATACAGCTCCAGCGAGCCGACACTCGGCATATATGCCTGATAGCTATGCATCACTTGCAGCAGGGACTGGCGCTGCCGAAATGACACTTTCCCTCCGCTGCGCTCTTCCAGCAAAATATGCTGAACAGACGGATGATTTGCCACCTGCTCCGTCAGGCTGTCCATCTGGCCGATTAATGCATCCAGCCTCCCGCTTGCTTGTACCGCCGTCTGGCCAATATGCCGCTCGGCACTGTTTTTCAACAGGTGAGAGACATTGAGGTAAATGAACGCCCCCGCCACACTCATCATGATGAGCATCACCAGTATAAATCCGATAAAAATCTGATTACGTAACGTGTTTAATGGTTGGAAACTTGAGCGCATATGCATTCTCCCCCCTGGACCATCGCAGAAAAGTTGATAATGATAACGCTTTCTATTTTTCTATTCTATCGCATCGTTCTCCTCTGTTAGCATATTTTACAGCAGAGATGATGAATAAAGACGGACCAGACGGATATGAAATAAAAAAATCTGGGGCAAACGAAAAAGATGACTCCCAAAGAATGCAGGAGCCATCTACTCGCTAGTTATACCGAAGCTTCTTTCAAAGCGCCCAAACCAAACTAAGGTACAATTCAGGCTCCAAAGCTTGCATATTTAATTTGTATCCTATTGAAGCACAGCCAAAATGCGGTCGCACAGCTCCATAGTCTTCACATTATCCCGTCCACTTGAATAAGGTGCCTGTCCTTCTCGGCAGCAGCTCATGAAATGTGCGATTTCACCAACAAAACCGCGCAAATACAAATCACGGTAGCCGCCCGACATCGCCGAGGCTGAAGATGTCAGCACCGTGTCCGTTTCCGCAAGGGTTTTCCAGGGGAGCTCTGCGTGACTCTCCGACTTGTGAATGATCAATGTGTTCACCTCATCCGCGTTCGCAAAGCCGTGATCAAAGGTTACAGTGATACCTTCGCTCTCGCGCGTCCATGCCGTCATACCTGCGAAGTATACGCTGCCCACCACACCATTTTCAAATTTTAACGAAATCGTATGGGAAATAAACTCGCCGTTATCGTTCGCAAATCCGGTAACCTGAGCCACTTCCCCGAACAAATAACGGATCAGATCGACCATATGAACCCCCGCCAGCTTTATAAAATCTTCGCCGGTTTTGCAAAACAGGGTGCTGTCCACGAGAAATTTCGCCTGAAATGAGTGTGCGGCCCCAAGCGAGCCTCCCTCAATCAGTTCTTTCAATTTTATGTATACAGGTGCGTAGCGCTTCATGAAGCCAACCATCAGCACGACGCCTGCCGCTTCGGCCGCATCTGCAATTTGAGCCGCTTCCTCAGCGTTCCAGCCCAGTGGCTTGTCTACAAAAACATGTTTTCCAGCCTTAATACAGTCCAGTACGAGCGACGGGTGATCTGCCGCTTGTGCAATCACGACAACTCCATCACAGTCTTCCTGCTCCAGCATGGTCTTGTGATTGTCATAAGGGGTCCCGCTGCTCCCAAAGCGCTGAAGCGCTGCCTTCGATCTGCCTAAATCTCTGGTCGCAATCGCTTGGATTTCAGCACCTGCCCCAATGACAGCAGGATATATATTCGTTGAAGCGTGAAAACCAGCCCCGATAAAACACAGCCTCGCCTTGCTCATGTTGATCCCTCCAAATGTACACACTACAATATTCCGATACCATCGTACCATATGACACAGTATATACACAGTGACCGAAAGAAGGAACACGGCAACGACTTTGCCTATAATGAATAGGACAAGTTATTTTCATAATTAAGATTGCTAGAAGAAGGTCCATAAACCGTCCTTTTTATATGAATATTATGAATTTTATGAACTTGTTTAATGGAAGATTTCAACATAAAATGAAATTGTAATAGATTGTAAATATATTTTAATAAAGGAGGAAGCAAAAATCATGAAAAGAAAAAGCATGAAGAAGCCATTTCTCGTTATGGCCTCTCTCGTAATGGGCTTCACCTTGTATGGCTACACTCCTGCTTCGGCAGATGCAGCCAGTGTGAAAGGATATTATCACACCCAAGGAAACAAAATTGTGGACGAGTCCGGGAAGGAGGCAGTATTTAATGGTTTGAACTGGTTTGGTCTGGAAACTCCGAATTACACTCTGCATGGATTGTGGAGCCGTTCGATGGACGACGTGCTGGACCAGGTGAAAAAAGAAGGCTACAATCTGATCCGTCTGCCATACAGTAATCAGTTGTTCGATTCCACTTCCCGTCCAGACAGTATTGATTATTACAAAAATCCTGATCTGGTTGGATTGACTCCGATTCAAATTATGGACAAGCTGATCGAAAAAGCCGGACAACGCGGTATTCAGGTTATCCTTGACCGCCACCGTGCCGACTCCGGCGGGCAGTCCGAGCTGTGGTACACATCCAAGTACCCTGAATCCCGTTGGATCAGCGACTGGAAAATGCTGGCCGAACGTTATAAAGACAACCCTACCGTCATCGGTGCGGATTTGCACAACGAACCACACGGTCAGGCAAGCTGGGGCACAGGCAACCTCTCCACAGACTGGCGTCTTGCGGCGCAGCGCGCAGGGAATGCGGTTCTGTCCGTAAATCCAAATTGGTTGATTCTCGTAGAAGGTGTGGACCACAATGTCCAAGGCAACAATAGCCAATACTGGTGGGGCGGCAACCTGACTGGTGTAGCCAAGTACCCTGTCGTGCTGGACGTACCGAACCGTGTCGTATATTCTCCGCATGATTACGGCCCTGGCGTGTCTTGGCAGCCATGGTTCAACGAGTCGAGCTTCCCGTCCAACCTGCCAGCCGTCTGGGATCAAAACTGGGGCTACATCAGCAAGCAAAACATAGCTCCGGTGCTGGTTGGTGAATTCGGCGGCCGTAATGTTGATTTGTCTTCTCCTGAGGGTAAATGGCAAAATGCACTCGTAGACTATATTGGTGCCAACAACTTGTACTTTACGTACTGGGACCTGAATCCAAATAGCGGTGACACGGGTGGACTGCTGCTGGACGACTGGGTTACCTGGAATCGTCCGAAGCAGGATATGCTGAGCCGCATTATGAAGCCCGTAACGTTCGTGACGGGACAAGCGAAAGCAACAGCTGAATAGACCTGTCGTCTCTATAGGCTGGCTATGCTTTTTTTGCTAGCTAAAAAAACCGCTTTTCCTCCTTCTAGCTCAGATCATGCTGGGCCTAGAAGATGTGGAGAAGCGGCTTTTTTTGTGGCAGCCCAGCTTTATACATTGAAAATACCCACAACGAATGGGTCATTCTGTAAACTAAATCTCTCTTTTAACCGATAAATACATATGTTGGATTTAGTAATAACAATATATACTCCAATCTTCGAAGAAGGGGCTCACCATGAACGTAAACATAACTAGAAAGGAAGTTTTCATGTGATTATTTGGAAGGGTTTTGGTATTTTGAATATCGTTATTCCAGCGGTTATATTCATTGTTGTCAGTGCTATATTATCCTCTCTAGGGCTTAAATCAATAGATTCCCGGCTGCCACTGGCTTTTGTGTTCATTGTATCGGGAGTTATTATCTGGCATCTGGGGAAAGCGCTCAACGCCAAATCAGGCAAAGTGCTAGTAGATATGGAAACGGGGGAACACTACCGAATGGGAACCGAGCACAGTCTGTTTTTTATCCCGATGCATTATTGGGGCCCTGTCGGTCTAGTATTAGGATTTATTTTAACAGTTGCAACGATATTTACATAACATGGATTGTATAATATGGATTGCAAAACATGAGCTATTTCTTAATCAAGGTGTGCCTGTAAAGTAATATAAAGTGTACGTTACCTGATTCTTCGATGCATAATCTGTATAAACGACCACAATGCGAGCGAGTCGCTCTATTGTGGTCGTTTTTCCTAAACGTAAGGCTATTCATAGGTCTTGGATAAAACCTTTCTCACAAGCTGGTCAGCTTGTCGAGTTGTCTCAGGCAAGCGATAATGTGGAGCAAGCTTTAATATCCAATTGCAGGCGGTTTCTAATGAAATACGATGACCTACGGATACGAAAAGAGGCTTAACGCTTTCCTGAGTTCTTAATACACTTCCGATAATTTCCTCATCATCAACCAATAACGAACATGCGCCTCTTTCTTGAGAGGGTTCTTTATAATCACCCCACAGCCTCGTTTTACCACATCCAATTGTAGGAGCATCAAAGATAACCCCTAAATGACTGGCTAATCCAAACCGTCTAGGATGAGCAATTCCTTGGCCATCGCAGACAATTAGCTGAGGAGAGGTCTTTATTTGCTCCAATGCTTTAACTATAGGCGGTAGCTCTCTGAATGAAAACAATCCAGGGATATAAGGAAATTGGACAGAATCTTCAACGACCACTGATTCCACGATGTTTAATGAGTTTGCTTCTAAAATGACGATTGCAGCAATTAATAGATCACTTTGTTCACTGTAGGCCACGTCGATCCCGGCAACATAATTAATTTCAGGAAATTGGTCTTCCTTTGTAACTTTTAAAGATAATTCCTTTTGTAATTTAATTGCTTCCATTTCGCTCAAATTCCATTTGTGATGTATGACTGGTTTCATTTTTGCCCTCCATTAAATTCAGCTCATGCTTCGCCCCAACTGCTCCACCTTGCTCATCCAATCATTGCGCTGTTGATCCGTCTTCTTATTCATGAGATCAATAGCGGTAGAACGCACGGTCTTGACACCGCATAGACGGAGCGTGGAATCCTTCAGCATGCGATGCCCTGGCTGTCCCTGAAAAAATCGGTAATACCAGTGCGGTCCATCCATCGTTGATATGAGATGGGCCGTTCTGCCTTTTAAGAGCTGATCAGGCAGGGGTTTGCCTTTTTGATATTTAAACGCAAAGCCCGGCATAAAAACACGGTCAATGAAACCCTTCATTAAGGCAGGCAGGCTGCCCCACCAGATCGGAAAAATGAAAACAAGATGCTCTGCCCATTTAATCCATTCCTGAGCTTGAATCAGGTCAGGCTCCAGCGGCAATTTATCACGATATCCACCTGATAGATTCGGATTAAAATCCAACGCGGACAGCTGCAGCAACCGCACCTCAGCTCCCGCAGCCTCAGCTCCTTTTACATAGGATTGAGCGAGCGCTTCTCCATAACTGCCAACGACCGGATTTCCTTGAATAACCAATATTTTTTTAGACATACAAATCACTTCCTACCCTTATATTATGATTTTAGTTAGAAAGCACTAACCTTTTATTTAAAAAGAAAAGGCCTATTGACCTTTACTTAATAAAGCGGTTAAACGCTGCTTCACCTCGGCTGCAAATAGAGTGAGTTCCTGCGGAAGCTCACCTTCCAG
This sequence comes from Paenibacillus peoriae KCTC 3763, assembly GCF_000236805.1. Lineage (GTDB taxonomy): Bacteria > Bacillota > Bacilli > Paenibacillales > Paenibacillaceae > Paenibacillus > Paenibacillus peoriae. The sequence goes on along the minus strand of NZ_AGFX01000002.1, from coordinate 9,713 downwards.
GCTGGACACGGATAAGCGTGTAATAGCTCCAATGATCAGCACACCGGATAGCCGGGGATCCTGCTTGGGCAATTCTCCCCTCCCAATCCCCTGCTCGATGAATTCCGTTAACGCCTCCAGCGGCTGACGTACATTCTGACTCTGGCTTGCCTCAATGTACAGCTCATGATGCTGCGACAGCAAAAGCAGGCCATACTGATCTTCATCATGCATTCCCAGCACTTCATCTACCAATTGATGGAAACGAGTGACAAAGCTCCCATTCTGCTTGCGATAAAAGTCAATTAATGTAGTGTAACTGCTGCAATACTGCCCGAATACTTCCATTGCCATTGCATCTTTACTCTTAAAATGCTTGTATATCGCGGCATCCGTCACACCGGCAGCCTCTCCAATTTGTTTGACGGAAATTCCGTCAATCCCCTTGGTTGCAAATAAGCGCATCGCCGCCTGCAATATATCCTTCTTCTTGCTATCTACATGTGTTTTCTTGTTCATAAGCATATAGTAAGTGATAACTAACCAAATTGCAAGCCATATGTAAACAGGTGCCCATGCACTGACCATTGAGGAATTTCGTAATCTTGTGTTTGCCTCCAAGGAGACTGCTGGGCGGGCTGCGCAATCCATTCTGGCCGAGACTGGCAGCCGACAGCTTGGCGTTCGCATTGAAGGACCTGCGCCGTATAACCATTTTTGGTTTTAAAATAACCTTTATAACATGCGGTATTGTATCGTAACGGTGTCACGCACTGGACCGCACACTAAATTGAACAATTTCCACAATAATAGGTGTTCCGGAGGAAATTGTCTCCCCTTCATTGAGGTGAATCGTCAGCGATACAGGGGTCAGGCTGTACAATGTGCTTTCTTGGATCATGCCGTTAATATACAAATTGGCATAGCTGTTGCTTCCGACATGAAACCGCTGAAAAGCCTCTTGTACCCCATCTACAGAAAATTGGTCCGCCATAATCGTGACCGAAGATTCAATCGTATCAGGAGCAAAATAAAAATACCGTTCCGCAGTGGGTATAATTTCAATATTTGAAATGTCAGGTGCCGGGCCGGGAGGGCCTGCTATACCTTGTGGTCCTGTTGGACCAGCGATGCCTCGTGCTCCGGCAGGACCTTGTAAGCCTGTTGGACCCGGTACACCTGGCACACCAGCCGGACCCGGCAGTCCCTGTGCTCCCTGTAACCCTGCTGGACCCGGTATTCCTTGAACTCCCGGTGCTCCCGGTGGGCCCGGTATGCCCTGTAATCCTGCTAAACCTGGAATACCCAATGCACCTGTCTGCCCCGCTTGACATTGCTGTCCTGGCAAACCGGGAATGCCTCGCTTATCTACCAAGTTCCTTTTCTTCCGACGCCCTCCATGAGTATTGCAATACCTTCGTTGTATGTTTAGCTTTGGATACCTTTGGACATGGAGTCCTCTTTTTTGTCTACCTTTGAGTGGATAACTTGTTTTACGTTTTTTTCGACTGATGATTTTGCAATGTACAGCTCGTTTTCCATGTCGCCTTAGTGCTGATTCGCGTCTCCTCATACCAGTCGCCTACACCTCCTTTTCCCAGCCTCATGTATTATATGCACATTTCCCATTGGGGGTTTTGGGCATTTGAATAGACAAATACCGAGTGATCATTGTGCCACCTACACTTGCAAAAAATAGGGCCTCCTCTATCCACCCTATTATAAATAGAAAGGTTAATGTGCCGTTTCCGAATAGGTTAAAAAATCATTTATTGATTAAGAGCCAGTAAATGGCTCATACCCACAAGGAAGGAGGTAAGAAGCATGCCAATCGTAAAACCTGTTTTTACTGCGGTTGCTACAGCTCCAGTCGCAACCGGCGGTGATATAACCACGACCATAGCCCCAACCTCAACTCGTTTTTTCGCAACGATTACGGCCGGTATGATCGGAGCAACAGATACAACTATTCCTGCTGCAAGCTTTGTAAATGATGCCAACGCTCCGGTTGTTAATTTACCGACATTAGCGGCTACTGATACTTCTAATTATTATGTTAACGGACTTGTTCAACAAAACTCCTTATTCACCCTAACCACAGCAAGTCTGGTCATTGGCGCAACTGATATTTCAGTAGGTGTCCCCGTTGTTATAGACATATCAAATTTTAGCGGCACAACCTCCACCATCACAACCCAACCTACCATCTCTGCTCCTACCATTACGATTACCAGCTGAGGCGTTTCACATTTTAAGTTCAGATAGACTGAGTATTCAATCACACTGTACACTAACACTACCCCGTATAAGCCCGAAAAGACCGGTTCAGATAAAGCATCTGAATCGGTCTGCCTGCTCAAGATATCGTTTATAAACGGCCTGGGTCAGCACCTCAATCTGATAACGATCCTACTCCAATATGTAATCGTTAACATTTTGAGTAGATCTATTGCACCTTTTCTAGTCTAATATGAAAGCCCTGAACAGTGTTGCTTTCGAGCAAAAAATACAAAAACAATTCCATATATTCATATATACAATTCCTATTTCATATGATTGTTAACGTTTTCATTTTTTTGTATGCGCTTTTAATGGAAAAAGAAGGGTTCTATTTCATTATATAAAAAATTAGACAAAAGTTTTAGTATGTAACTTTTATTATATTAACAAATACTGGAACGCGAAGTATGATAGAAAATGTAGAAAACACAGGAGCACCCGGGACTTCCTTCGTTCGTCTACTCCATTCATCTCATAATACGGAGGTATTTTATGAAAAAGAGATTTTCACTCGGAATCGCAGCAGCCTTACTGTTCACAACCCTGGCTCCGCTTGGTACACCTGCTCATGCAGCCACTGATATTGGTAAAGAAACGCTCGGCAGCAAAAACGGTTGGGCAGCCTTTTCTACAGGCACAACGGGCGGAGCTGCGGCCTCCTCTTCCAATATTTTCACCGTAACGAATCGCAAGCAATTGGTGGATGCTTTGGGCAAAAAAAGCAATAGTACGCCTAAAATCATTTATGTTAAAGGAACAATCAATGTCAACGCCGATGACAATAACAAGCCGTTGGGATTGAACGATTACAAGGACCCTAAATATGATTTTGACGCCTACCTCAAAGCATATGACCCATCCACATGGGGGAAAAAGGCACCGTCCGGAACATTGGAAAAGGCACGTGAGGCTTCCCAAAAAAATCAGGCCAGTCGTGTCGTCATTGAAATTCCATCCAATACAACGATTGTTGGTCTGGGTAGCAATGCCGTTATTAACGGCGTGAACTTCCAACTGAAAAAAGGGATAGACAATGTCATTATCCGCAATATTGAATTCCAGGATGCTTACGATTATTTCCCTCAATGGGACCCAACCGACGGCAGTACAGGCAACTGGAATTCAGAATATGACAGCATTACCGTTAACGGTGCCACGCATGTATGGGTAGACCATAATTCCTTCAATGATGGATCTCACCCCGATAGCCAAAACGGCACTTTTTACGGTCGAGAATACCAGCATCATGATGGACTTCTGGATGTGATTAACCAAGGCGATCTGGTTACGGTTTCTTACAATCACTTTTACGATCATGATAAATCGTCAATTATTGGCAACAGCGATAGCAAAACAGCAGATGAAGGGGCTTTGCGTGTAACCCTGCATCACAATTATTATGAAAACACAGTACAACGCACACCACGTGTACGGTATGGACAAGTCCATCTGTACAACAATTACTATACAGGTGATGTAAAACGCTCCGAATATCCTACACTGTATATATGGGGCGCAGGCAAATCCTCCAAAATCTTCGCCGAAAACAATGTCATTGACGTTGCCGGTTTAACTGCAGCTAAAATCGTGACTGTCTTTGGTGGAACTGCCCTGTCGGATACGGGCACAATCCTGAATGGACAAGCTGTTAACGCAGGCTCCAGCGCGGGTCTTAGCTCCTCTGTAGGCTGGAAACCATCGCTGAACGATAAGATTTCTCCATCTGCCAGCGTAAAAGCAGAAGTCACTTCTCAGGCCGGTTCCGGCAAACTGTAAAAACGGCTTCGCTAACACCAACAATATAGCTGATCCTTACAATCTGCTGTTTACACCAAAAAGGGCTGTCCTCCCCGTAGATGATTCCATGGAGAGAGCAACCCTTTTTTTATTTCAGAATTTTACAAATTCTCATTTACGAGTCGTTTAGCAGCAAATTACATCGTTCATTAAACGCTGTATTGTTCTACCAAAACCGGCTTTTCAAATGCATTATCCAGCTTGCGAAGCTTGGCCTTTACCGCCTCTGGTGGCTCAACCGCAGGCGCATCTGGATGCAGCAGCCATGATTTCACAAAGTGTGTATCAGATACTTGAAAGAGTGGAGGCTCTTTCTCAAAGTCAATTTTCATGGCATAAGCACTGCGGGCTGCAAAAGCATCGCCTACAGGTGGGTGCAACAGATCCGGTGGTGTGCCCGGAATAGCCGCCAGCTTCTGACCATGGCTGTCCAAGCTTGGCATGGAAGCGAGAAGCCCCCAAGTATATGGATGTTTTGGATTATAGAAAATTTCATTAACTGTTCCGGTTTCCACGATTTGTCCGGCATACATAACAGCCACGCGATCCGCCATCTTCGCTACAACGCCGAGGTCATGGGTAATAAAGATGATGGAAGTGTTGATCTTCTTCTGAAGGTCTTTCATCAATTCCAAAATTTGAGCTTGAATCGTTACGTCCAGCGCAGTCGTCGGTTCATCGGCAATCAGAAGCTTGGGATTAGCAGCCAGTGCCATCGCAATCACGACACGCTGACGCATACCGCCACTGAACTCATGCGGATACTGGTTAAAGCGCTGCTCTGGATGCGGAATACCTACCAGGCTAAGCAACTCAATGCCCCGCTTGTGAGCAGCATCCTTGGATATCTTTTCATGCTTGAAAAGCACTTCCGTGATCTGCTTGCCGACCTTCATTGTCGGATTAAGCGAAGTCATTGGGTCCTGAGAAATCAGACCGATTTCCTTACCACGAATTTTTTGCATCTGCTTTTCTGTTTTATTAATCAGCTCTTCCCCGTCAAATAAAATTTGACCCTTTTGATACATACCGGGAGGGGTCGGTATCAGCTTCATTACAGCCTGTGAGGTTACGCTTTTGCCTGAGCCGGATTCGCCGACAATGGCCAGCGTCTCTCCTTTATTGACATGAAAGTTCACGCCACGAATGGCCTGCACTAGTCCCTGACGGGTCTTGAAAGATATCGTTAAGTCCTTCACTTCCAAAAGGCGGTTCATCTCATCACTCTTTCATTTTTATTCATCACTATTATTGACCACTATCTAAAAAAACGACGTTCATGAGTCAAGGTATATACGAACAATTTTACTCAGTTTAGTGCCTGCCAGTCAAGCAATATCTAAAATAAGCCCAAAAACCTCCCATAGATTGTTATATCAATGGAAGGTTAAGCTTGAAAAACGATCAGTTTCAACCATTTTTGCATTCATTTATAACATATGTTGTATATAACTGAACCGCGCCCCGCCCAATGGTGAACGTGTGCAGCTCAATTCGCCGCCCAGCCGGGAAGCGATTTGACGGCAAATAGCCAATCCCAGACCCGTGACACCGTTAGAACCCGTATAAAATCTCCCGAACACCTCAGCTGCCTCTTGTTCAGTCAGTCCTTCTCCATCATCATCCACATGCATAACCCATACAACCTCCGGTGTTGTCCCTGCCTCCAAATGAATGACAACCTCCGTAAAGGTGTGTCGAACCGCATTTTGCAACAAATTCAATATCATGCGGAACAATTGCTCGGCTGGAACGGCCACATGCAGGCCCTCCCCCTCCACACGAAGCGAGATCGAACGTTCAACAGCCACCGGCATCAACAAATGAACAGCGTCCTCTGCCATGCTTCTAAGATCTATCAGAGAAACAGGCCACTCTTCATTCAACGCCTCCAGCCTTGATAGCTGAAGCAGCTTTTCCACCATATCAATTAATCGCTGGGACTGCACTTTAATGATACTTAGCCCCTCGTCCTGGGATACCACTTGATCCTGAATGGCATATACGTAGCCTTGAATAGACATTAACGGTGTCCTTAGCTCGTGAGATACATTTTGCAAAAATTCAATCTGACCGTTGTGATGCTGCTGAATACGGGCCGACATGGAATGGAAGGTGCCGATCAGTTCTCCAATTTCACTTTTGTCTGCCTGCGGAAAATCACTATCCTGTGGTTGATTCGGCTCATAGTTGCCTACAGCCTCCTTCAATCGCTTGAGCGGGCGTACCAGTCGTGAAACGACCATCAGCCCAATAACGAGAATCACCAGAAAGCTCGCCACGATGGACAATATTGTAGTTCTCATTAACGGCACATAGAGTGCTCTCAATGAAGACAACGGCGAGTATACAAAAATTCGATAAGGTTGGCCAGGTAATTCTTCATTTGTAAACAGTATCTTTTTACCTTGAAACACGGCAACCCCTTCATGTACGGAAGCCAGATCATGGGCAGACGGATGAACAGATGCAAAAAATCCCTGACGGATCAATAGCAAACTCTCTATCTTCTTCCCCTCCACTCCAGACACGCTGGAGTCGATGATACGATTGTCCGTGCTTAAAATAAAATAGTCGGCAGACAAAAGCATACCTTTGATGACATAGTTAAGCTCAGCGTTATCCAGCCGGTCAAAGCCTCCGTCGCTCATAATATGGACGGCTTTGCGTGCCTGCTCGTGAAGCTTGGATTTAGCTTGATTTACGAGTAGGTCGTCGATAAGCCTGATGAACAAAACGACCGTAATACAGACAGTAATGAGCATTGCGATAGATAGAGACAGCAGTATTTTAGCTCTCATCGTACGCATGGCTACTGCTCCTGAACCGTTGCTTTATATCCGAATCCCCACACGGTATTAATGACGAGCGTAGAGTGGTATTCCGCCAGCTTTTTACGAATTCGTTTGACCAGATCGTCCACGACCCTCACATCACCTATAAAATCATAGCTCCACACCTGCTGAATCAGATGCTCCCTGCCAAAAGGTCTTTCCAAATGATTGGAAAGAAACAACAGCAGATCAAATTCACGGGAGGTCAAATTTAACTCTTGTCCGTCCACAGTGACCTTACGAAAATCTGCAAAAATACACAGATTGCCTGCTCGACATGCTTCTGCACCTCCTGCCGCTTCCTTATCATCCGATGCAGACGTCCCGGCCTTGCTCAGTCGCAGCATCGCTTTGACCCTCCCAACCAACTCTCGTGGATTAAAGGGCTTGGTCAAAAAATCGCTGCATCCCAGCTCCAGCCCGTGGATACGATCACTTTCTTCACCACGCGCGGAAATCATAATAATTGGCATTTCCGTAAACTCACGAAGCTGAGTCAGCAGGGAAAGTCCATCAATTCCGGGCATCATGATATCAAGAACGAGGCAGTCTGGACGGTCCGTACGGATATGCTCTACCAGGGTTTTGCCACTAGAGAAGGAAGTTACCTCATAAGATTCTTTTTTCAAATACTCAGATATTAATTGCAAAATGAACACGTCGTCATCCACCACTACTATTTTTGTCATGACCATAACCCCTTGCTGTTGTTCTGGATGGTTCCATCCTCTCTATTAGCTTAACAGAAGCCCAGCAAAATAGACAAAAGACGGGTATACCGTTCCCGGTCCCGTCTTTTCTTATTCTGAATCGCTGCTGTATATGCCAGGCGAACTGAAAACTGACTGCACTTCAACCTTATTTTTTGGTTGTTGTTACTGCTTTAGCTGCCGCTTTCGGAGCTGTTTTCACTGCTGTTTTTGGAGCTGTTTTTGCAGGTGCTGCTTTTTTAACCGGAGCTTTGTGAACTACTTTGTGAGTTGCTTTTTTAGCTACAGCATGATGTGCACGAGTTTTGTGAGCTGTTGCTTTATGTTTAACAGCATGATGTTTAACTTTATGATGCTTCGCTTTCACTGCTTTTACTTTGTGGCTTGCCACTTTTTTGGCAACTGCTTTTTTGGCAGGAGCTTTTTTCGCTTTTGTTGTTGCTTTATGAGCTGTCACAGCTTTTTTAACGGGTGCTTTCACCACAGGTGTTTTCGTTACAGGCGCTTTGGCTGGTGTTTTGGCAGCTGGTGCTGTAACTGCGGGAGCTTTAGTTGCTGGTGCAGTTGTGGCTGGAGTCGTTGGTGCTGTAGCGGCGAATGCGCTGCTAGCTCCTCCCAGTACGCTTACTACGGTCAATACGGCTGCTGCATTTTTAGTCCATTTTTTCATGATTGAATCACCTCTCCTTTAAAGTATCTTTAGCTTATCAGGAGAATTCGGGATAATTGTGGAAGAAATATGTGAAAAGTATATGAAAAAAGCGTGTAGCTCTGTATCTGGAAAACACCCGAGCTGCACGCTATATATGTCATACAATAACGCCTTGACTAACCGATGGCAATCCATGAGACAATGCCGTAATTATGCGAGGTTTCGTTCCATTTGGTTACGACGATCACCGCACCACCGGGCGTCTGTGATTTTAATGTCGCATGAAAAAGAGGATGGTTGGTCATGGCTACAAGCGTATAGTCCGGGTTCACAAAAGGCTCCCCGAATACAATCGTAACCTCCGTCTCTCCTTCGCTGCCCTTCAGAAGAAACGGTGCTCTGCCGAACTGCTGCAATGCGGGCTGATTCGCACAGGTACGAACAGGTGTGATGCTCAGATGCTCCGGCTTCACTGCGCTCAGCTCCAGCTCACGCGAGCCCACGGAGCCTTCCACCAGATGATGCCCCTCGATGCTCTGCTCTGCCAGGTGATGGCTTTGTACCGCAGCGGCCTGCAGATGCTCCGATCCTACAGCATCCGGACTCAGCACCTCACTGTCGACAGCCTGAGCTTTCAGATGGCTGCGAGATACACTGTCTGCCTGGAGTCTGTCGCCACTGATGCCTTCCTCCGGCAAAAGCCCCGAGAGGTGGATATCTGTGGATAGCTGAGCCAGTGTCACCGCCCCCGGCTTCAGGTGATACGTATCAATGACTTCCTCGCCAATATGTTGGCCTTCAATGGACCCCTCAGCCACATGCCAGGACTGTACTGCTCCATTCGCGATCTTGCTGGATGTAACCGCTCCTTCCTGCAAGGCATCCTCCGACACCACCTGTCTGCCTACATGCTGCTGCTGGATGGCCCCTGCTTGCAGATGCTCCGACTGGACGGAATCCAGAGCGATATGCCTAGATTGCACCGCTCCTTCTGCCAGCGCAGATCCTTGGACCGCCCCATCGGCCAGATGCTGAGGGTGTACAGCATGCTCCGTCAGATGTACGGAGCTTACACTAGCTTCCGCCAGATTCGAAGCATGCACCGCCCGCAGCGCAAGCTTCTCACTGTTCACGCTTCCTGCCTGCAGGGCGTGAACCGATATACTCCCCGGCGCAATATGCTGGGTCGTCACTGCCGAAGCCTGCAAATGGGCAGAGGTGACGGATTCCGGGGCCAAATGGTTCGACTGGATAGCCTCTTCTGCCACATGATTCCCTTGCACTGCTTCGTCGATAATGTGCCACGGCTGGATGGAATAAGGTGATATTTTGGTCGCTGTCACACTCTCATCCGTCAGCTTTTCCGAAGTGATGCTTTCCGCTTGAAGCGCACGACCGGATACACTGTCCGGCGCCATGTGTTGGCCTTGAATGGACTCCTCAGCCACATGCCAGGACTGT
>NZ_AGFX01000003.1 GCF_000236805.1 Paenibacillus peoriae KCTC 3763 | reverse complement strand
ATGGCTTTACCAGACTGTATCACAAGATTAAAGTCATAGCTCGTCTGTTCAACGGACTCCACACTATTCCTACTGAAACTAGCTTCACCAACGTTATTCACTTGCTCAGCTTGTTCCTCATCTGAATCATTTACAAAAATGAGTATATGGTTGATCAAATCCTGCTTAAGCCCCAACAACGCTTGAATTTCATCCAGTGAATACTTGGTATGCGCATGGATAGATCTAGACTGCTTCTCAATTTGTTTCATCAATTCCGAGAACAGGCTTTCCCCATGACTATTGATCCGTACAGGTACCATACTGTGCTGATCAATTATTTGCCCTACCTGTGAAGCGTCCGTCGTACGCTTGGAATCCATACTACCAAACAGGACGTCATCCGTGCCATTATATTTTTGCAGCAATATGCCCCAAACGCTCTGGATCAGCGTTTTTAAAGTCACCTGATGACGCTTGGCGATCTGCTGAATCTGAATCGTCAGACTTACACCCAGATCAAAATCAAGTTGCTCTGGCTGATATTTCTCGTTACTCAACATTTTTGCCTGAGGCAAATGGGACGGTTCCGTATTCCCCTCCAAATATGCATTCCAGTAACGAGAAGCCTTTTGACAGTCTTGATGGATTTTCAGGACAGGTACGTTTTCTTCCGTCGTGATCCATTCCAACTCACCCAGCGTCGTATCGGGATTCACCGCAATAGCTCCAGCCAATCGTACGAAGTGGCGCGTAATCTGCTCGATGGTTTCTCGCTCATACAGTGACATTGCATACTCTAATCCGAATTGAATACCTTTTTCCTTCTCGCTGGCTTCCAGCATCAGGTCGAACTTCGCCGGAGCCTGCTCCATACCATATGGACGGAAGCTGATATCCGCTAGTCTCAGCTCACTTTCTTCGGTGTTTTGCAGCGCAAACATCGTGTCGAACAGCGGATTGCGGCTCATATCCCGCTTCACATTCAGCTTTTCCACCAGTTCCTCAAACGGATAGTCCTGATGCTCATATGCTAGTAATGCCCGGTTTTTCACGTCCCCCACATAGCTTCGGAAGGTTTGCTCTGCGGTCGGATAATTGCGGATAGCCACTGTCCCGACAAACATCCCGATAATGGGCTCCAGATCCACATGTGGTCGTCCGGCAATTGGGGTACCGACGATGATGTCTTCCTGTCCAGTGTACTGATGCAACAGCGCTGTATAGACTGCCAGCAGTACCATATACAGGGTGGAATCGGTCTGTGCCGCCAGTTCTTTCAAGCGTTCGCTGACTTCGCTTTCCAGTTCAAACACCACTGTGTCACCTGCTGTGCTCCGTACTGCCGGACGGGCAAAGTCGGTTGGCAGGTTCAGCACAGGCAAATTACCCCGGAAGGTATTCAGCCAATAGGCTTCCTGGCGCTTCATCCACTCCTGTTGTGCTTCACTTTGCTGCCATACGGCATAATCTTTGTATTGAATTCGTAACGGTGGCAGCTCTTCACCGCTGTATAAGCGAGCAAATTCGCGGATCAACACGCCTGTCGACACACCGTCCGAGATAATATGGTGCATATCGAGCATCAGCAGATACTGCGGCTCTTCTTCTACTCCCTGTACGCCCAGATCAATCAAGGCTATCCGCAGCAGCGGAGCAGCTTGTAGATCAAATGGACGTACAAAACTTTGGATCGTTTCTTGTACTTCCCTGTTCACAAGCAGTTCGGACACTGATGCATACTGTTCTTGCACTGCATCACGATTTATGATTTCCGCATCGGTTTGTCGATCTGCTGCTGTGTATGCTACGACATGTCCTGCCTGCACCTTCGCATATTCCAGCTCGAACGATACGCTATCCTGAATCTGTTGCATCGGCTCGCTGTTCACCATTTCAAAGCGGGTGCGAAGGGTCGCATGGCGCGCGATCAACTGACGGAATGCTTCCTCCATCCGTTCTATATCCAACGGACCGCTTACCTGGAACACGGCAGGCATGTTGTAGTGCACATCATTTGGATCGAGCTGTTGCAGAACATACATCCGTTTTTGCGCTGAGGACAGCGGGTAGAAGTTGCGTTCTTCCGTCACCGGAATGGACGCATACGCTTCCTGATCTAGCCCTTCGATCAACACTGCCAGTTGTTCAATCGTCGGTGCTTCAAAAATACAACGCAGTGGAAGCGATTTGTTCAGTTCTTTGTGAATCTTCGAAACCAGTGTGGTCGCACGTAGAGAGTGTCCGCCAATCTCGAAAAAATTCTCTTTCACGCCAACCTTCTCTAAGCACAGTATATCTTGCCAGATTTGTGTCAGCTTCAATTCCACCCATGTCTGCGGTGTGACATAGTCTCCTCCACTTTGCAGATTTCCTTCCGGTTGAGGCAATGAATTTCGGTCAATTTTGCCGTTCGAGGTCAGTGGCATATGTTCCAGCTGTACAAAGTATGAAGGTACCATGTAGTTCGGAAGCACCTTGCCCAGTAAGCTGCGCAATACACTTACGCTCATTTCACGCTCTGCCACATAATAGGCGACCAATTGGTTTTCTCCTTGCTTATCCTCATGGGCCAGAATGATCGCTTCTTGTACAGCCTCCACTTTCATGAGAGTGGCCTCAACCTCACCCAATTCAATCCGATACCCTCGAATTTTCACCTGATGGTCGATCCGACCCAGGTACTCAATATTCCCATCCGGCAGCCAGCGAGCCAAATCGCCTGTACGATACATCCATTCATAGTCCGCTTTTCCACCAGAAAACGGATTTGGCACAAATTTTTCATCCGTCAGCTCCGGACGGTTCAGATACCCGCGGGCTACGCCCACACCGCTGATGCATAGCTCACCAATTACCCCTATTGGTTGAAGCTTACCATGCTTGTTCAGAATATATGCCTGCGTATTATGAATAGGTTTACCCAGATTCACTGATATTTCTGGTTCACACACGGAAGCCAGCACATCAATGGTTGTTTCCGTCGGCCCATAATGATTATTCAGAATGTAACCTTTGCTCACTATTTTTTCCTTTAATGAGTCTTCCAGCCGTTCACCACCGCAAATTAACGTATCTAAGCAAGGTATTTTGGAATCTTCAGATAAAAAAGCTCTCATCAGGGCGGGTGGAATATCTAGTACAGCGATGTTATGAGTCTTAATGTATTCGATCAGAAGCTGCTTACTCAGCAGCGTTGTACGCCGGATGCAATGCAGTTCCCCCCCATACAACAGTGTCGCAAAAATTTGCTCAAGACTTGGATCAAATGTATATTCCGACGTCAGAATCATACGAAGTCCATCATTTGTTGCATAACGTTGTGAAAACCAGTTCACCGTGTTGACTGCACTACGATGAGTGACCATGACCCCTTTCGGCTGCCCAGTCGTTCCTGAGGTGTATAGAACGTACATCAGATGATCTGCCCTGGCCATTGGCATGATCAAATTAGAACCATCCGCAGAATATATTGCGGAGTCATCCAGTGCGAGAGTAATCCCGTTAAAGGATATTCGATCAATAAACGTCTGCTGTGTCAGTACAATCTGCGCATCGGAATCTTCCAACATATAATGGATACGTTCTACTGGATATTCCGGGTCTATTGGTACATAAACACCACCTGCTTTGAGAACTGCGAGTATACCAACGATCATCTCAATAGATCGTTCCACTAGTAAACCAATTCGCTGTTCTGGCTGCACACCATAAGACTGCAGAGTTCTTGCCAATTGATTTGCGCTCTTATTCAACTCACTGTATGTTAATTGCCTTCCCTCAAAGAACAAGGCTGCCTGCTCTGGTGTTTGTAAGACTTGCGCTTCGAACAAGCCGTGAATCGTCTGCTCGTGCGGATACTCTGCTGCCGTATCTCCCCAAATACTCAGAATTTGCTCGCGCTCCTGCTCTGTCACGATTTCCAGTTCATCCACCCGGATGTCCGGGTTCCCCGCCACTTGCTCCAGTAGTTGCTGCAAGTGTCCCTGAATTTGCTCTATACTTTCATGATCAAATGTTCGGATGTTATATATAACACTCATTTGTATCGTTTTTCCTGGCACTACCACCAGATTAAAATCATAATTTGTCTGCTTCACCAAATCGACTCCGGTAATATAAAAGCGAGCCTCATCGCTATCACCCAACTGCTTAATTTGTTCTTCCATTGGAACATGTTTGAAAATAAGGAGGTGATTAATTAAATCATGGTCTTGCTCTGCCATTGTCTCTATTTCATCTAGTGAGTACGCATCATAGGCACGAGAAACCATAGCATGCATTTGGAGTTGCTTGATCTCTTCCGAAAATAGGCTATTTTTACTGCTGCTAATGCGCACGGGTGCTGTAGATGTGCGTCCTGAAGCCACACTACCAAAAACCACATCATCGGTATTATTATATTTTTGCAGCAGAATCCCCCACACCGTTTGCACTAGTATATGGATCGTCACCTCATGTTCCTGGGCAATCCGTTGCAGTTCAGCCGTCAACTCTGTACCCAAATCAAAATTATGACATTCGGTCTGATGGCTCCATTCCCTCTTTATTCTGGCCTGCGGCAAACGGGATTGACCCTCGTACTTCTGCAAATAGGCTCTCCAGTAACGCAAAGCTGCATAATGATCTTGATACTCTGAATAATCAACATGTCTACTCTTGGTTAATGGTTTAAGTATAGCTATTTCATTTAATCTTGATAAAATCAACTGTTTCTCATGATCGGACAAAATATTCATATCAGCCAATCGTAACCCAGCATCTTGCGTGATTGTCTCCAATATCTTCAAAAAATGTCCTGCCAATCGCTGAACTGTCTCCGGCTTAAACAATTTGTTGCCATATTCCCATACAAAGGTCAAGTGATCTTGTTCCTCGGTCACAATTAATGATAAATCCACCTGCGCTACGCCAGAATTGAATTCCTCTGGTTTGAAACGAATGCCTCCGGCTTCCAAAACATCCGTTCCTACATTTTGTAAACTGAATATCGTATCAAACACCGGATTTCGGCTCAAGTCGCGTACCAGCTCCAGCTTGTCTACCAACTCGTCAAATGGATAGTCTTGATGCTCCAGTGCCAGCAACGTGCTTTGCTTGACCTCCTGTAAAAAGGATTGGAATGTCAGCGTCGATTGCGGGTAATTACGAAGCGCCAGTGTATTGACGAACATCCCAATCATCGCTTGAGTATCTGCATGCCCTCTTCCGGCAACAGGAGAGCCAACAATGATATCTTCCTGCCCCGAATATTTGGCCAGTAGAACGTTATACGCCGCTAAAAGCACCATGAAAATCGTCGATTCGGTATCTTGGGCCAGCTTGTAGAGTGCATTGGTTATTTCAGGTTCCAACGTGACTGTGAAGCTATCCCCTTCAAAGCTTTGTGCTTGCGGACGTGAGAAGTCCGTGGGCATATTCAATATGGGAAGCTCGCCATTCAGGGACTCTAACCAATATGATTCGTGTGACTCCAGGATACTGTCCGTGATCTGCTGGTTCTGCCAGGCCACATAGTCCTTGTAATGAAGCTGAATCGGGGCAAGCTGTCTACCTTGATAACGCTGAATGATCTCCTCCAGCAGCACAGCCATGGAAAAACCGTCCGCAATAATATGATGCATATCCACTAGCAGCACGAAACCGCCCTGAATAACTTCGAACAGCTCGGCGCGGAACAAAGGTGCTGTTCCCAAGTCAAAAGGCTGCACAAACAAGGCTTGCGCCTGTATTGCTTCTTCCTTGGTGATTCGAGAGAACGGGATATCAAACGGTATCGTGTCCTGAACTTTTTGTACGACTTCCCCGTCTTCCAACTCAAAATACGTCCGAAAGGAATCATGACGTAAAACAACTTCCTGAACAGCCTCAATAAATCGGGTAACCTCCAGATTACCTTCGATGTGAAGCTGACCGGATACATGATAGGCCGTTCCGCCTCCCAATTGATCCAGTACGTACATCCTTTTTTGGGATGAAGAGACCGGATAAAAAGGTTGCGATGCTACGGGTACAATCGGTTCATACGTCTGTTTGGTTCCTCCAGCCACATAGGTAGCCAGCTCCGCAATGGTTTGCAGCTCAAAAATATGGCTAAGTGGAATCTGTACACCCAACTCTTTGCTCACTCTGGAGAGAATGACTGTCGCTTTTAACGAATCCCCACCCTGTTGGAAAAAGTTATCGTGTCGGCGGACTTCATGTACATTCAAAACATCCTTCCAAATAGTAACGAGCTGATCCTCTACGGCACGCACCTTAGAGTCAGCATCTTTTGGCGTAAAAAGACTGGACTGTCCCAGCTCCAGCAGAGCCTGTAGATCCGGCTGTCCATCGGGCAGGAGAGGAATCCGATCCATTAGAATCCAAAAACGGGGCTGCGTATAATCCGGAAATGTTTCATTCACAACCTGCTTCAATTCGACTTCTTCCCAAGGAGCTGATGCACTTGCCACCACATAAGCCGTTACATAAGAAACTTCTCCAGCTTCATCCATTTGTGGCGTAATAACGCAGGCCTCCAATTGGAATGTTTGCAACAAGTATTTTTCCAGTTGCTCCAGATTGACCTGGTGCCCGCGAATGTGGATCATCCGGTTCAAATGACCAATATGCTGTAACTTGCCTCCAGTTTTGATGTAAGCCCATTCCTGAGTTGTACCCAACAAACCTGCGTCTGCCGAGGCTTGATACACTTCCCCCGCTGTTCCGGCAGGAGCGGGCTGCTTGTACACATCGAGAACGCAAGGATAATTACCGTGGATATCTGCGTTCGCAGCCCAAGTAGCTAGAAGCTGTTCCTTTTCTGGGCCGCGAAGTAAAGATAGTGAGGAAACACGGCTTCCCTCGTCCGCCACAATGGAATGCAGCAGATGGAGGAAATATTCTGACCATTCTTTAATCGTGGCTTCCTCAAAAAGATCCGTATTAAAGTCAAAATCCAGACGCAATTGCTTCTGTACCTCCGTAACATTCAAAAACAGCTCGTATTTGCTGAAAGATACCTCATTCTCAACGAGTTCCGCTTCCAGTCCGTGGAATTGAAAACGCGGAATCGGCCGATCCATATTGAATACAACATTCATCACAGGCAAATGCTTCAGACCTTGTTGAGCCAATCCGGCAAAGCTGTATTTTTGATAAGCCTCCAGTTCATGCATTCTTTTTTTGATCATTTGGGTATATTCACTAAAGGTAACATCATGACGCACTTCACCAATGACGGGAAGCAAGTTGACGCAATTGCCGATCAGAGAGAAGACGTCCATATGAGATTGTCCCGCCGTAGGCACGCTAACGGTTACTTCTTTCTGTCCTGTCAGCCGATGCAGAAAAATTTGAAATGCAGATAACAGCGTGATGAACAAACTGCTGCCGAGCTTTATGCTGGTTGTTCTTAGCTGTTTGACGAGTGGTGTTTCAAGAATAACGGTATGTCTGCTTCCGTTGGAGGACGGAGTCTGTGTTCCACGTACCGGAGAAGGCAGTTCTAGTACAGGCAAAGATTTAACCAGCTTAGTCGACCAAAAAGCAGCAGCCCCCTCTCCCCCTGCCCTCAGCTCATCTTGCTGCCAAACGGCATACTCCCGAAAAGACACCGGATCGGGTAAGGTAATAGACTCATGACGGACCCGCGCGGAGTAAATGTGCTGCAGTTCCTGAATGAATACGCCCATCGACCAGCCATCGGCAATCAAATGATGGAAGGTAAACACACCCAAGTGTTCCTGCTCCGATGTTTTCAGCAATCGAACACGGAATAACGGCTCATCCGGTGTGAAAGTAAACGGTATGGCGCTGTCTTCAATCATCCACGTTTGGATGTGCTGTTCCTGTTCACCCAAGGGGTAGTCCGTAAAATCATGTAGCGGAACATTGATGTTCATCTCAGAAGCAACTACCTGTGTCTCCCCATCGGCGCTTATGAAGGTACGTAGCGCTTCGTGGCGGCTCATAATGGTACGGATAGCCTCGGTGAAAATCTCCTGTTGAAGTGGACCGCGAAACCGTAGCAAGGCGGTTTCGTGTAAGGATTGAGAGTCACTTCGTTCCGAGACGGAGGCGAACCAAAGCTGTTTTTGGTCCGGAGTCAGCGCAATCACGCTTTCCTGAGCACTCCATGTCACCATTTCTTGAGAAATAGATACGGATACAAATTGCTTATCTGGCTCCAGGCCGTTTTCATTCGGGGGCGGGTCCGGTAAAAATCCCCCTTTACGCAGCTCGTTCACGCTATCCTTGACCGCTTGTACGATTCGCGCAATATCTTCCTCGGTATGGGCTGTGGACAAGAAACAGTTTCGTCCCTCCCAGATATAGATGCCTTTGTCCAGCATGTGATAAAAGAACAATTCCAGATCGCCTTTGAGCACGAAGCGGAATAGGGAGCCATAGTGAACGACCTTCATAGGTACGTGTTCGTCAGTGAAATAGCCGTTCAGCTCCGCTGCCAACGCCGAGGTGCGGCTGTTCAAGCGATTTTGCAGTCGCTCGCCATTTTTCTCCAAATGATCCAGCACCGCTAAGGATGCAGCCATGGCCAGCGGATGATGGCAGAAGGTTCCTGCGACAAAGGTTCGCTGCTGCTCATGCTGCGGATAGGAATCGTCCCCGAAGCTCCATGTGCCTCCGTCGATCCCGTTCATAAAGGCGGCTTTTCCGGCGACGATGCCGATGGGCAGCCCGCCGCCAATGATTTTACCGTAGGTCACGAGGTCGGCTTGCACCCCAAACCACGCTTGGGCTCCCCCGGGCTGAATCCGGAAGCCTGTTATGACTTCATCGAAAATGAAGGCAGTACCCGACTGCTCCGTTATCTGGCGAATTTCCTGCAAAAAGGCTTTAGGCTGAAAATCTGGCCGGCGGCTTTGCACCGGCTCCACTATAACCGCGGCCAGTTCTTGCGCATGGGTGCGGATATAATCCAGGGAATCGTCCGCTCCATAATGAAGCACGACCACATCGTCCACCATATGCTGCAAGATCCCTGGAGCTAGAGGCGTTGAATGCTCCTTGTTATCACCCGTGCTTCCCAGTGCCAGCACCCCGTCGAATGTACCGTGATACGAGCCGGCAAAAATGACGACTTTAGCTCGTCCTGTAGCAGCACGTGCCAAACGGAGCGCGACCATAACGGCCTCGGTGCCGGAATTGTACAGGGCAATCCGTTCCACGCCAGTCATCTTGCATATTCGCTCGGCGACCTGTCCGGCCATGTTGGACATGGGGCCGACACACATGCCGTTCTTCAGCTCTTCCTCAATTTTTTCACGAATAAAGGCTGGATTGTGTCCGAACAGATTCACACCAAAGCCCATCGTCAAATCGACATATTCATTGCCGTCCAGATCCCAGATTTTAGACCCGTCTGCACGCTGGGATATAATTTGATACACCATTTCCTTCAAAACAGGCCGGAATCCAGCCACATTACGGTTATTGGCGTATACGGAGCGATATTGCTGGGTGTACAGTTTGGTGCTATGCGTACGGGCCGTGTAGCGCTCAATCAGCTCTTGCAGGTGTTGTTCCTGACGGAGCGAAAGCAATTCACGTGCTTTAACATCCAGATTTTTGTATGGTGTAAACGGCTTGGATTCCGAATCAGCCTGTTTTAGGGTAGTCTGTGCAGATGAAACCGGTTCTTGCGTAGCCGTGACCTGCCGCTTAACTTCTGATCGCATCAGCCCACCATTTCCGCCTGCTGACACGGATGGCGATATTATCGTTTTCGGCTGGAATGTAGCGGAACCTGTCACAGGGATAGAGTTACTATACCGCAGGACATCAAGCTGCTGTGACATCAGGTGAAGCTGTTGCTCCAAGATCCGTTCCAATCCCAAAGAAGCAGAAGCCCTGTGAAAGCTTTGAATCTCTGTCTGCTCTGCTGCATAAACAGGCGTGGATATCGGAATATCCGCTTGAAGGTACGTTTTAAATGCTTCAGGTACCGTCTGCTCAGTCAAATCCTTCTTATTTAAAATTAGTGGGGCCTCCAAATGATTTTCCAACACAATTTCATTTGGAGAGTCTGTAGAAATATCTACCCGTTCGGCCACATAACTCGTTAACAGTTCCAAGGTGGTTAATGTTTCAAAAAACTCATTCATCGGAATGTCCAACCCAAATGCATCCTTGATGCTGTGGCGGACTTGGGACAGATTAATGGAGTCCAGTCCCAGCTCCAGAAAATGTGTTTGTGGCTCCAATTCCTCCAGACTGAGCTGGGACACATTTCCGATCATTTTCGCTAACTTTTGACGAATAGATGATTGATGCTGATCACTTACCGATTCCGTCGCCGGATATTCGTTCCCCATATTTATATCCCCTTTATTACTGAGTTTTCATAAGCTAGCCCAGCACACGGCTGTGACAAATGAGACCATCACGTTTACTTCGTCACCCTCTGCTCTGACTGGAATGATCGAACGTATGACTTAAACTTGAAATTGTTCCCTTTTGCTTCCCCTCCTTAAAGGCTCCATATTAATACTTGTTCTGCTTGTTTACCCGCTCGGCCGCTCACTTAGGCGGAATACTTCCCGAAACTATGATCCGCTGAAAATTACATATAGCAACGCCCAAAAATAGCAACACCAAAAAAATGCCTCAAGGCACATGTGCCAACATGTATATGTATCAAGACAGCCGCAGCAACAAAGAACAGAAGGTCGATGAGAGTTTGCTAAAATTATGAATTTCCATTTCGTGATATGAGCAAAAAGAATCAAATTAAGTGTGTGATCTTAGGGGTTTGTAAATTTGGAGTGGGCTGAGATTTTTAATTAAAAATTAAAGATTTCAGCATCATAGGTGAACTTCATTTTATGAATTCGGAGCCATAGAAGGTTGTTGTTCTAAACAAAAAAAGCGTAAAATATGTTACACTTTACTAACATGATAAAGTAAGCATTCCAAAAATGTCAATGTTTTTCTAATTTTGCAAAAAGTAATTATATGGAATTAATTTATACATATTACAACACAAAAACCCTATCTCTCTGGTCGTCACGGACCTGAAAGCCTCCTACATGGGAGGCTTTTACGAGATAAGGGTGGCGCATCATTTTTTACAGCGGTAATCGACCTGCTCATCAATATCCGGTCCATGCTGCCAAATCGTGCTCGGAATTTCCCACCGCAGCATCAGTATGATATCCTCGGCAAATCGGTGAAACTGCTCAACATACCCCTTTCGGCGAACGATTCGGCCTCGTCCGTTCCAGGTGGTCGGGTCTAATTACGTTTAGCCGTCTCGGCTTCAATTTTTCTCACGAATGTAGGTATCAAATAATGCAGGATTCACCACTTTACGCAGTAAATGCATCGTCCCATCCCCAGTTCCGTGATCAAAAGCATGGATACGTTCATATCCCCAACGCTCGTACATGGATAGCAAATATGGATGTTTCTCCGCTGTCGCCAGTGTCACCGCAGGGGCACCCACCTGATCACGAATAATCGCCTGCTCTACCCAGCTCAGCAGTTTTCTCCCATATCCTTTGCCCTGTGCAGCCGGGTCCACAGCGAACCACATCACAAATGGTAAATCGGTTATAAAATTAAGGGCTCTATTTTTCAGATGGCTAACCGTAGCCTGTATGACACCATCAACTTCCAGTACATAGCAATCATTATTTTTAATGTTTTCCTGAATAAGAGCCACGTCTGCCTGAGCGGCAGGCCATTGAAGCCCCAACTGCCGAATCGTTTCGTATGCCTCGTACGTCACATACTGCAATCTTTCGGCGTCCTCCTGTTGTGCCAGACGATAGATTTCGCTCATATTAACCCGCCTTTCTATATTGTCATTTATAATGTGCCTCGGCACTTAGAACGATTAATCCTATCTACTTAATCAGATATGAAGAATAATATTACTGTAGCACGCTCACGATCGCAGCGACTAATTAATTTTTTCTATAGCTACATTTAAAATAACAATGTTCTTGCAAAGGAAGTTGTTATATGCTCATTAAAAAAGCCGAAAACGTCACGCCCACTATTCCGGGGTAACGTTTTCGGCTTATACGCCTGGCTCGCCTACGGCAAACGATAGAACGCAAACGGCTCGCTGCTGCGGAAGGAAAGGCTGGCTTGCTCCAGCTTGTCCAGCGTTGGTGCATCCAGATGAACGGAGACACTGAGCAGATTATGCTGCACCTGCTCTACCTGCGTGGCTCCAACAATAACACTAGAAACGGCGGGCCTGTTCATCAGCCAGGCTAATGACAGCGCCGTGGGCGAAGTGCCCAGCTCTTCAGCGATTTCATTTACTTCGTTTCCGAGTTCAATTCGCTCAGGGCTAAGGAAGCGGCTGAAGTTGGGATCGGTTTCGGCTCTGGAGCCGGCAGGTACGGCACCACCTCCGGCATATTTGCCGGTGAGAATGCCCCCGGCAAGCGGGAAGTAGGGAATAATTCCGATTCCCTGATCGAGGCAGAGCGGGAGCAGCTCCATCTCC
Organism: Paenibacillus peoriae KCTC 3763; assembly: GCF_000236805.1. Lineage (GTDB taxonomy): Bacteria > Bacillota > Bacilli > Paenibacillales > Paenibacillaceae > Paenibacillus > Paenibacillus peoriae. The sequence goes on along the minus strand of NZ_AGFX01000003.1, from coordinate 22,840 downwards.
GGCGTACGGTCAGCGAGGGAGTAGCTGCACTGAATCGAGACGTACTTGACTAGATTCCGCGCTTCGCTGATCCCCAGCGCCTTCATCATTTCCCAGGCCGCGTAATTGGAAGCACCGATATAACGCACTTTACCTGCGGAGACCATATCGTCAAGTGTGCGTAGCGTTTCCTCCAACGGGGTGTAGGGGTCGAATGTGTGAATCTGGTACAGATCGACATAATCAGTCTTAAGACGGCGCAAGCTGCCTTCAAGCTCCTGCATCAGATGATGGCGGGAAGAGCCGCTCCCCCCGGGTCCTTCGTGCTTCGGAAGACCTGCTTTGGTGGCAAGAACGACAGACTGCCGTCTACCTTCCAGCGCCAGCCCGATCATTCTTTCCGATTCCGAACCAGCATAAATATTGGCGGTATCTATAAAATTAATTCCTTGGTCGAGTGCAGCATGGATGATATTCATCGAAGTCTGCTGGTCAGCTCTTTTACCGAAAGAATTGGTGCCAAGGCCAAGTGCGGACACCTGAAGCCCACTGTTTCCCAAACGATTATATTTCACCCTGTTCATCAGTCCTCTTCCTGTGGATCGTTGTATCTTGGCTGTAAACGGCATTCATACTCATTGGGAAACTGCACAAGTTTCAGGATTTTGCAAAATTCGATTCCAGTCGCTCCAAAGTGCAATATATAGACGAACTAGACCCTTTCGATCTATATATTGTTTATTGGAAGTCGCTTATTGGATTTTTGCAAAATCCTCGTTTAAATAAAACTTGTTTGTACAGGCGTGTTATTCCGCAGGTGCAGTAAAGCTGCGTTTGGCAAACTCACTGTCCAGCATGTAAAAGGCGTTGCTGTCTTTCTCAATACGCTTGAGCTTTTGGATGACCCCGTCGAACAGAGCTTCCTCTTCGACTTGTTCATCGATAAACCATTTCAGGAAATGGATCGTGGCATGTTCACGTGCGTCCAGAGCCAGGTCAGCCAAATGATAAAACTTCTGTGTGTTTTGCTGTTCATGCTTGTAGCCATGCTCAAATACATCCAGCATGGATTCGTAGCTATTTTTAGGCTCGGGTAATGCTGCCAACGTAGCTCGCCCTCTGCGGTCATTAATATATTTGTACAGCTTCATCGCATGAAACCGTTCCTCCTCTGCCTGTACCAGGAAGAAGTTTGCGAATCCATCCAGACTTTCACTGGAGCAATAAGCGGCCATCGCCAGATACACATGAGCGGAGTAAAATTCAAAGTTCATTTGCTCGTTCAGAGCCTGTGCCAAATTGTCATTCATGTCTCAGGTCACCTCGGTCATTATTTGATATGTAGCGTACTTAGTGTAACACAAGAGTGCCTACGGGAATACACGCTGCCTGAGAAATGACAAGGAAAATGACGGTCCCAATTGCCGCAAGCCTATAACCGGCCCAAAATAGAAACCAGCAAGCCTCCGGAGGGTCGGAGACTTGCTGGTTTTCGTTTTTACAGCTCTGTGATGAAAAAAAGTAGGCCACTCTTCACAGAACGATAATACCACTATTAAGGCTGCAAGCCCCATACGAGCTTGTCATTGACATACAGAGGCGCTTTCTCCCATTCTGTATAAGACGATTTGGTTGGATCATAAGAGAAATCGTCACTTTCGTTATAATTGCTCCAATCCGATTTGTTTACACGCGTTTGGATCTCTCCAGTATCCTGTCCTGGTGCCAGAATCCCAGCGCCGGGGCCAAAGGAGACTTCCATGTAATAATCCGCACCGGCCACAGGGGTGTCCAGCTTCACAAACTGAGCCTTGACGTTGCCGTTGCCCATCTGTGCATAGTCACAATGGAATTCCTGTGCTTTATCGCCGTCGATCGTGTAATAATACCGCAGCTTGACATTTTGCAAATCGACAGCTTCCTCGCCCTTGTTTACAATACGGAAGCTTGAACGAATGTGATTGTCACCTGCATTGGTATCACCCACACGGTACATTGCCACCAAATCTCCTGTAGCTGGTACAGGTGCTGCAGTTGGTGTGATGCTAACTTCTTGGGAATCCTCGCTGGTACCCAAGGAACTTGTTGCACTGGCAACATAATAATAGGTTGTATCATTCACTACATTTGTATCCTTGTAAGTGACATCTGTCACAGTTGCTACCGCCTCATAAGGTCCGCCGCTTGTAGTGGAACGTTTGAGTGTGTAGCTCTCTGCGCCAAACATTTTGCTCCAATTCAGTGTAACTTCAGCATCGCCACCAGTTGCCTTCAGATTCTTCGGAACCTTAGGAGCCGTTGGTTCAGCAGTTCCGCCGCCATTAATCAGTCGATCATATTCAGCGTAAGCTGTTGCCATATCAACTTGGGACCAGAAGCGGTGATAAGTGAATTCAGGCGCGCCGTTTTCCCATTTCTTCGTTTCTTTATTAAATGAGTTTTCATATTTATCCTTGACGTAGGACCACATAGGGTCCTTCACAATGTTAGGACGGATATCTGCATAGCTGGAATACGTACCGTTGCCGCCCTTGGAAGAATCGGAAGGTACTGCATCTTTGCCAGGAATGGTGTTGCCTTGTCCTGTTTTACCGCTCCAGCCATTCGGAATGTAGGTCTCCTTGGTAAAGTAGCGAGAGTAGTCTTCATGTGCTTCCTTCGTTGTAATACCCACGCCGTCATTATAGTTCCATGCGGTATCCAGCAAGGATTTGGACAGATCCTTCGCTTCTTTACCCATTTCGGTGTAGTCTCCGTTTTCAGCCTTGGTTCCGGCAGCATAGAAAGTGAGTGCCTTCACATAGCTACCCAATACCCCGATATCTTGTCCCGGATTTTTGGTTACTACATGCAGACCGCTGTTGCCTTTATGGTTTGCAAAGCCGCTCCATTTATCCGGCTGTCCGGTCCATTCGAGGTTGCCTGGCAGCCAGAATTCGCCTTTGGCTTCTTTAGTGGCAACTTTTACATTTTTGCCGCCCATAATACGTTTGCCTTGTGCATCCAGATAGTAGCCTTGTGCGTCAGTCACAGGGCGTTCATTAGCGAATGCATAGTCCTTGGACCATTTAACCCATTTTTCCGTAGCTTGTTTGGCCATCTTGAACTGATCGGAAGAGGTGTCGCCTTTTTTCGCTAAAATGTAATACAGCTCCGCAACACGCTCCATTGGCCAAGCCTGCATGCCGAACCAGTTGTTGGACGGCGGATCATGATATACAGGAGCTGATTCAAAAGCCATGTCATAGAAAGTGCTTGTGCCAGCAGGATATGCTTTATAGGAACCATCCCAGCTGTTCGTCGCTCCGCCTGCAATTGCTCCCTCATCGGATTGCAGCCAAGTGTAGAACTCCAGCTGGCGTTGCAGCGAGGTGCCCCAATCCTGTCCTGCAGTTGGCGATTTTGGAACCAAACCGCCATCCTTGTCGGATAATGCGTATGCCGCTACCACGTTTTGATAGCCTTGGTGCGCATGGCTTGCGCCGATCCGCCAAGCCCAGTTGCCGCCTTGGCCGAGGCCGCCGCCCCATGATGTATACCATGCCATCAGGTAATGGCTTGCATCTTTGCCGGAACCGGATGTTGGGTTTCCGTTAGCACCACTACCGATTTTTTGGAAGTACTTATCGTACATTCCGTAGCGCAAGTAATCGCCCATTTTCTTTGCTTTATTCAAATATACTTCGTTGTCATAACCCAGCTCTTTAGCCCAATACATTGCCTGAACCGCACGAGCATCCGCATCGGTGGCATTCGTATAACGCCATTGTGGAGCAGGATTTTGATCTTCCTTGGTGAAAAGGCTCATGAAGCCTTGGTTAGGCTTGCCGAACTTCTGATTGTCTTGCGACGGATGCGGGATGGCTTCCCAAACCGATTCCTGTCCACCGCGCTGGAACGTATTAATATAAGCAGCGGTATGCGACGGATTCAACAGATTGCCAAAGCCATACCAGTTGTCCACATCCAGCAGCCAGTGCATCAGGTAAGTTTGATTGTTACCATAAGTCGATTTCAGCTCTGAATCCAGCGGGTCTTTACCACCGGCATATTGACCGGTCAGACGGCTCGGATACACATCTGGCTGTGAATACTCCGCTGCATAGGTGGCAGGGCTGTTCGGATTGTAGTTGCTCATCGTAGGCTGAGCTTCTTTACCAGGGATAATATATTTCTCCATGTTATCCCAAGCGGATTCCAGGTTGCTCCAGTCTCCGGTGTAATGGCCATATAGCACTTCGAGCCACATCCAGTAGCTGTACGCTTCCGAGGTCGTAAGGTGACCATAATCCGGGGCTTCACTAATCAGCGTTTCAACTGAATGATAAGGAATCCCTTCCTTTGAAAAATAACCACTAGCCGGATCCTTCAACTGCTTGTACATTTGAAGAAAACGTGTCGCCTCTGACGAGACTGCCGAAGCTGTGACCGATTTTACGGCCGATGCCCCGGCAGGGCTGGCTTGAGCAAAGCCCATAGTTAGCGGAAGCACCAAAACGGCCGACATGACCATTGTGAAAGACTTCCTAAATGCCGATTTCTTGCGTATCACTACTACATCCATCCTCTCCAAAAATAGGTCTTGACTTTACAAAAAACTTTGTTTCAAAAAAAACGACAGCACAAAAAAACAGCATATCACCACACTTTCCTGTATAAAAAAGTAGAGGACACGCTGCCGATCATTCAAAAGCTTCTCATTGGCCCTGTGGAAAAAATATACCACAAACGCCATCAAATGAGAGTTGAAAAAATTAATATCTTTTGGATAATAGTAATGAAAATTGACGAAATCAATCGAAATATGTAGTATTTCACAGAAGGGAGGAAATGAAGTTTGCAAACATTGCTGATTCTCGGCTGTATTATGATGTTTTTAGCAGTAGCTCTCGGAGCCTTCGGGGCTCATGCTTTGAAAAAGAGACTTTCCGCAGACATGATGAGCATATTCCAGACGGGCATTCAATATCAGATCGCTCACGGACTGGGTCTGCTTCTGCTTGGAGCGATTGCAGGGAGTCTTGTTCATACTTCCCTGGTCCTAGCCGCAGGCTGGGTTATGTTCGCGGGAATCCTTTTGTTCTCGGGTAGCCTGTATGTGCTTAGCTTGTCCGGTATCAAAAAGCTTGGAGCGATCACCCCGTTTGGCGGGCTCGCTTTTTTAGCAAGCTGGGTGCTTGTCATCGTGGCGGTTGTACAAGGCTAAGCCCTGCCCAACACAAGAGACTTGGAAAAGTAGACGCTTCCAAGTCTCTTAATAATTTTTGTAATATAAAGGAAATAATTACTTCGTCTGTACTTCCTGCACTTTCTGAGCCGCTAACCGATGGCCTTCGATATAGCGTTTGGATTCGGCCATTTGATGCTCCTGCGCTGCTTCCATAATGATGTGAACCCCCGGCTTATACTGCTCCAGCAGTTCCATGTAGAGGCCATAGTTCATGTCACCAAATCCCGGTGGTACCGTCTCGATCTCACCTGATGATGATAGCTGACGGTCTTTGGCATGCGCTGCGATAATACGAGGTCCCAGCAGTCGGAAAGCTTCGCGAATAATTTCATCCTGCTGTGCCAGATTTTCCGTTTTTAGCAGATTCCCCGGATCAATGACCACACCAATCTGGGATGAAGGTACTTCCTCCAGCAAGGTTGCCAGCTCTGCAGCTGTTCCGACCAAATGATCGTTAGCGGCTTCCAATCCTACGAATACACCCCATTTTTCCGCTTCATCTGCCAATTCACGCACAACCTCTTTGACAACTCTCCAGTCCCGTTCCGTATATGCGCTGCCATCCTCATTACGCCCGACTTCAGCTGCAACGATGGGTGCTCCCAACAGACTCGCGTATCGGATCAGCTCTTTGAAGCGCTCTACATTTTCACGCAACAATTGCTCATCCTGTACAAAAAAATGCAAATAGCACCCGAGCACCGATATGGATACTCCATACTTGCGAAACTCCTCTGCGATAGACAATGCCAATCCTGGGCTCAACTTACCCGGCTTGTTAAAATCCACATCACTGATCGCTCTCCACGGAGCCAGCTGAACATGGGTAAAGCCCGCTGCTCCTACCTTCGCAGCCAGCTCGCGATATGGCAGCTTGCCAAATAAATGTGCCAATACACCTACAGTCACTACAATCACCTCTTCTTTTTAATGTTGTAATCTGTTTATCACTGCGCTGCGTTCCAAATTCTCATTGATGATATGTGTAATTCGTTCCATTTCATCTTGAATAAAAAAGTGCCCTCCGTCAAAGGTGAACATACGAAATTCCTGATCCGTATGCTGCACCCACGCCTCTACCTCCTGCAAGGTCATCGTATGATCAGCCAGTCCTGTCAAAGCGGTAATTGGACAGTGTAAAGGCTCGGGCTTGGCCGTGTATTTATACGTCTCGACGGCTTTGAAATCCGCTCTCAGCACCGGCATGAAATAGTCGTATAATTCTTGATTGTAAAAAATTGCCTCGGAAAGCTGACCATACCGCTGCAAATCTGTCCTGAACTTGTCTGCCGGCAGATCATGTGACCACGGTAAATTTCTTGGGACATGCGGTGCTCGTCCACCGGAAACAAACAGATGAGCAGGCTCGCCGTATCCGCCAGCCACCAGCTTGTAGTACAACTCGAATGCAATCATCGTCCCCATGCTATGACCGTATATGGCATAAGGATCACCGGGAGCTATCTCTTGCCCGATCTTATGCAGTAGATCATCGCTCATCTCCTCGATACTATCCTTTAGCGTTTCTCCGGAACGAATCCCTCTGCCCGCCAGTTCCAGTGGAACAAGCTTAATCTGTGGAAGCAACAGCTTTTTCCATTTAAAGCTGACGGACGCCGATCCACCTGCATATGGAATGAAAAACAATGTAATTGGTACCATTTTGTAACCTCCCGCCTTGCTGAATCCTAACTTTTTCATTTTAGCATAAAAAGGGATATTTACCCATTTCAAATATTTTGCAAATTCAAGAAAAATGGTCAGGGAAATCAAGTACCTTCTGTTTTAGGCAGGAAATATCTTCCTTAGGGAAGAACAGCTTTATGTTTGAATATAATCAAGTGTTGGGTCTTATTTTTCAATTCGAGAGGAGTTCTGTGCCATGAAGTACGGTTTCTTTGATGATTCCAATCAGGAATATGTCATCCACACCCCTCAAACCCCCTATCCCTGGATTAATTATTTAGGCAACGAACGATTTTTTGGACTGATCTCCAATACCGGCGGCGGCTATGCATTTTATCGGGATGCCCGCTTACGTCGCTTGACAAGGTATCGGTACAACAATATCCCTGTCGATAACGGCGGGCGCTATTTTTATATTTATGATGACGGGGATTATTGGACTCCGGGCTGGATGCCGGTCAAACGAAAGCTGGATCAGTATGAATGTCGCCATGGACTTGGTTATACCTCCATTATGGGGGAACGAAACGGTATTCGGGCTACCCAGCTGGCTTTTGTGCCGCTATCTTTTGATGGTGAAGTACATCAGGTCAAGCTTCAGAACACCTCATCACAGACCAAAAGGATCAAGCTCTTTTCTTTTGTGGAATTTTGCCTGTGGAACGCCTATGATGATATGATCAACTTTCAGCGTAATTTAAGCACAGGCGAGGTCGAAGTACAAAATTCTGTCATTTATCATAAAACGGAATACCGCGAACGCCGCAATCACTATGCTTTTTTCTCTGCAAATTGTCCGCTGGCGGGCTTCGATACAGACCGTGAAGCTTTTCTGGGGCTCTATAACGGTCTGGATCAGCCTCAGACAGTCATTGCAGGGCAGGCTTCCAACTCTATTGCCAGCGGCTGGTCTCCCATAGGATCGCACTGTATTGAGGTCATGCTGGAGCCGGGCGAGGAAACAAGTTGTAACTTCGTACTCGGTTATGTGGAAAATCCGGAGGATGAAAAATGGGAGTCCCCCGGCGTCATTAACAAAAAACAGGCCCAGGCCATGATTGCACAATTTGCGAATGCATCCGATGTAGAACATGCCTTGGGCGAGCTGCGAGCCTACTGGAATAATCTCCTGTCCAAGTACATCATTCAAAGCCACGATGATAAACTGAACCGAATGGTGAATATATGGAACCCGTATCAATGTATGGTCACGTTCAATATGTCACGTTCCGCTTCGTACTTCGAATCCGGTATCGGACGTGGTATGGGCTTCCGGGATTCGAATCAGGATTTGCTCGGCTTCGTTCACCAAATACCGGAGCGTGCACGAGAACGGATTATCGACATCGCCTCTACTCAATTTGAAAACGGCGGAGCTTACCACCAGTATCAGCCACTAACCAAAAAAGGAAATCACGAGATTGGCGGTGGCTTTAACGACGATCCGCTATGGCTTATTGTCGGTACCGCAGCGTACATCAAAGAAACTGGAGACTTCGGCATACTGGACGAACACGTACCTTTTGACGGGAATGCAGACCACACGGCTACGCTGTTTGAGCATTTGAAGCGTTCTTTTTACCATGTTGTAGGCAATCTCGGTCCACATGGTCTTCCGCTCATTGGTCGGGCTGACTGGAACGATTGTCTGAATCTTAACTGTTTTTCAAATACACCGGATGAATCCTATCAGACCACACAAAATTTGGAGGGCCGCGTAGCCGAGTCGGTGTTCATCGCCGGACTATTTGTATATACAGGACCGGATTTTGTTGAACTTTGCAAGCGCAGAGGATTGGATAGCGAAGCAACTGCAGCTCAAGCACATGTGGATCGTATGCGGGCATCCACTTTGAAGCATGGTTTTGACGGAGAATGGTTCTTACGTGCTTACGACCACTACGGAGAAAAAATAGGCAGCAAGGAATGTGAGGAAGGCCAAATTTTCATTGAACCTCAGGGCTTCTGTGTCATGGCAGGAATTGGCGTCGAGGAAGGTCTGGCTCAAAAAGCTCTCGATTCCACACGTGATCGACTGGAAACACCCTATGGCATTGTACTGCAAAATCCGCCTTATTCTCGCTACTACATCAATCTGGGTGAAATCTCTTCTTACCCGCCAGGATACAAGGAAAATGCCGGGATTTTCTGTCACAACAACCCGTGGATCATGATGGCAGAGGCTGTAATCGGGCGTGGAGATCGTGCTTTTGAGCTATATAGCAAAATTGCCCCAGCCTATCTGGAGGACATCAGCGACATTCATCGTACGGAGCCGTATGTATACGCGCAAATGATTGCAGGCAAGGATGCCGTTCGTGAAGGAGAAGCCAAAAATTCCTGGCTGACTGGCACAGCGGCCTGGAACTTTATAGCCATCACCCAATCGATTCTTGGTATTCAGCCGGAATGGGATGGACTGCGCATTGATCCGTGCATTCCTAAGGCCTGGGATGGGTATACAGTCACCCGCGTCTTCCGCGGCGATACCTACGTGATTCAGATCATGAATCCCCAGCATGTATCCAAGGGTGTAGCTGCAATTACTGTGGACAACACTGCCCTTACAGACACTCTTCTGCCTGTTGCAGGTGATGGTGCTATCCATCAGGTAAAGGTGTTGATGGGCTGACAAGTGCGTGGCTCTGCAAAAAATTAGCTTCAACTTCATCAGATAGTATCTTATAATACGAGAATGGCTAAAGATACATTAAGTGTGGTGACATCATGAACAAAACAAAACAGGATACTCAAACAATGGATTACATTACAAAACAAAGTCGCTGGGTACGTAAAATGCTATTGCTTTACTGGATGATCATAGCAGTACATTTTATCGTTCAGCTTGGAAGCTATCTATTTCTCGACTACTGTGCTACACCTTATGAATTTTACATTGGAACCCTTATTGTTCCCACGCTAATCATGTGCGGTTCCAACTTACTTGCAGAGCTGGCTCATCATAAATGCAAGCGGTTTTCTTTTTCAATCCTGTTTATGGCGAGTACGGTTATTTGCTGGATGATTATTCGTTTAAACTATGATATCCGGATTATTACGGCATTGTGCCTGCTGCCCATCTTCTCATCTATCCTGTTTTTCAATCGTCGCCTGATATGGCTTTCCTTTGTCTTGCAAATTGTAGTCTTTTTTCTATTACTGGCTATTGATAGTTCTTTTCGTAGCTACTTGTCGGACTTTGACATCGTAGCCATTCCAACATTTTTGATGATGTCTACCTTTATTGCACTCATCATTCAGGCCAGCGGTCGTGATCTGCTAGTGGATTTGCATAAAACACAACACGCTCAGCAGGAGTTGATGATCAGTAACGCGATTATAAGCAAAATGTCAATGACCGATGGACTGACAAAGCTATACAATCATTTATCGTTCCAAACTTTTTATGAGAAAGCACTTGAATATGCCAAGCAAGGTGCTATTATCCACTTAGCGGTAGTAGATATTGACAATTTCAAGAAAATTAATGACACTTACGGACACCAGTTTGGAGATAAAATTTTGGAAAGCATCTCGCAAATCATTACAGAACAGATTACAGCCAATGACATTCCAGCCCGGTATGGCGGTGAGGAATTTGCTATTCTGATGTTCGAGCATACTTTTGAGGAAGCTTATCAGATTGTCGAGTGCATCCGTCATGAAGTGGAGCAGATGACCTTTGCCGAGAAAATGCAAAGCGTTTCCGTGACCGTAAGCATCGGATTAAAAAGCTATTCGGAAGAAATGAACAAAGATACATTCTTCCAGGGAGCGGATGACTATTTGTATCAAGCCAAGCGTTCTGGAAAAAATAGGATTGTTGCTGAGCTTGACCATATCGCTTAATGTAAAAAATACTTCATTTGATGAGACTCCGGCATGAGCTTGCCGGAGTTTTTTTATGTAGCGTTTGTTTAAAAATTTAAGGAGTTGACAATCTTATTAATTGAAACTAAAATAGTTACACATATATATATTGGTAATTTACTTACAAAAAATCAGTTTAAAGGAGATGCTTTTCATCATGTCGACACTCGTAATTGTCGTTCACCCTAATCTTGCGGAGTCTCGCATTAACAAAAGATGGGTACAAGAGCTCAAGCAGCAATCCGGCGTGACGATTCACAACTTGTATGAAGTATACCCGGATGAGCAAATTAACGTCGCTCAGGAGCAGGAACTGCTAGAGCAGCATGACCGCATCGTTCTGCAATTCCCTTTGTACTGGTACAGCACTCCTTCCCTGCTGAAAAAATGGCAGGATAAGGTTCTAACTTACGGTTGGGCTTATGGAAGTGAAGGCGACAAGCTGCAGGGCAAAGAGCTGTTAATCGCCTTGTCTGCTGCCAGTGTTGAGGAAAATTATCAACATGACGGACGGAATAGATATACGATTGAAGAGTTGTTGAGACCTCTGGAAGCTACAGGTCATATGGTTGGCACCAAGTTGCTGCCTTATTTCGTACAATATGATGCCGCAGGACTGACCGATGAGCAGTTGGAGCAATCTGCACAAAAATACGTACAAACGGTTATTTCTTAAGTTTTACGCTAAAATCCCCTTGGACGGCAGCTGTCTTCTGCTTCATAGCAGATGGCAGCTCCAGCCAAGGGGATTTACTAATCGCTTTACAAAGGTTTACAAAAATTTATAAAGTGACTAAAGTACTGGACACCTGAACCATACTTTCTTTAATAATGTTGCAGCCTTTTCGCAAATTTTCCAAACTTATTGTTAACGCAGGCATAATTTTAATGACAGTATCGTTACGTCCAGCCCGTTCAATGATAAGGCCATTTTTAAAGCAGAGAGTAGCTACCTCCTTGGCGAACGCTTCTCCCAGATGAGACACATCAATTCCCCAGATCAGACCCAAACCGCGAATTGCAATGAGCGGGTCGACGGTTTGAATATGCTCACGCAAAAATTGCTGCACAAATGCCTCTTTTTCCTTCACCTCTGCTTCCAGCCCTACCATATCCCTAAACTCCAGTGCTGCCTTGGCAGCGACAAAGGCAAGCTGATTTCCGCGGAAGGTTCCATTGTGCTCACCAGGACTCCATATATCCAATTCCGGCTTGAGCAGCAAAAGAGACATCGGCAGTCCGTATCCGCTGATCGATTTAGACAAGATAACCATATCAGGAACGATCCCCGCCCGTTCAAACGAGAAAAACGAGCCAACCCGGCCACAGCCGACCTGTATATCGTCAACAATCAGCAAAATATCATGGTCATCGCACAACTGCCGCAAATCACGCAGCCATTCGTTATCTGCAATGTTAATACCGCCCTCGGCCTGTACCGTTTCCAGAATGATGGCAGCTGGCTTTTCTACCCCGGAATGGGTATCCGTTAAAAGCTGTTCCATATATAAAATGGTATCCATTCCATTAAACGTACTGTTAAAAGGAATAAAAGTGACGTTATTCAGGGATATACCGGCGCTTTCTCGCATGGAGTTGTTACTGGTAACAGACAGACTGCCTAACGACATGCCGTGGAACGCACCCATAAAAGCAAAAATCCCATTTCTTTTTTTGACCTTGCGTGCAAGCTTCAGTGCTGCCTCCACCGCATTGGTTCCCGTTGGTCCGCAAAATTGCAGCTTATAATTTAAGCCCTTAGGCTGGAGAATATGCTCGGAAAAGGATTCTATAAACTCTTGCTTGGCCGTCGTATACATGTCCAGACCGTGCATGATCCGATCGGAGGTTAAATAATCCAGAATCCGACTTTTCATAAAATCATTGTTATGCCCGTAGTTCAAGGCCCCTGCCCCGGCAAAAAAGTCAATATATCCCTCTCCTGCCTCTGTGTACAGCACATCGTTTTTGGCTTTGTTGAAAACAACCGGAAAGCTTCTGCAATAGGATCTTACATTGGACTCCAGCGCTTCGAATGTGTTCATTGATTTCTCGTCCTCCCGCTGACCTGATTTGGATAAATACAAGCATGGAAAGCAAAAAAATGTAAATATGTAATCTAAAATGAAGCGACAATCTGAATCACAATGGGGCTGCCACACCAAAGAATGCTAGAATACGATCACGAAAATGATTAGAGTACGAAAAAATGATATATAGAATAGCATGTCTGAGAGTAGATTACATTCAGCAGATATGGGGTGGGGTTTTCTAAGGGGCTTATCAGTAGATGTCACTCCTATGTAATAAAATACCATGATTATTTTTGAAGTCAATGCATGTTTCTGGTGTGATTTGTTAATTTTTTGTAATAGAATGACAAAACCTTGCTGTTTATTGTTAAAACAGTTCGAAAATTGTCGTATTATGGTTTTAAACCTCAAAAATAGTGCATTTCCATATCAAATAGATATAAATCCGAGTTTTTTGTTCATAGATTTGCCGCAATCTACCTGATCTTTTGACAGACTGACCAAAGGAGTTTACTCTATCAGAAAGAACGTGCCAAATTTAAAAACAGATAAGGAAACATCAACATGTCTAATGTTTTAATTATTGAAGATGATAATATGCTTGGCGACACACTTTCCTTGTATTTGACAGGTGAGGGTTATAACGTGACCAGAGTGACACAAGCGACTAAGGGGATTACTCAGCTTGATATCGTACAGCCTGATATTATCTTGCTGGATCTGTTGCTTCCAGACCTGGACGGCATAAATCCCTGCCCACTGATACGCAGGCATACGGATGTGCCAATCATCGTGATTTCTTCAGAAAACAACATCTCAGAGCGCATTCGTACACTTACATTGGGAGCAGACGATTATATTTGCAAGCCTTTTAGTATGCAGGAGCTAAAGGCACGAATCGAGGCTCTTTTCCGACGTATTGAAATTACACGATTACAGGGAAAAGGCCTTACGCCTGAAGCCGAATCTGAAACAGACATTGTTCTGGATCTGGCGCGAAGAATGATTACCGTTAATGGGCAGATTGTGGAGATGACATTTTCGGAATTTGAGATTATGAAGCTTTTTTATTTGAACCGGGGAATTGTATTCAGCCGATATGCCTTGATTCAAGCCCTCCGTGGCACAGACTCCTTTATTAATGAGAGGGCTGTAGACGTACATATCAACCATTTGCGCAGAAAAATCGAACAAGACCCTAAAAAGCCAAAACTGATCAGGACTATATGGGGAATTGGTTATAAATTTATGCAGTAGCACGATCAGTTCCAGGGAACCGATGACTTGATTTCGTTAATCTTTTTTTGAACCAACTTCAATTGCTCTCGCCATTCTGGATACAGCTCCCCCGCTGAGGTTTCATAGCTACGCTTCAATCGCTTTTCCAGTACGATGGCTTTTGCCAGCAGCTCGGACGCGCACAGGTTCCCTGCTCCTCCCTTAAGCGAGTGGATTAACCGGAGAGCGGCAGATAACTGCCGGTTGTCCATTTTCCTCGTTATTCTTTTGTCGAAATGCTGATATTCCTGAATCCATTTGTAAAGAGCGAATTGAAAAATATATACCTTTCCATCCATTCCAGCTATCGCCTGTTCCGCGTGAACGCCTTGTAATTCTTGCAGCCACGCTAAATGAATCCAGCTGTTTAACATTCTTACAGCATTCAGTTCATGGACAGGCTTGAGCAGCACCGCATTAATGCCTGAACGAAGGCAAATCTCCTGCTCATGCTGTCCGGCATCGGCTGTAAAGGCGATAATGGGCAGTCTGTTAAAAGCTTTCTTTCTGCGAATATGTCTGGCCGTTTCAAAGCCATCCATCTCCGGCATATGCAGATCAAGCATTACCATATCCCAAGGACGCAGCTCCAGTGACTCTAACAGCTCTCTTCCGTCTGCAACCATGGTTACTTCAAAACCGCGCTCTGCCAGGAACTCGGTAATCACCACCTGATTAATCTCATTGTCTTCCGCTATGAGAATTTGATATTTTTGTACTGACACTGCCTTTTCTTTTTCCAGCCCCCAGTCGATAACCTCCAGCAGAGCGTTCCGAGTCACGGGCTTGGACAAAAAGGCATCCAGCCAGCTATTTTCTTCCCCTGTCGCTAACCTTTCCATCTGGAACACGGTTGTAAGTCCAATCACCCGAGTCATCTGTATATCCAGCAATTGTAACCATGATCTCCTTGCCTCCAGTTCTTTGAAACCATCCATACTCATATCGACTATAACCCAATCAAATGGTTCACCCTTTTCAAAAGCCTTCACACATTCCTGAAAGGATGAAACGGTGCGCGTTTCTAGGCCTGTGCCTTGCAGTAATTCGTTCAGGCTATATCTCAACAGCTCGTGCCGCACAACAATCAAGGCTTTGCCGTTTATTTGGTTTTCTATCCGCGTACCTTCCTGATGTAATTCCCCGATATCCAGCTCGACATTGAAGTAAAATCGACTATATTCTCCCAATCGGCTTTCCACCTCTATATTTCCATCCATCGCTTCAGCCAAATGCTTGCTAATGGCCAACCCCAGCCCCGATCCCCCATAGCGGCGGCTGGTTGATGGTTTCGCTTGGGTAAAAGGGATAAACAGCTTGTCCACACACTCCTCGGAAATACCTATGCCTGTATCCTCCACCATAAAGGACAACGCTACCCGTCCGTTCTGCTGGCTCAGCATTTTTACCTGTAGTAATACATGCCCCTGATCCGTGAACTTGACGGCATTGGCCAGAAGGTTTAAAAGCACCTGCTCCATTCGGAATGAATCACCTTTAACGCTTTTGGGTATATTGGGAGCCGTTATAAAAACAACCTCTACTTTTTTGTGCTCCAGTAAAGTACCTACTGTATCTGCAAGGTGCCGAAGCATTGTTTCCGGCTCAAATTCAATCCTTTCCAATTCCAGACTGCCTGCTTCCATTTTGGAGAAGTCCAGTACGTTATTGAGCATGGACGACAGGGTCCGTGATGAGGCGAGGAGCTTGTGAAGGTAGTCTTTTTGAACAGCCGTCAGTTCTGTCTTGTTCAACAGCTTCGACAGACCCATGATCCCACTCAGCGGTGTGCGAATTTCGTGACTCAGGTGAGCCATAAAAACGCTTTTGGCATGGTTAGCCTCGTCCATCTCCATTCTTTTCTGCTCTGAAGCTTTATACTCCGTTATATCCATTGCATGACCGATGACATACTTGGTGATCCCGTCCTCCCTGATCGGATGTAATATAATTAAAGCCGAGTATTCCCAAAGCTTCAACTCAAATACCGTCCGGTCACCGAACCATGCCTGTTTGTAGTATTCACCAAGCTGATCCAGCGTTTCAGAGGAAAGCTTAAAAATGTCCCCGAGCCGCTCTACATGCTCCCTTCGATTGTAGCTGACTTGCAGATCCAGACCCATCCGCTCCAGCAAGCCTCCTTCAAGCAGCCTGTAATAAAATTCGTCGCCGCTTTTCTCCAGCTTGAAGGTAAAGCCAGGTTGAACCCGAAGCAGACTTAGAAGATCTCGATTTTGATCCAATAAACGTTGTATGATCTTTTGCCGGATGAGCAGAGAAATCAAAACCATTAATAATAGCACGATAGCATACAGCACCAAGTCGCGAACCAAGTGTTCTCCCTCCTGTAATCTCCCCTACTTTGTAAGCTATATTGAACATATAAAAAACTCAGGACAGATTCCTTATGCCATAAGGCTTAAAGAACTGTCCCGAGCATTCATTGCCCTATAGATTCCATACGGTTCAAGTTCGTATTAATATTTGAAACGACTGATCATCGACTTCAACTCAGCAGCCATTGTGGATAGCAACTGAGCAGAAGCCGAGATTTCCTCCATGGAAGCCAGTTGCTCCTGCGAGGAAGCGGCGACTTCCTCTGACGTAGCGGCATTACCGGTTGCAATCGTCGCCAGCTCGTTGGCTGTCGCTGTAATCTCCTGCACACTGGCTGATATCTGTTGTGCAATCCCGGCGACTTCCTCCACCTGAGGTGTTGTCTCTCGAATGCCCTCCATCGCTTGTCCCAGCTTGACAATAGTCTCCTTGGAAATCTGCAGCCCATCCTGTACCTCAGTCGTAACTTGGTTCATCGTCTGCACCGTAGCTTGCGTTTCATGTTGAATTTCAGTAATCAATGTGGCAATCTGTGTAGCAGACGCCTGCGATTGCTCTGCCAACTTGCGCACCTCATCAGCAACGATCGCAAAGCCCTTGCCATGATCACCTGCTCTGGCCGCCTCAATGGCTGCATTCAGGGCCAGCAGGTTCGTCTGGTTGGATATATCGCCGATAACCTTCGTAATTTCGCCGATTTCCTGAGACCGGGCTTGCAACGTTTGAATCATCCGGTTAGATCGCTCTACCGACTGGTGAATGGAATCCATCTGTTCTCCCGTCTGCTCAACGGACTTTCGTCCTTCCTCTGCTTGCAATGAGGATCGTCTGGCCAAATCCGCTACCGAAACTGAGCGTTCCGCGATTTGTGTAACCCCTTGTGCAATTTCATTCAGCGACACCGAATTATTTTCCAGGCCTGTAGTCTGCTTTTCCGCTCCGCTGGCAATTTCCTGGACAGCCTGAGACACCTGCTCACTTGCAGCACTGGTTTGTTCTGCGCTTACCGTTAGCTCATTCGAGGATCTGGCGACATGATCTGCACTATCCCCTACGTTCTGAATGACAGATCGCAAGTTATCCTGCATATTTCTGAAAGCCAGTCCCAGTTGTCCGATCTCATCCTCACTCTTTACTTGAATGTCCTGCGTCAGGTCCCCTGCGCTCACATTCACCGCTTGTTCTTTCAATTTTATAATAGGCTTGATAATCGAGCGAATCAGGAAATAGACAATGATTATGCCTACCACAAGACACCCGGCAATCGTAAGCAAAGTGCTGATCAAAATCGGCTGTGCTGCTTCATCCACTTCAGATAAATACAGCGTTCCGCCTATCTTCCAGCCTGTCAGCTTGTTGGTCGCAAAATTCATATATTTGGGCTGACCTTCATACTGATACTCGTATTCACCCGCGTCGCTCTCATACATGCGTGATTCAGTATCTGCAATTTTGGCACCTGTTGCCTTCGTCGGATGAACAATGTAAGTACGATTGCTGTCCAGCAATATGGCATAACCCTCATGGCCTACTTTAATATCGTTCAAAGTCTGTTTAATTCCGCTAATCTTCAGATCAATGCCAATAACACCCGAACCATCCGGCGTGGCCTTGGACACCGTGACTGTCATTTGCTTGGAGGATGCGGAGAGATAGGGCGAGCTGATCACTGTTTTGCCTTGTTCCTTCATGGCTTCCTCATACCAAGATCTAACACGAGGATCATAGTTATCGGGTAATTCCTTCTGCGGATAGGTAGTAAATTTACCTTCCTTTGTGCCATAATAAATGGATTCTGTTTCAGGATGGAGTGTAATATATTGCTTGAGAAATTCCTCCAGCTCTGCTGTCTTTTCCTCCGTCTCTACTCGATTGCCTTTTAGCCTTTCAGCAAAATATTCTGCGTCATATACCTTAGGTGAAACAGCACTGTCAATAACATAATTAGTGCGGACAATAGCCTGCTCGGCGCTATATTCAATCTGGTTTCGAATCTGCTGGCTGGCGCTCATAAACGACAACCCCCCAATAATCAAGGACGGTATGATCAAAAAAGCGATAAAGGCTACCATCAGCTTCATCTTAAAATTTTTGCCGAGCTTCCCTCCCACAAGCCATTTTCTCGAAAACTTCTTCATCATCAACATCTCCATTTCATCATTAAGAATGTTTGTATACGGTGAACCACTTCGTGTTACCAGTGATATTCACTCGACAAATCCATTTTCCGTTCTTTATCAACTCCCCCTAAAATGCTTGTACACATAATGTTATAAACATAGTAGCGAGTAGGTCTATGTACTTAGTTTTGAATGCAGCAAGGCTCCCTGGAACCGTTTCCTTAATGTAATATACCTAAAAAATATTAAAAAAAATGCGCTATAGATGTTAAGAAAATGTTAGTTTCAATTCACTATGCCTACCTCTTAACATAAAATAATCCCCTTGAAGGTGGCATTCATAGGGTTATTTTTGTAAAATCACCATATGCTTGCCCCAAAGGGGATCAGGTTTGTTTTTATTTAATTCTATTCAATCCAGCAAAGCCTTAAGATCGTCAAGACTGGTTACAGGTGCCTGACAGGCAAAATGCTCACACATATACACAGCCGGCTTACCATCGATGAGCGTATAGTCATGGATATAAGGGACTATGTCTGCGATTGCAGGCTGCCCTGCATCCTTTAAAATAACAACTGTATTCGGCCTGAATCCAGCTTGAATCGCCCGAATGAATTGAAGCGTCTGTGGGTCATCACGCTGGCCTACAACCACAATTTCCTTCGTCGTCCCGGTCGCGTACAACAACGAGCTTAGCAAAGCCGAATATGCTGACGGATCATAAGAAACCATACCCCCAAAAGCCTTGAACTGCTTTGCTGCATAGTCCTCCAATCGGGCTTCACCCGTCAGTCGTGCCAGCCGCACCAAATTATGGGCCGCGATGCTGTTGCCGGACGGGATCGCACCGTCGTAGATTTCCTTAGGCTTGGCAATGAGTTGCTCACTATCTTTCCCATAAAAGAACAAACCATGATGCTCCTCATCCCAAAACAGATCAATCATATTCTGATTGAGCGTCAGCGCCCGTTGCAGATATTGTACATCAAAGGTCGCCTGATACAGCTCAATCAAACCCCACACATAAAAAGCATAATCATCCAGATATCCGGGATAAGCCGCATCACCATCCCGATAACGCGCCAGCAATCGCCCGTTCGCCCGTCTCAGGTGATTCCACAGGAACGACTCTGCCTTCTGTGCCCGTTCCGTATAGATGACGTCCCCAAAAGCCTGCCCTGCCTTAGCCAATGCAGCGATCATCAGCCCGTTCCACGAGGTCAAGATCTTGTCATCCTTGTGAGGATGAACCCGCTTTTCCCTGACTGCAAACAGCTTGTCTCGCAGTTCACGTACCCGATCTTCTAACTCTTGTTTAGTCAGGTCATGCTTCAGCCCGTAGGCTTCCAGATTGATATCAATCAGGTTTGGAATGTTGTGGCCTTCAAAATTACCATAAGGCGTAATCCCGTATAAATCGTTAAAAAAAGCAGCGTCCCGATCACCCAGTACAGCCCTTATTTCAGCCTCATTCCAGACGTAGAACCTGCCTTCTTCTCCTTCGGAATCGGCATCTTCCGCCGAATAGAAGGCTCCCCCCACATCCGTCATATCCCTTGCAATATATGTAAAAATTTGTTCTGCAATCTGCCGATACAGCCCCTTGCCCGTAACTTGCCAAGTCTCTGTATAAGCAATGGCAAGCAGTGCATTATCATACAGCATTTTTTCAAAATGCGGCACCAGCCACTTCTCATCCACTGAATACCGCGAAAATCCCATGCCCACATGGTCGTAGATTCCACCCCGATACATCGCATCCAGCGTCTTCTCTGCCATTTCCAGTGCCTGCTGATTTCCGCTATGCTGTGCATATCGCAGCAAAAAGGACAAGTTATGCGGAGCAGGAAATTTAGGTGCTTCTCCAAAGCCGCCATATTCCTTGTCGAAGGTGTGGCTGTATTGATGGAAGGCTTTATTCAAGCTCTGTTCGTCCAGCTCACCGCGATATCCTGCAAGCATGTCCTGCCGCTCGTGCTCTGTCAGCACCTGTTCACTCAGCTCCACCAGCTCTTCGGGCTGTTCTTTCCACCGGGTTCCCACCTTGTCCAGCAGCTCCAACAGACCGATACGGCCAAACTTTTGCTCCTTGGGCAAATACGTACCCGCAAAAAAAGGCTTCTGATCCGGCGTCATCAGAATCGTCAACGGCCAGCCCCCATGCCCGGTCATTGTCTGGCAGATGGACATATAAATATGGTCCACATCCGGACGTTCCTCCCGATCCACCTTAATGGATACGTAGTCCCGGTTTAATATCTCCGCAATCTCTTCATCCTCGAACGACTCTCTTTCCATTACATGACACCAATGACAAGTTCTTATATTATACCTATGTTAGCCCGAAGGCTAACTATAGCCTATACTTAAAAATACAGGTTTTCCCTCTCGTTTAGCCTTTGTAAAGGCTTCAGGACTCCATGAAAGCCAGTTTACAGGGTTATGGGCATGTTGTAAGAGGTACGGGCTTCTTTCGCTAATAAGGCTATTTGTATGCTTGTGCTTAACGGTTTCGTCACGCATCTTAAATCACTCCATTCATGAAAAATAGGGAGTCTTCATTGACTTCCTTATAGTTTGCCCAATTTTATGAAATTGTTATATGTATGATTGATATTATTTCTTGCTTGATCTGAAATGCTATTTAAAGCTCTTATGATGACTGAGAAGGAAAAGCTCTCCTTCTCATACCACAACTAATTTGCTTTACAAGTAATTTGAATATAGCACAAATATTTGCCATGGTTGATAGTGGAGCATGGTGTATGCAAATATTCCATAACCCTTTATTCAGATAGGATAAGCACACAAAAAGCTCATCCTCTTTTTAGGAGTGAGCTGATTGTCGCATTTTTATTCTATCGCTCTACAAGATCATATTTATTTATCTCCGTGTAATTTTGTCAGTAACAACTCAATCATGCGCTCGATCTTTTTAATGTTCAAATTTCTTTGTCCATATAAATAAACAAATTCTTGTATGCTATCCCAAGTCTTTAGTTCATTTATTTCTTCGATCTCCTGAGTCAGACCTTCAACATAAGCAGGTAACTCCCTACTTTTGAACTCCTCAATTAAGTTCTCTAAATCAGCGAAATCCATACTCCAATTAAAATAACTCTCTATAAAATACTTTAAATTTTCATAATTCGCTTCTTGGTTCATATATTATTCTCCTCTTTTATTTAAAAACAGGATAACCCGTAATAATTCTATATCCGGTAGGCATAGAGGAATCTTTTACTAAATACAGTTGGGACTTTGACAAGTCATTTGTTACATGCTTTGAAGATGAGTTTCCTCCATTCTTTACGTCTACGCCTCGCCCAATAGAAAACTCGTGATCCGCTTTTGTTATGAGATATCCTCTAGAATTAGGGTTCTCTATCCATTCTGCAATCTTATCTGCGTTTCTTCTGATATTCTCTTGCGTGGATTTGAGAGCTATACTTTTATCTGAAAATGTTGTAGAAGGAACTCCTTCTTGGGAGGCACGTTTTATTAATTCTTCTTTTGTCTTGCCAACGTGCTTTTGAAGCAGATGCCCACCATTAGACTCCATTTCATCTAATATATTATTATTTACGTTTTTACGTATATCATTGGCTTTACTTTTTAAGATTTCGGTCTTAGAATTCCCTTCTCCTTTCGCCATTTGCCACAATTCGGCTGAGCTTTTCCCAATTCCGCTTGCACTTTTAACTGCGGTGGTGCTTCCATGTGCTGCTAAAGCTGCTGAGCCAATCAATCCAGGTACTCCGATTATACTACCAACTCCCGTAGATGAAACAGCAACTGATAATCCTTCTCCACCTATTCCAGCTACTACCTCACCAGCCCCCTGCAATGTCGTAGCTACGTGACCGAGAATTTCGCCTACTTTAGCTGCCATAGGATGATCATAGTCACGGTCTTTGTCGGGCATCATCCCCAAGGTTAAATCCTCCTGAATGGCTCCTTTTGCTCCTTGCGCATCATCCCATAAAATTTCTCCTTGAAGCTTACTAGCTTCCATCTGGGCTTCTGCCTTGGTGATCTCAGCTTGTCCAATTTGTTCAAAAATTTTATGTAGCCAACCTTCATCGCTGGTTTTAATAGCTACACCATTTCCCGGTACATCCAGTACCACTTTTTCTCCATCCACTTGTGTAAAGTTTTTTGAGATAAAAATGAGTTCCTGTGCTACTGTCGATAGCCGTTCAAGCGTCACGCCCATGGATTGTCTAGAGACCTGAAAATCTTGGAAAAACCTCTCTCGGGTAGCACCAGACCAGCCTTGTTGGACAAAATCAATTCGTCCACTCAA
>NZ_AGFX01000004.1 GCF_000236805.1 Paenibacillus peoriae KCTC 3763 | reverse complement strand
ACCGGAAGGCAGACAATGATTTTAAGGTATTTCTGTGCAAACCGGAGCGTTTCAAGGGACCCTAGCGAATGTCCCACAAACAGGTAAGGCGGCTTTTGGCCGGATGCTTGCAGCACTTTGTGTATTTCGTTCGTTATTGTATCGATGTCACGCTTCTTGTCCGTCGTATCACTGTACCCATAGCCGAACCGGTCGTAAACTGCGAATTTAACATGTGGTGCGAGCTTCTCGTACAGCGGAGAAAAATCCACATACGGATTGGCCGTGCCCCACCCGGAAGCGAATACAACCGTTACATCCCCTTGACCCCCGGCATATAAATGCATTCTTTTTCCATCCACATCGTACAGCTTGCCGCTAGGGGTATACGATTTCAAATCCTTCCGGACGCTCACCTGTTCATATATCGCGCCTGCTCCCAGAAAAACAAGAATAGCCACGAACCCGATAACAACCGTCTTCCATAATCTTTTAAGCCATTTTTTCACTTCTCACACTCTCCTGGATGTCAGTATGTTCAACGTTACACACTAAAAAGCTGCTACATAGCAAGCGATTGGTGCGTAAATTTCCCGATTCTTTATTCCAAGAATGGTGTAGACACATTAACCCTATCACTCTATTAAATCTTTTTAAATTAAGCGATAACATAATAAAGTGTTTCCCAGTGTGGGCACACTTTATTATGTTACCGCTTTTTTGTACTAACTTGCTCGTGTGTCTTGAATTTTTCAATGATTCTATGCACGCATTATCGTAGCAATTGCCTTTGCGGCTCATGCACGATGAATTCTTCTGAGGTAAAATCTTTAAACCTTACTGCATACTCCTCGAAAAAATCGCACCCTATCGCTCTCGGTTTCTTTTATACCAGCCATCTTCCCGCATCCAACGTCAGAAACGGCGAATCTACAAAGTACCGTGGAAATTGTCCCCATGTTTTATCGCTCCAACCGGTATTGAGAAGAATGATATCTCCAGGCAGGATTTCCGCTTAACAGGCTTCCAAGTCCGCCGTCGTAATCCCTTGATGATCTTTGATGTGGGTCAAGTACATAATAACGGCATTTAAGATTTAAATCCTTCCGGTGCACTGATATCTGAAAAATCCACGCTGCCGATTGAATTTGGATCCACGAACACGACATCCGTTACGACTTGTTTTTCGACCGTTTCGTCTTTTACGGTTCGAACCGCTTTCCTTCTTTTTCCAAGACGGCGATCGCTTCGATTTCGATTAAAAGATCCGGACTGACAAGTTCAGACACTCCGATGTGAGAACGAGCCGGTCTATGTCCATTGAAAAAGGCGTTATAGACTTCGTTTACTTCATTTTGCAGATCCATACGCTTATTAAAAATGGTTGTCTTAACAATATCGTTGATCGTACCTCCGGCGGCTTCCACGACAATTTTGATATTTTCAAGAACAATTTGCGTCTGTTCTTTAATCGAGCTCGGCAGAGACATACCCGTATCGCTTCTCTCGGACGTTGGAACCCAACCAAAAGAGGGGTGACTGTAATACAGAGGATAGGCCGTAGCACCCGAGAGGTATAAGGTTGTTGCTCCATGCTTCACTTCATAACCTAACGAAAATGGCATATCGTCAACATAACCAGGCAAAACAATCGTTTTTTTCATTTTTAAATAAAGCCTCCTTTTTGAAATCTGGAATTTACGGTTTGAATCCGTCAGGCGAGTTAATTTCGGAAAGATCAATCGAGTTGATGCCGCTCTGTTCCACATATAACACGTCTGTAATAACTTCTTTCTCAACCGGCTTTTCCACATCCGCATTGTACGCCTGTTCGACAGCCGCTTTTCATATAATCATGCCCCTCGCCACTCATTTAGACATATGTATTGTGTGCTACAATATAAGAAAAGTACATCTGTACCGGTACAGATATATCTCGATGGCTTATTTTGATGCATAAATTTTTGCTATATAAGTTGAACTAAAGATTAGAAAACAATGGTAAGGAATTAGCTTCTACCCAGAACAGAGTATATCTTAAGGTTATCTGTGATTTTACAAATCAGATAGATTAAGCATATTTCTACTACAGTCTTGACGGCACAAATTGGACGGCTATAGGCAACACGCTTCAAATGTCATATACAATGCCGCACTTTATGGGATACCGTGTTTCTTGTGAAATTATTTCCATCCCCTGCGATTTCCATCCACCAATTTGGGTAAACTAACATTAAGTATATTTTTCCCTAAATTCAACCCAAAAGAGGTGATGCCCCATGACAACGAACAGCAAGCCCAATAGATTAATCGCTGAGAAATCTCCTTATTTACTCCAACATGCTCATAACCCAGTGAACTGGTACGTATGGAGTGAGGAAGCTTTTGACACAGCGAGACGAGAAAATAAACCTATTTTCTTATCTGTTGGGTATTCGTAGTGTGGCTTATGTCAACTTGTCATTGGTGTCATATCCCCAAAATACACCTACTTAAATAAGAATTCTACTTGCGGAACATCCCCGATGTAATTCTTAATATATATAACCTTCTCAATGATTTCTTTTAGTAGACTATTTTTGGCTTCTGTTTCAACAGTCTAAAACATGTTGGTGAACAATTCGAGGATATGGTAAAGAAAAGAGCAGAAGAGATGATTGCAGATAAATTAGATAATGATTTTATAGATTCACTTCGTTCTATTTCTAGATTAACAGATGAACTTGAGGATAAGTTGAAAATAAAAATAAATAAATATACTAGTGAATAAAAAGTATTTCTCATATTGTGTACATAGAAATGAGGGGGAATAAATCATGGAGTTTCAAAACTCAACCTATGGTGTTGAAATTGTGGGGGGATCTGATTTTTGGAGGGAGTTAGATTATTATCTCAACCGATGGTGCGATCTGAAAAATACCGGAAACATAAATAAGAGAAGATAAAATAAAAGAAGTATTTCAATGGTTGTGAAGTCTACTGGAAAGTGCTATGAAATCAGTCTTCGTTAGAACAGCTCGGTTTCGTGTTCCAGGACTATTAAGCATATGCCACGCTGTGTACTGTTCGGCATAAGCATTAGCAGCAGAGAAGCCGTCTACAGGAACGACAACATTATATCCACGGAATGCAGCAGCTGTTGCCGTGTGAAGAACTGCTCCATTGGCTGAGTAACCAGTTACGATAACATTTTTAATATTATTATGTTGTAAAATATTCTCTAAATCAGTTTTGTAGAATTTATCTACGTTTGATTTCACTATTGGGTCTCTAGGGGAAGGACTTAATTGATAGTTAATATCAGAAACATTCCCTGCATGCGTAAGACTATAGACAATTAACATTCCCACCTCACGTGCTTTAGTCAATAAATTGTTAATCTTAGAGATGGACGCAATACAGCGATGATTATTACATATAGAATTCTCCATATCTAAGATAAGGAGTGCAGTACTTCTAGGGTCAATATAGACTGCTTTTAGCTCAGGTGCAGGTGGAGCTATGACAGTATTCCATTCGTCGATGATTGTATGATCAGAGCGCCAATTACCACATGAGGGACAGCGATACATCATAATAAGCCTCCTAAATGGTTCTTTACTTTAGCCTATGTAGCGAGTTAGAAAGAGGTGTATAGAAGGTCAACAATATGCCTCACTAGACAAATAATCAACTGGCAAGAGCGTTAGGAAAAAGACTTGAATAAAAAATATACTGCCAATCAAACGATACCTTTAACCATGAAATCATCGGAAACTATCCAAAAAGGTATCTTAAGTAAATATCTGAAAAGTATATGACTTTATTCCGAAAAATGGTAAGATTATGAACAATAAAACAAAGATATTCTACTACTTATTTCTCAATTACATAATTTATTTAACTATGCATTATATGACAAGTTTATGATGAAAGGTGGATATGACATGAAGCATACACCTACGATTTTGGCAGAGTTTGAAGATTATCTAAAACAAAATAACATGACGTTGGCTCAATTTGCGGAATATTCAGGTGTTCATCAAAGAACGCTTAGTAATTGGATTACTCAGCATCGTCCTGTTGCCGTGCAGCAGCTTGATCGAATCACTTCGGCTATGGGTTTACCAGAAGGTCACTTATACGACTTATACATAGAAAACTACATTATTGACCTTCCCCCCAACATGAGACGAATTGAACCGTTGTTGTATGGTTGTGCGGAACTGGACAAGCTAGATGCGATCCGTCGAATGGTTGGACATATTATGGACAATCTACTCTATTCACCCAAACTATTTGATATTGCGGAAACCCTATTCGCACAGGGACGATATGATGCGGCTCTGCTGCTCTATGAGAACGTAGCAGAAGTTGAGAAATATCAGCATTCCGAACGTCTGGCTCTTTGCCAGTATCGAATGTTCACGATTCAGGTTGGAGACGACCAAAACCGAAATCTCAGGGCAGCTACGATATTTGAAGTTTTTGTGGAACGCCTAGATGAAATAGAACAACTTGATGCGTTAAAGGATTTGGCGAATGTGTACAGGTCTTTGCGCATATGGGACAAGGTCGATGAAATGGCTAAAAAAATGAAGGCGAAAGCAAAATTCCAATATTCAATGAAGCATCAACAAAAAAGTAGAGAACGCAATGAGGTTATTAAGAAACTGAGCCGCCCAATGTTTGTATATATCACCTATGCTGATCTATTGTGTGCAGGTGTATGTGAATCACGTGAAGATTATGGACAGGCATTACAATATACGTATGAATACGTTAATTTAGATTGGGTCAAAGAGACAGATGAGAACACCCAACATTGGGTCAAGTTGTTTCAACATTGGGCGCAAGCTAACGTTATTGTGAACAAGCTTTTATCTGGAGATGTAAGCATGATACATGATTATGTTGAATATATTAGTACATCATCAGATACAACAGAAGAAGATCGGGTTGTGCAACTTTTGAATGTTTTAATAGCAGCTAACCAGCATCAGGTGGATGTGGATTATATACTTCAACGGTTTGAAACGGAGATAGATTCTATTACCCGACAGCAAGCATCTGCTGATATGTACACTTATCAAGTGGTACCAGAACAAACAACGCTTTTTGAATATGAAGTAGCTAAATATTACTTAAATAGGGGGAGATATTCATATGGCTTTAAGTACCTGCTAGACGTTTTAGCTAAAT
>NZ_AGFX01000005.1 GCF_000236805.1 Paenibacillus peoriae KCTC 3763 | reverse complement strand
ATGGCTTTACCAGACTGTATCACCAGATTAAAATCATAGCTCGTCTGTTCGACCTCGGTTAGGCGAAGACTGGTCCGCGTACCTTCACTGAACTGCCGCATTTGTTTTTCCTTTGGATCATTTGCAAAAATAATCCTGTGGTTGATCCAGTTTTGCATCAGCTCAGACAACGCCTGAATTTCAGTCAGCGGATACGCAGTATGCATATGAGTAGCTATAGATTGCTCCTCGTTCTGCTTCATCACTTGTAAGAACAGAATGTTCTCATCGCTTCTAATTCGTACAGGTATCGTATTCTGTGACAAACCCAGCATTGGCTCCACATTCAGAAGATCAGGCGAATGTACGGAAACCGTACTACCAAATACGACATCATCCGTACCATTATATTTTTGGAGCAATATGCCCCACACTGTCTGCATTAATGTAACCAGCGTCACCTGATGGCGCTTGGCAATCCGAAGAATCTTGGTCGTTAGACCCACACTCAGACCAGTATTAAGCTGCTCTGCCTGATACCCCGTGTTTGACTGCATTTTGACTTGTGGCAAATGGGCCTGTTCTTCATATCCTTCCAGATATACATTCCAGTAACGAGCAGCTTTTTGACGTTCCTGATGTACTTTCAGCATAGATACCGTTTCTTCTGTAGTGACCCGTTCCAGTTCGCCCAGCAAGATATCTGGATTGACTGTAATTGTTTCTACCAACCGAACAAAGTGGCGCGCAATCTGCTCGATGGTGTCCCGCTGGTATAGTGATGCTGCATATTGCAATCCGAAATGGATGCCTGTTTCTTCCTCGCTAGCTTCCAGCATCAGGTCGAACTTCGCCGGAACCTGCTCCATACCATATGGACGGAAGCTCAGACCTTCCAACTTCAGCTCTCCTTGTTCGTTATTTTGTAGTACAAACATCGTGTCGAACAGCGGATTGCGGCTCATATCCCGCTTCACGTTCAGCCTTTCCACCAGTTCCTCAAACGGATAGTCCTGATGCTCATATGCCTGCAAGGCTCGGGCTTTCACATCCTCCACGTAGTTACGGAATGTTTGTGCTGCGGTTGGGTAGTTGCGCATGGCAAGTGTTCCAACAAACATCCCGATGATCGGCTCCAGATCCACATGTGGTCGTCCCGCAATTGGGCTGCCGACGATGATGTCTTCCTGTCCGGTGTACTGATGTAACAACGCTGTATAGGCTGCCAGCAGCACCATATACAGCGTCGAACCTGTCTGAGCTGCCAGTTCCTTCAAGCGCTCGCTGACTTCGCGTTCCAGACCGAATACCACCGTAGCGCCTGCCGTGCTTCGTACCGTAGGACGTGTAAAGTCGGTTGGCAGGTTCAGCACAGGCAAATTACCCCGGAAGGTATCCAGCCAATAGGCTTCCTGGCGCTTCATCCACTCCCGTTGTGCCTCCGTTTGTTGCCATACCGCGTAGTCTTTATATTGAATCCGTAGCGGAGACAGCTCTTCACCGCTGTACAAGCGGACAAATTCGTCGGTTAATACACCCATAGACGCGCCATCCGAGATAATATGGTGCATATCGAGCATCAACAGATGCTGTGTCTCCTGTTTTTCTCCCTCCTCCTGTACGCCCAAATCCACCAAGGCCACGCGCAGCAGCGGAGCGGCTTGCAGATCAAATGGACGTACAAAACGTTGAACCCATTTTTGCACTTCCTGGCTTACAAGCTGCTCAGTCCCCACTGTATGTTGTTCATACGCTACATCATGATGTAAGACTTCGGTATTGGTTTGTTGATTAGCTGCTGGATACGTTACTACATGCCCTGACTGCACCCTCGCATACTCTACCTCGAACGTCACCGTATCCTGAATTCGCTGTACCGGCTCGCTATTCATTAGCTCAAAGCGGGTGCGGAGTGCCGCATGGCGCGAGATCAACTGGCGGAAAACCTTCTCCACCCTTTTTGCATCCAGCGGGCCGCTTACCTGAAACACAGCGGGAATATTGTAGTTCACATCATCTGGATCAATCTGATACAAAATGTACATCCGTTTTTGTGCGGAGGACAATGGGTAGAACGGACGTTCTTCCGTTACTGGAATGGACGCATACATCTCTTGATCCAATTGTTCAATGACCGCCGCCAACTGTTCAATGGTCGGGGCTTCAAAAATACTACGTAGCGGAAGTGATTTATTCAATTCCTTATGAATCTTGGAGGCCAGCGTCGTCGCCCGCAGGGAATGTCCGCCAATCTCGAAGAAGTTCTCTTTTACGCCGACTAACTCCAAGCCCAGCACATCCTGCCAGATTTGCGCCAGCTTCGATTCCACCCACGTTCGCGGTGAGATATAATCTGCTCCCGTTTGCAAACTTCCTTCCGGTTCAGGCAGCGCTTTCCGGTCGATTTTACCGTTCGGCGT
>NZ_AGFX01000006.1 GCF_000236805.1 Paenibacillus peoriae KCTC 3763 | reverse complement strand
CCTGCTAGACGTTTTAGCTAAATCATTAGCTATTAATAAAGAAGCCTTCTTCATAAGATGCATAAAATTATTTGAGCAATTTAAAGAATTTGCAGACATTCAAGCTAATGCAAAGTACGAGATTTTAGTTACTAAAGGAAAAAAATATAATTTTTTTTATTATTGATCATCTAGGTTAGTTTTTTGTTTGCCTTAACTATGTCTACTTATCCGAACAGCCATAATGAGGGAATCCAACTTTTTGCAACACATGGAGGAGCTTAAACGTGTAACAAATTGAATTTCAAAAATACACTCCCTAAAACGGATATTGGAGGAACTCAACACAGGTTGAACCGATAAAATTCTAAGGAGTGTATTTTTTATATATGAGCAATCAATATAGAGACAAAAGTGCTGAGTCAAATAATTTTACTTTGGCAAAAACGCAGGAGGATATTGCTCAGGAACTTGGCATCACGAAACAGCAGTTACATAACTACAAAAAACACCTAACTCTTATCTCTGAGCTGCAGGACATGGTTGAGGAAAAAGATACTTTAGTCGTAGTAATCTCTGTTTTATGTCAGTTCAAATGTCACATC
>NZ_AGFX01000007.1 GCF_000236805.1 Paenibacillus peoriae KCTC 3763 | reverse complement strand
TTTGTTATTCGAGTGTTTCGTTTCTTGAAGAAAATATCCCAATAACTGCAACTACTATTATGACAGAATGAGCCAAGTAAAGCGGTGTTATTCAACCGTTCTTTTCACAAAATTAAACCCAAAATGCTTTGGTGATTATAACCAACAGGATAAAGAGCACCAAAATTGCAGCTGTAGAAGTCCACATACCGCCGCCATATGCGCCTGTGCCTGCACCTTCATATGCACCCATGTCTTTAGCCTCCTTTATTTATGGTACATTTTAATATATGTATAAATACATTCTATGACAGGGCATGTAGGTAAACAAAAAAATACCCTACCGCCGAAGCCGATAAGGTATTCACTCGTTTTTAAACAGATTTATCATCATTAGTCATTCCAATGCTAATTGGAACAATCCCGTTACTGACAATCCCGCTAGGTCGACAAAACCCAATAAGCGCAACAACCATTACGGCAGAATCGCCATGCATTCGGTAAGATCTTAAGTTAACCTAGGAGCAGCGAATAGTGTGGCTATGCTCACGAAATTAAATCCAACACGCTTTAGTAATTATGACCAGCAGGATAAAGAGCACCAAAATTG
>NZ_AGFX01000008.1 GCF_000236805.1 Paenibacillus peoriae KCTC 3763 | reverse complement strand
CGCTTGGCTCCACCAAAAAAAAGTTTTATTAGAAACTGCTACAGTTTCGATGAAGCGAATTGCACCTTGAAAACTGGATACCGAAACGAAATTGCGTTTTAGAATATTCCTTTAAGCTGATCTTGTGTAAACAAGTGAAATAAAGGTAGCTAATAAAGAAAGATATTTTGCTTTTAGCAAAAATCATTCTTTATTGAACATCGACATTTTCTTTCTTTGAAAGAAAAGTCTAGGTTAAGC
>NZ_AGFX01000009.1 GCF_000236805.1 Paenibacillus peoriae KCTC 3763 | reverse complement strand
ACGGTCGTTCGCATCGAGTGGAAGCAGCCGATGGGGGCTAACGTGCCGACCTTCATGACCTCCATTCCGACTTTGTTCGTTTCGATCGAAAATCCGTATCATCTGTTGGATGTACCGCGGGTGAAGACCTATATTAACGCCTACAATTCGAACGATAATGTGCTGCAGGCGCTGATCGACAAGCTGATGGGACGGTCGGAGTTCAAGGGGACGAGTCCGGTTGACGCCTTCTGCGGCCTATGGGACGCCAAGCTCTAATCTGCTGCACATGATGGGATAGAGATAACACGGATAGGAGGAAGAAGGCGTTATGAACAAGCGGTACCAAGCGGTGATTTTTGATCTGGACGGCGTGATCGTTTCGACGGATCATTACCATTTCCTGGCGTGGTCTAAGCTCGCCGAGCAAGAGGGAATTGAATTTAACGAGCAGATCAACCACCGGCTGCGCGGCGTGAGCCGCATGGAGAGTCTGGAGATTATTCTGGAAAAGGCAAAAAAGAGTTATACGCAAGATGAGAAGCGCAAGCTGGCTGAACGAAAAAACGAGGTTTATCGCAGCCTGTTGGGGCAACTAAACGAAAACGATATGCTGCCGGGAGTGCCGGAAACCTTATCCGCTCTCCGCGAGCGGGGATACCAAATCGCCATCGGTTCATCGAGCAAAAATACGCCGGTAATTCTGGAGCGAATCGGCTTGTCCGGTTATTTCGATGCGGTTGCGGACGGGAACGGAATTGTACACAGCAAACCAGACCCGGAGGTATTCCTGCTAGCTGCCAGCCAATTAGGTGTTCCGTCTGCGGCCTGTCTTGTCGTAGAGGACGCAGAGGCGGGAGTCATTGCCGCCAAACGCGGCGGCATGGCGGTAGCGGCCATCGGCGAGGCGCGGAGCTGCAAGGAAGCAAATTATTCGTTGGAGACGATAGCAGATTTATTGCAGTATGTGTAAACGGAGAGACGGAAGCTTCAAAGTGTTACATTAAAAACGCATGTGGCCAATGCCGGAGGCGCTGTTCGAACAGCGCCTCCTCTTTGACGTGGAATGAGAGCTTGTCTGGTTTTTTTAGGCCAGGGCCATGAGGATTGGTTACGACACGAATCTCATGACCGCGACCATCATTAAATATCATCGCACGATGACATTTCTCTGAACGACACAGTGCCGTTCTACTTTTATTACATTTGACAGATGGATTTTTTACTTGTGGCGCTATACGGCACCTGATGTCACCGGTTCTTTTTGATCTAACGTATCAGTTAGCACCATCCACAATAATAGCAACAATTTATTAAACTACCTCCACTATTTACGCATCTTCTTATACAAGGATCATCTAAAGGGTTTCTAGGTCTAGGATAAGTATATGGATTTCCATACATCATTCCAGGATAGGAAGATGACTGTGGACTGTAAGGCACTGCTTGACTCATGCCATAAGATCCTGTAAATGAATGCCCTTGTGTAGGAAACTGTTTACATACCGGAATACATTCATAGGAATACCCACCCGCCGCTTTGCAATTCGCCATACATTGTTCATAGGTATGATATTGACGATTCAAAAACAACCACTCCTTATTTTAATCTTATTTTTCTTGATATTGTATGTGGCTGTGTGCTTTCTAGGTAATTGTCTATGTTTAATTGGGTAATTGCCTAGAGCGTGTCTTCAAACTACAACTTTATCCAAGAACATGGTAAATTCGGCAGCATTCTATGAGGGGGATTTTACCATTATGATTTTTAGATTGAAATGTATGCGGTTTCAATATATAATGCAAGCAAGCGCCTAAGAAATGCTTTTTCCGCACTATGTGGAAGCGCTTCTACAATTTAAAGAGACTGCGGCATAGGATTATTAGGAGGTGCTGTTTTGAAAAACAATTAGCAATTGATTTCACCAGAAGCAGAGGGGGGATTTTCGAAGTTTGTGGAAGCGCTTCCTCACAAAGGTGGACTTACCTTATTCAACGGACGGGAAGAATGGACAGAAGCACAACAGTTGTATTTTTTCATCTTAGAATATGGAGGTTAAAGCGATGAGCACAGCAAAGCCGCACTTAGCCAGTAAAAAAGAAATTTTTCAATATTCTTTGGGTGGGTTTGGTTCTAATATTTTATTTTACCTTCAGTTATCTTTTCTGATGTATTTCTATACCGATGTATTCGGTGTTTCTCCAACCACCGTAGGCTCTCTGTTCCTGGGGGTCAGACTTCTTGACGCCGTTTTCGATCCAATGATGGGAATACTCTCTGACCGTACCCGAACGAAGTGGGGAAAATATCGTCCTTATCTTATCTTTGGGGCGCCTCTGCTTGCGGCAGTAACGGTTCTGTTGTTCACTGCTCCCGATTTGAGCGCGTCGGGAAAAATCGTCTACGCCGCATTTACTTATTTGTCCTACTCTTTGATTTCTTCCCTGGTGAATGTTCCGTTTCACTCTTTGACAGCAATTATGAGTCAGGACCCGAATCAAACGACTACGATCTCTACAGCCAAACAGTTCATGGGACTGCCAGCAACAATTATCGTTAACGCGGCGGTTCTGCCGATGGTCGCTTTTTTCGGAAATGGACAACAGGGCTGGCTGCTGACAGCGATCATCCTTGCGGTCATCTCCTCATTCTCTTACTGGATTTGTGCAAGCGGTACCAAACGCCACGATATTATTAATAATAGAGCTTCCGAGCATATGCACCCCCCGATCAAAACACAGTTAAGCTTGGTAAGCAAAAACAAACCCTTGCTGATTTTGATGTTTTCAATGTTTCTGAATCTGGTAGCCACGACAACGAATGCTTCAGTCGCCGTTTATTTCTGGCAGTATAATGTAAATAACGTCAGCTTGTACTCGCAAATCTCATTATGGGGGCTCTTATTATCTGTCCCGATGTATGCTCTAATACCGTATTTCGCAAGGAAAATCGGGAAGAAAAACGTCTTTCTTTACGGCAGCATCGTTTCCGTCATTCCAACTCTGATTATCCTGCTAACCCCATATGAGAACGTTATGCTTTTGTTTATCGCTACGATTTTAAAGACTGTACTGGGCCCTTTCTCCGGGGCGATTGTTTGGGCGATGATTCCGGATTGCGTACAGTATGGAAATTGGAAAACAGGGATTCAGGGTGCCGGAACGGTAACCTCCTCCTGCGTGTTTGTGAATAAACTGGGGTCGGCGATCGGAGGCGTGCTGGCCGGGCTCATTTTGGGGGCGGTCGGCTATGTCGCAGGGCATACGCAAAGTCCGGAGGTGCTGCGGACCATACTCTACTTGTTTGCCGGGGTGCCGCTTATCGCCTACATCGGTACGGCCATTGTGCTGAAGTTCTACCATATCCCGCAAGAGGCTTTCCAAGGATTGATTACGGATCATCAGGAACCTTCTGTCACCGAGTAACCACCAATTCTGACAAGTGAAGCAATTTATTGAAAAAATATAGAGAATATTAGGTTTATTGGAAGGAGAGGTTATACAATGAAAGCGATTATGCTCATGTTTGACACTTTGAATCGGCGCATGCTTCCCACTTACGGGTGCGATTGGGTACATGCTCCAAATTTCAAAAGACTAGGCGAGAAAACGGTCATTTTTGATCACGCCTACGTTGGCAGCATGCCTTGCATGCCAGCGCGCCGGGAGCTGCACACGGGCAGACACAATTTTCTCCATCGGAGTTGGGGCCCCATGGAACCGTTCGATGATTCAATGCCGGAAATGCTGAAAAACAACGGCGTGTATTCACATTTGGTGACCGATCATCAGCACTATTGGGAAGATGGAGGAGGCACATATCATACCCGCTATAATTCGTTTGAACTGGTGCGGGGACAGGAAGGGGACCCTTGGAAAGGAGAGGTAGCCGATCCAGAGATGCCGGACATGATCGGGATGAAGGGAATGCACGGATTAATGCGGCAGGATTGGGTCAACCGGAAATATATTCGTGAAGAAAAGGATTTTCCTCAGGCACTGACGATGGAAAAAGGCCTGGATTTTATGCGCCAAAACCGGGATGAGGATCGCTGGTTTCTGCAAATTGAAACCTTTGATCCGCATGAACCGTTTTTTGCCCCGCAAAAGTACCGTGATTTGTATCCGCACGATTACAAGGGCAAACATTTCGATTGGCCTCCTTACGGACCGGTACAGGAAACTCAAGAAGAAATTGATCATGTCAGGTATGAATATGCGGCTTTGCTGAGCATGTGCGATCATTATTTAGGCAAAGTGCTTGACACCATGGATGAACTTGATATGTGGAAGGATACGATGCTGATCGTTAATACCGATCACGGTTATTTGCTTGGAGAACATGATTGGTGGGCCAAGTCGATTATGCCTTTTTATAATGAGATTGCACATATGCCGCTGTATATCTGGGATCCGCGCAGCGGAAAAGCCGGAGAACGAAGAAAAAGCCTTGTCCAGATGATCGATATGGCTCCAACACTGCTTCAATATTTCGGTTTGGAGGTTCCGCCGGATATGCAGGGGGAGGACCTTAAAGATACGATAGATCATGACAAGCGGATACGAGAAACAGCTTTGTACGGGATTCACGGCGGTCATGTGAATGTGACGGATGGCCGTTATGTTTACATGCGGGCGCCGGTTTCCAAGGATAACACACCGCTTTATAACTATACGCTGATGCCTACCCACATGCGTAGCAGATTTTCGGTCGAGGAGTTACAGGATATAAGCCTGCAGGAGCCTTTTTCGTTTACCAAGGGGGTACAGACGCTAAAAATAAAAGCTTCTGGTTATCAGCATCTCCATACATTTGGTACACTCCTGTATGATTTGAAGGCCGATCCTTTGCAGCAGCAGCCTCTTCAGAATCCGGAGCTGGAGAAACAAATGATCGACATGCTGAAAGAAAAGATGGAAGCAAACGAAGCTCCACCTGAACAGTATGTACGGTTAGGTATATAGTTCAGCCCATGTGGTCCAGCGCAGCGATTATCCGTTGGAGACGATAGAGAAACAAATAGTAAGCGTCAATGCCGGAGGCGCTGTCTCAATAGCGCCTCTCTTTGACGTGGGGCACGTATTTCTAGTTTCCTTCCCATTCCTGCAGCATCATGACGGCCGCCCCGGTGGCCACGGCCTCATCGGTAAGCAGCCCTTGGGTGAAGATCGGGCTGTACTCGGGATAATGGTAGGTGTTTTTCTTGGCGATCTCCAGTGCGGTATCGAATACCAGCGGATGAGCGCTGACAAGGGGGCCGCCCAAAATCACGTATTCGGGTTGAAGCGTATTGATCAAGTTGGCGAGTCCGATCCCCAGATAGGCAGCTGTTTCCGTAAATTGCTCTGTGACCAGCGGCTCGCCTTGCGCAAGGGCGTCGACCAGAGTGGCAAAGTTAACGCGATCTGGTGAAATAGTGGAAAGCAGGCTGCTGCGTCCGATTTTCAGCTGGGTGCGTACACGTTCCTCGAGCGCTGGCACTGACACGAAAGCCTCCAGTGCCCCGTAATTGCCTTTGTCCCGCAGCCTTGGTCCGTTGGCATGGATGATCATCTGGCCGACCGCCCCTTCGGTATCGACAGCTCCGCGGAGAATCTGGCCGCCGGACATCACGGCCGAGCGGATGTTTACGCCAGCATGTACGTAAAGGGCATGCTGGATATTCTCGGTTCGCAGCGCCCAATGTTCGCCGATTAACGCGGTGTTTGCCCCGTTGTCGAGTTTGGTCGGAATCTGCAGTTGCTCCGTAAGCATTTTGCAAATCGGAACGTTGTTCCAGGCAGAAGAGGGGAAGAATTCCGGTTCAAGAATCATTCCATTCTTTTGATCCAGCGGACCGACCGCCCCGATTCCCATGCCCAAGACGTCGCCGGGCGAAATTTCATGCTTGGCCAGAAATTCCCGGGCGCCTTTCGCCACGTGGTCGACCAAAAGCTCGGGCGTCATATTGTTGTCCATTTTCCAGCGGGACAAGGACAGAGTGTTGAGATGCATATCGTACAATCCTAGTGTGGAATAGATACGGGATATTTCCAAGCCGAACAGGTAACGGTATTTCGAATTGGTTTGGAACAGAATCGGCTTTCTGCCGCCTCTGGAGCTGCCGAGTCCTGAGACGATGATGAGCCCCTGTGAGGTCATCTCCTCAAGCAAGCGCGTCATGCTGCTGCTGGTCAGCGAAAAATGATTCAACAAATCGGCCTTGGAGACGGTCCCGAGATAGGAAATTCGATCATAAACCTGCTTTTTTATCGAAGGATTAGAATGAGTGATCATAGGTACTGCTCTCCATTTCCAAGTTAATTAGTCAGAATACTTTAAGTATAGCCGCATCGTTGTGTTATTTCCAGTTAACATCATCAGAATAATCAACATAATGCCAAAAAGGAATTTACCTGAACTAAAAACATCATTAAAAAAGCCTTTTTGTAAACATGCAAGAGTTTTTTTAATAATTTTATCAAAACTTTAATCCAAAATGAAATTAATATGCTATAATACAGGTAAATTCTCTTAGAAAACAAGACAGAAAAGGGTGAGTTCGGATGAACCATACGCTAACCCGGCAGATGAAACTCATATGGCAAATCTTCTGTGTTTTTTTTAAAATAGGTCCTTCCACGTTCGGGGGTGGCTATGCGATGATCGCGACGATCGAACAGGAGATTGTGCATAAAAAAGGATGGATGAACCAGGAAGAAATAGGGGATATGGTGTCCATTTCGGGCTCCGCTCCCGGCGGTGTGGCCGTCAATTCCGCGGCTTTCATCGGCTATCGCCTGGGTGGAATACCGGGCGCCGTGACGGCCGTAACTGCGATTACGCTGCCTACATTTATCATCGTTTTTCTCCTCAGCCTGCTCAGTGCCATTTTCAAAGATAACGTGAAAGTGGAAGCCGCATTGAAAGGCATTCATGCCGCGGTGATTTCCTTGATCATCGTAGCCGCCTTTAAGATGTGGAAAACATCCATCCTAGATGCCGCCACGCTGTTGATCGCGGTAGTTACGGTCGCGCTCCTTTTATTTACTAGCATTCATTCTTTCTATCTTATCCTAGGTGGTCCGATCGCCGGAATCGTAGTGGTTTTGAGCAAGCGAAAATGCGGGATGACCGTGCGGACAGAAAAAGCGCAGACCGAGGAGAAACGGGAACTCCATTTTCCTGAATATTACATCTAAAGGGTGATCATCTAATGCTTTGGCAGTTGTTTTTGGTCTTTATCAAGGTAGGGCTCATATCGTTTGGTGGCGGATACGCGGTCATGACGCTGATTCAACGGGAGGTGGCCGACAAGGGGTGGGTGAACGCCGGGGAATTTCAGGAGATCGTCGCTATGGCGGGCATGGCCCCAGGGTCCATTGCTACGAATGCCGCCACGCTGATTGGATATTCCGAAGGGGGCATTTGGGGGGCCATTGTGGCTACGATCGGTATCATTCTGCCGTCTCTTATCATCGTCATTCTGATAACAGCTTTCTTCCTGAGATTGCAAAGTAATGAATGGGTCAAGTCGTCGTTTTACGGTTTGCGTCCGATCGTTACAGGGTTGATTATATACGCTGCCATCCACTTCGGTCTCAGCGGGCGAAGTGAATCTTTACTGAGCTGGACAATGGCCGGAACGCTGCTGATCAGTGCCGGATGCCTCATCTTGGTGACCAAATTCAAAGTTCATCCCTTTGCGGTGATTCTGCTGTCAGCCGTCGCGGGAATCGTTCTGTTTTGATCAGGGGTCCCGCCAATATTTTAACAAAAATATACGCTAAACTAAGCGGTTATCGCTATTTCAGGGATATTTAGATTGGGATATATAGATGTATTGCCGGATGCGGTACGACTATTGGGTGCTTTAAGATTGATGGATGATTTGTTGTCAGATGACAAGAATATGTTCCGATTGCCGATATAGGAATATTATTACGTGCACTGAGAGCGCGAACCTGCTGAAATCCTTATCTGTTTTTTCGATAAACGTTCGAAGATACACCGGCATATTTTTTGAATCATCGAGAAAACAGAAACTGCTGTATAAAAGAATCTGCTTTCACCATATGTACATGTATATTTCATATCGAATGCCATCTCCCGTTAATCCATCAGATTCGTCTAACACTTGATTTTCCCTTATTAGGTTCAGAGATTATGAAAGAGCTCATTGGAAGTGAGAGGGGTATGGCAGTAGCAGACCTACCAACCAATCT
Organism: Paenibacillus peoriae KCTC 3763; assembly: GCF_000236805.1. GTDB lineage: Bacteria > Bacillota > Bacilli > Paenibacillales > Paenibacillaceae > Paenibacillus > Paenibacillus peoriae. Next base: position 229,147 of record NZ_AGFX01000009.1, on the reverse strand, counting down.
CTTTCACCTAAATGAGAAAGTGAAATATTTCACTGATGGTCGGGCTGAGGAATTACAAAAGGTTCCAATAACTGCCCCGTTGGCTATTTCAAATTGAAAAGATTCGAGCATAAAGGATTTTGAGACAAGAGAGGCATCAAAAAATGCCCCTACGAATCGTTATTGGAGAATGACTTGATCATTAACGATTCGTAGGGGCGAATTTTATATTTTAAGGCCAGAAGTTTACTTTTGAAGTTTTAGGAGCGTTTAGGAATATAAGCTCTGCCGTTTTGAGCTTCCACAGCCCACTTTGCGGATTCGATACCTTCAACTGGACCTTGGAGCAGAGGATCATCAGTTGTATTCATCCACTCTTCGACCTTATCCCGTAGTTCCGCAGCGATATTGGCATAAGCGGGATCATGTATTAGATTTGTATACTCCAGCGGATCAGTAGAAAGATCGTAAAGCTCTTCTGGTTCATTCGGAACGTAGAATTGTTCGCGTACATCCGGTCCCGACAAGCTGAGATGGATATCTACAGGCATGTATATTTTCGGCCCATCGATAAAGTTTTTAACATATTTGTAACGGGACGTTCTGATGCCGCGCATTGGATGATACTTGTCATGCCAGGTCAGTTCGCAGAAAAACTCTTCACGAACGGGTCCGCTATCCCCCATGAGTCGCGACGCAAAGCTTTTCCCGTCAACATCGGTTGGAATTTTCGCGCCAGCCAATTCAAGTAGGGTCGGCATGATGTCAATGTTGCAAAGCAAATCATCAATCACTCTGTCGCCTTGCATGAAGTTCGGGCCGAACATAAGGAGAGATGTTTCCAGACCGGCATCCTTCATCGTTCCTTTGGCTCGAGGAAAAGCGATACCGTGATCTGTTGTATAGACTACAATAGTGTTTTCCAACAGGTTCGTTTCCTTCAGCACATTTACGATGCTCCCGACAGCTTCATCCAGCACTTTGACGGAGCCGTGGAATTGAGCCAGATCCAGCCGGACATTCGGTGTATCCGGGAGATAAGCAAGCACCTTTAACGTTTCCGGATTATCTTTAATGTTATCGTACTCATCGAAGGATCGATGAGTTTCCCAGAATCCAATATTAACGAAGAATGGCTTGCCATCGGGATCAGCTGCTTTTTCTCGCAAGTATTGAATGGATTTCTCTGCGACTTGCGGTGCTCTTGAACCTTCAACACCCTCATAAAACTGATATCCAAGTTTGTGGGTAGAGCTGTAAACGCCTTTCTCAGTATCGCCAATGGTTTCATGGCTGAAACCGATTAGGGCGGTCTCATATCCGGCTTTTTCCATCTCTATCGGAAGCGTGGTTTCTCCTTCTTGGATATTAAATTTCAAATGCGCGAGACCGATCAAACCATTATTATGTGCATATTTTCCCGTCAAAATACTCCCGCGGCTTGGGCTGCATTGTGGTGCAGAACAGTAGTATTGGTCGAATCGTACTCCCTTTTTCGCCAGATCGTCCAATTGCGGAGTAGGGACCTGGTTCCCGTAACAACTGAGATAGCGGCCAGTATCATGCGATATCATAAAAACGATGTTGGGTTGTTTTTTCATTCCATTAACTCCTCAATTTCAGTTTTGATCAGTGCAACATGGGGACCGTAGATCACCTGAACACCTTTTCCACGCAGGATAACTCCAGACGGGCCGGTTTTTTTTAGACCTTCTTCGGATACGTTATTTTCGTCCCGTACTGTCACCCGAAGACGAGTTGCACAGCAATCCAGATCCTCAATGTTGCTTTTCCCTCCCAACGCAGCCAGAATCGCGGAAGCTTGGCTACCCGAGCCGGTCGAACTTTCCGTATTGGCAACTTGTGTATTTTCATTTTCTTCATCCTCGCGTCCTGGGGTTTTGAGATTAAACCTCTTGATCAAAATGCGGAAGACAAAGTAGTACACTACGAAGTAGCCTATACCAACAAGTGGAACCAACATCCAGTTGGTTTTATCGTTCCCCTGCAAAATGCCGAACAGCGTAAAGTCGATCAATCCAGCCGAAAAGGTCATGCCGACAGTAATTTGCAAAATATGTGCAATCATATAAGCAAGGCCCCAGAAAACAGCGTGAACGAAGAACAGCAGTGGAGCTACGAACAGAAACGTAAATTCGAGTGGTTCGGTGATTCCTGTCAAGAAGGAAGTAATGGCTCCAGTAAACAACAGGCCGAATACTTTCTTTTTATTTTCCGGTTTGGCGCAATGATACATAGCCAGTGCAGCACCTAATAGACCAAACATCATGGTCAGATATCTGCCACTCATGAAACGGGCAACGCCGATGTAGTACTGCTGCGTGTTATGGTCAGCAAGCTGGGCGAAGAAGATATTTTGAGCTCCTTGAACTTCGGTGCTGTTCACAACCATTGAACCGCCCAGAGCTGTTTGCCAGAATGGAAGATAGAAAATATGGTGCAAACCAAGCGGTCCAAGCAATTTTAAAATGAATCCAAACAGGAATGTTCCGAAATAACCGGTTTTGTCAACCAAACCGCCCAAGCTGGCAATACCGGACTGAACAGGCGGCCAAACGACAAACATGGCCATCCCCAGTATAACCGCTGATACGGAACAGATAATCGGCACAAAGCGCGAGCCGCTGAAAAATCCGAGCCATTGAGGCAGCTTCGTTTTTCCAAATTTGCGGTGTAGAAGATAAGTCAGCCAACCTACAATGACGCCACCGAATACCCCAGTTTGTAAAGTTTGAATACCGAGGATCATACCTTGGCCTGCGCCAGGCAGATTGTCTTTGGCCAGCTTGCTGGTGATGATCAATAGCGCGTTGATAGAAGCGTTCATTACCAGGTAAGCAATCAAAGCGGAGAGACCAGCCACACCTTTATCGCTTTTGGCAAGTCCAACAGCAATACCAACGGCGAAAATGACAGGCAAATTACTAAAAATAATCTGCCCTGCAAAACTCATGATGGTGAATATGGCCTGAAGCCAAGCTTGATCCAGAAACGGGAAATTGTTGATGGTGTTTGGATTGGAAAAGGCTCCGCCGATCCCAAGCAGAAGACCCGCAGCTGGTAGGACAGCGATAGGGAGCATGATAGCTTTACCAAATACTTGAAACTTACTGAAAAAATTCTTGAACATTTAAACCCCTCTCTCTCGATGAAATGCCGCTTGTTGTAACAAAAAAAGACCTAAAACGGCTAAGGGGCCACAAACGGCAGTTTCCCCTTAACCATTTTAGGTCTTGCCTGGTTTTCCCAGTCACAATCCCCGATATCGGATTATCTCTTGCAAGTTACGGCTCATTGTAAACGGTTTTATAGGAGTCGTCAAGCACTAAATGTTCTCTAAAATCCGCTGCAGATGGAGGGCGATATACGCTGTTTCCGATTCGGGAAAAAGGATTTGATAGTGCTCGTCCAAATATTTCGCCGCTTTCCTAGCTGCTTGAAATCCCTTTTTGTAGTTTTTCTTGATTACCTTAATCATCTCTTGATCAAGCGAATGAAATGGTTTTTGCTCCTGAAACCGACTGATAGCATATTCCAGGTGTTTTAGTAGTCTGTGGTATGAAATGCTGTTTTTGTCAACAGATACGCCAAGGTCTTCCAGCATTCGTTCACTGACATCCTGCAAAATAAAAGCGATTTTGATTGAGTTTTCGATACGATTATTATCGACCTTGGCAGTATGGATATGCAGGGCGATAAAGGCTGCTTCATCTTCCGGGAAGGTAATGCCCAGTTGTTCTTTGACGTACTGAAGCGCCCACAGTCCGATTTTGAATTCTTCGTTGTACAGAATACGAATTTCATTGATCAGCTTATTCCGTACTTTGATATTTTGTTGAGACCGTTCAATGGCAAAAGACAGATGATCGGTTAGTGAAATATGAACATGATTGCTGAGCTTCATCCCAAGCCGCTTCTCGGCATATGAAATAATATCCTCGCTGATTGCGATGTGCGATTCAGGAACGGTGCTGAGCAACTCCTGGAATTTCTGGGATTCTTCCTTGAGGACAAACACTTTTTCGATTTTGCTTTGATCTATAAGATCGTTTTTTCCTTTCTGGAATGCGATCCCGCCACCCATTATGATCGTTTCATTATTCCCTTCTTTGACCACAACAGCGTTATTATTCAGGACACGATTAATTTTCATAACTACACCTCATTTAGATTTAATACACAATGAACACTCTGAACCTTGCTTTTTTTCTTTATATCAAAAAATGTTTAAAAATATATCGCAAAATAATTCCATAGGGGAGTTGGGTAATGAGTTACACAATAGCCTAACTTGTGAAGAAAGAAAAGCAAAATAACATTTGAGTATAAAAACATGAATAATTCTGCCCATTTGACATAACCCAAAAGATAAGTTAGGATGAAGCGGAAAATGAATATTGGGGTTTGTTACTGTATTTCAGGCAAGACCCGCAACGAAATAGGACTATGCATAGTCTTTAATCGTTCGGGTCTTTTTTTGTTTTTAAAATTTTTCCACAATTGGAGGAAATTAATATGTTATCTTGGATGAAAAAAAACAAGGATCAGAAGAATAAAACGTTGATTGTGAATTCACCTATTAATGGCCGGGCTGTATCTCTTGAGGAAGTACCAGACCCTGCTTTTTCCGAAAAAATGATGGGGAACGGGATCGCAATCGTACCATCCGAGGGTAAGGTGTACGCTCCGTTTGCCGGAACCGTTGCCCACTTGGTGAAATCCAAACATGCGATTGTGCTGATTCATGAATCAGGAGCGCAAGTGCTCATTCATATTGGTGTGGATACCGTGTCTTTGAAAGGGGAAGGATTTACAGCACATGTAGAGAACGGAGATCGCATTGAAGCAGGACAGTTGCTTCTGGAATTCGATATCGAGCATATTGTGTCTGCTGGTCTGCCGGTCATTACTTCCGTTATTGTGCCGACGGGAACCGAAGGAGTTAAAGATGTAACGGAGCATGTTGGAGATCGTTCTTCGATCAATACGCCGGTTTTGACCCTTCAGTTGATTTCATAAGCTTATTTTTCCACACACTAAAATCAGATGAAGCAAACAACCTCGAAGGGGGAACGTCTTATGGATAACAGTGAACGGGGCGATAACAAACCATCCTGCTGCACGCCGGGGCGCGGGAAAACATCAATCAACATCAATATGGGTACGCGTGTCGCTCCAAAAAAGGCATGCTGTCAGGAAAACGAAACAGAAAACGTCATACCAACATTGGAACGTACAGGCATGATTCGGTTGGAAGGCGGAACTTTCCGCATGGGAACGGACAGCAGGGAAGGCTTTGAGCAGGATGGGGAAGGACCGGCCAGGGAAGTTACGCTCTCGCCGTTTTACATCGACCGTTATGCCGTAACGAATGCGCAGTTTACCGATTTTGTCAAAGACACCAACTACGTCACGGAAGCCGAACGATTCGGCAATTCCTTTGTGTTTCATTTGTTGCTTCCGTCCGAACAGCGGCAGAACAGGGCCACGATGGTCATGCAGACACCTTGGTGGCACGTCGTGGAGGGAGCGGATTGGAAGCATCCCGAAGGAAAAAGTTCTGATGTGAAAGAACGCATGGATCATCCCGTCGTGCATGTATCGTGGAACGATGCGCTGGCTTATTGCAAGTGGACCGGGAAGCGTTTGCCGACGGAAGCGGAGTGGGAATACGCTGCTCGCGGTGGCTTGGATCAGGCGAGATATCCATGGGGAGACGAGTTGACGCCGGAAGGCAAACATATGTGCAACATCTGGCAGGGCAAATTTCCGATCAGCAATGATGCCACGGACGGCTATGTCGGAACGGCGCCGGTAGATGCTTACGAGCCGAACGGGTTTGGACTATATAACGTGGCGGGCAATGTGTGGGAATGGTGCGCCGACGAGTTCAATCCGTATTACCATCTCCAATCGTCCATGATCAATCCCCTCGGCGTGAGCAGAGGAAACGTGCGATCGATGCGGGGAGGCTCCTATCTGTGCCATGATTCCTATTGCAATCGGTACAGGGTAGCGGCGCGCAATAAAAATACGCCGGATAGTTCCTCCGGCAATACAGGGTTCCGTTGTGTGGCAGATGCTTAAGTAATATTTTGTTTGTTTACACACCTTTGGGCGGGAGGAGAAGAATCCATCACAATCTGAAGGTGTTTTTTCACAGCATTATGATAGGAACAGTATTGTTCTAAATAAGCTATATCGGCGTATCGCCATGCGAAACACCAATTATTATAGGTTCCTGTTTCACATCACGGTGGAATGGGAACCTTTTTCGATAGAGCAGAGATTAGCAGCCCAGACATAGTGACCCGATGTGCATCGTGAATATGCTAGGGACCATCCAGGCTGACCCCTACGACAAATGCGTATCACCTAAAAAAGGCAACCCAGGGCCGGGTAACATGTTTTTCATTTGTTTTTTTCCGACTTCAATAGGAATTATTCAAATTGAATGCGCTATCATTTTTTTTATACTTAAGGTATCAGCTAAGAGGAGGGGCTAAGAATATGTTTGATAAAATGATGGCTTCTATAGAAAAGTTCATGAGTCCAGCGGCGGATTGGGCCTCCAATAACCGCTATCTGCGCTCGATTATGACTGCAATTTTGAGTACGCTTACACTTACCATTGTGGGAGCACTTGCTGTACTGATCGGCAAGCCACCTATTCCAGATATCGTCATGCAGTCCGAGGGCTTCTTTCCTTCTCTGCTGCAAGGCTGGGCGGCATGGGGAGCCGAGAATGCTTGGCTGCGCATCATCAATGATATATCGACAGGGATCATCGGGATAGCCTTTACCCTCGGTTTTACCTTTAATCTGGCTCGTCATTATAAGCTGAATGAGGCAGGGGCGGTAATCAACAGCGCGATGATCTACTTCATGACTGTAGGACAGCCGCAGACGGTGATGGTAAACGACGCTCCTACCCTGCAAATGGCTATGGCCAACTTCGGAGCCACCGGCATCTTCCCTGGCATCCTGATTTCGATTGTAGTAGTTGAAATTATTCGAGTGTTCCACAGCCGAAATATCGGCTTCAAATTTCCGGATTCCGTACCGAATTATGTACAAACCTCATTTAATGCAATTCTGCCAGGTATTGCGTCGGTTATCGTATTTGCCGGCTTGGACCGGATACTGATAGCGATCTTTGATATTCGTCTTCCTCAGCTAATCACTGCGATCTTTGGCCCGCTGGTATCGAACTTTGATAATGTGTACATGGTTGGATTCTTCATGCTGCTCATCAACCTGTTCTGGTTCATGGGGATCCACGGGGGAAGTATCGTGATGCCGATCTTGCTGCCCATTGAACTGCAAAATATTGTAACGAATCTGAATAATTACTCTGCGGGTCTTCCTTATGACAAGGTATTCACGACACCGGTACAGTTTGGATTCATCATGATCGGTGGTGCCGGAATTTTCGCACTAGCAGTACTTAATTTCTTTAGTAAATCCAAGGGACTGAAGCAAGTAGGGAAAATAGGAATTATTCCGGCGATCTTCAACGTCAGCGAGCCGACGATGTTCGGGACACCCGTGACCTATAATACCATATTGTTTGTGCCGTTCCTGACCGTGCCGGTTGTCAATACCATTATCACTTATGCGGCATTTGACTGGTTCAATATTCTGAGTGCCCCCATACTGAATGTACCTGGTCAGACCCCAGTAATTCTAATCGCTATGGCGGCTTCCGCTTCGGTCAAGGCCGGATTGGTTGCTTTGTTCATTATTCTGGTGGATCTTGTCATCTATTACCCGTTCTTCAAGCGCCTTGAGCAGAAAATGATCAACGAAGAGCTGCAAGAGGCGGCTGCGTAAGTGAAGTATACAGAGCCTCTGGTTGAGGACGTCGTAGCCAAGGAAAAAGTCATTTAGTTACTAACCAGAAGGTGCACGGGGACAACTGGGGATGCAGTAAGTTGTATAGCGCATGTGAATAGATGGAGAAAGATGGGTAAGGGACTTCAATAATGATGTGAAAGGTGAATTCCATGACTGAGACGAAAGAGTTCAATATTGAAATGATTTGTATGGATATTATTAGTAACAGCGGTCTTGCCCGCTCTCTGCTGCTGGAGGCGATGGACTATCTCAAGCCGCGCAACGAAGAGAAGATTCAAGAGATGCTCAAGGAGGCTAATCAGGCCCTCAAGGCGGCACACCGCAGCCAGACGAGCCTTCTGCATGCCGAATCAGGCGGACAGAAGGTGGAGATGACCGTACTGCTGGTCCATGCTCAGGATCATCTGATGACGACACTTGCCATTCGGGATATGACTGAAAAATTTATGGAGGTGCTTTAATATGAATATTTTACTGGTATGTGCTGGAGGAATTTCTACTAGTATTTTGGAGAAAAGCATTCGGAACGCGATGGGACCGGAGCGCTCGGACTGGAAGGTGGAAGCTCATGCAGTAGACCAGTTGGAACAGTTGATTGACGAATACGATATTGTATTTCTCGGTCCACAGATTCGCCATAAGCTGCGTGCCGTACAGAAGGTATGCGATCAGAAGGGCAAGCCTTGCGAGGTCATTGACAGTCGCGTCTATGCTCTCGCCAACGGGGAGAAACTGCTGGCGAGAGCGATTGAGCTCGTAGACAAGAGGGATCGGCGATGAACAAAAAACCAAACATTGTAATGGTAGTTGCTGATCAATGGAGAGCGGATTCAATCGGATATACAGGCTGCGGAGGTGCTGTGACACCTAATCTGGATGAGCTTGCACGAGAGGGGGTAAGCTTTTCCAATGCTTATTGTCAGCTTCCTGTGTGCGTACCGAGTCGCAGCTCATTCCTGTCGGGTTGGTATCCGCACACGAAGGGCTTCCGCACAATGCATCATCTAATGGGACCGGAGGATGCCAATATTCTACGGACATTGAAGGAAAACGGTTATCATATGTACTGGGGAGGACGCAATGACTTTCTACGAGAGGATGTCAACGTAGATGATTATTGCAGTACGCGGGATGACCAGTACCGTGCATTCTTTCAGCGAATGAGGGAGATGAAGATGCGTCAGCATCAGGAGTCCGTTTCAAGTGCAGCGAAAGCTGTGGAACATGACTACTCGCATTATCACGGAGTTACTGAATCAGCTGAGCATTTGGACCGTGATCAAATCGAACACGCTATCAAGTTCGTGCAGAATTATCAGTCAGATGAGCCGTTTTGTATTTATCTCGCTCTTGCATTGCCACATCCACCATATCAAGTTAAGGAGCAATGGTACAATCAGATTAATCCGGCACTGGTGCCTTCACCAGTCCGTCTCACTGCAGAAGAGTGGAGCGGCAAGCCATCAATTTTACAGGGGATTCGCAACAATCAAAAGCTCTACAACTGGACGGATGAGCAGCTAAAAGAGATAAAGCGGGTCTATTATGCGATGGGAACCGAGCTGGATGAATATATTGGTCAATTGCTTGAGACGCTAAAGGCAGCAGGTGTGTATGATGACACGATAGTAGTCTTTTTCAGCGATCATGGAGATTATACTGGTGATTATGAAATAGCTGAGAAAAATCAAAACACCTTCGAGGATATGCTGACACGGGTACCGCTTATTATCAAGCCGTCAGCCGGAATCGAGGCTAAGCCTCGTGTGACGGATGCTATGACGGAGTTGATTGATATCCAGGCCACATTGCTTGATCTGCTGGGCATTCGCCCCTCCTACACGCATTTTGGTAAATCCTTGCGAGAAGTGCTGGCAGGAGAAGAGAAGCTCCGTGATGTAGTGTTCGCCGAAGGCGGACGTCTTGATGGGGAAGATCATTGCAAAGATGCGGGACATGCTCCAAGCAATGAATACTGGGCGAGGACCGTCGAGCAGGAAAAAATGCCTCAGCATACGAAAGCCATGATGGTTCGTGACCACAAGTATAAGTACGTATATAGGTTATATGAAAAAGATGAATTCTATAACATGCAGGAAGATCCTTACGAAAGACATAATCTGATAGATGATGAGCGTTTTGCGGGAGATATCGCGCGCATGAAGGAGCGAATGCTCAGGCATTTCTTCGAGACTGGCGACGTTGTCCCGCACAGATATGATCAAAGAACCTGATGGAACTATAGAGACAAAAAGGTGATTGCGTTGAACTTGACAAGCAAAGAAGCTAATCTCCTTAGGCAGCTCTTGGCTCAAGAGCAACCTATCCCTATCAAGCAGCTTCTGCTCAGCCTGGAAATCAGCGACAAGACGCTGCGGAGCATGATCCGCAACATGAATGAGGAGTTTCTTGATGCGCAGGGTGAAATTGTACTAGAGCGTGGCAAGGGCTATTATCTAGCAGCGCGCGATAGATCTACCGTCAAGCTAATGCTGGAGGAATCAGTGTCTGCGGAAGAGGCCTCAGTCATTGAAGTATTCTGCCATATGGTAGATTTGCGCGAGTACGTTACGATGGACTATGTCTGTGAGCAGCTCTATATCAGCAAGAGCAAGCTGAACGGAATTTTGGGAGATATCAAGCGGTTGATCCAGCCATTTGGCTTATCGTTGAAGTCCAAGCCCCATTATGGCATGAAGCTGGATGGAGATGAACTGGGGTTCAGGCTGGCTATTGCTTCCATTCTGAAGGAGGAGCAATATATACAGCAGCAGGAATATGCTTTTGTAGAGTTGATAGTGGTTGAGGAATTCCGCCAATTTGACATTTCCTGCTCGGACCTGATCCTGCAGAATCTGATCTATCATATCCAGATTATGCTTGAGCGCTGTATGAACGGCCATGTCATCAGGCTGGAAGCACTCAGCAGCCATGACAAAATTCCCAACTTGCAGCTGATAGATCATATTTGGAGTCGCCTGGAGCAAAAGCTGGGGGATAATTTACCCGAAAACGAGAAGGTTTATCTGGTATCCTGCATTATGGGACAGGTGGCATCTATCAAGCAGCAGGATCTGGACGATGTCAGAGTGAAGGTACACATGATTATTGATTCCTTTCTCCAAAAGATTGAAGAAACCTACGACGTATCTTTATGGGAGGACGCGCATCTGCGTACCAGTCTGCAATTTCACCTTGAGCCGTTAATCAGCCGACTCAAGAATGATGTCCATTACAAAAATCCGATCCAGCAGGAGATCAAGCAGCAATTTGCGTTCGCCTTCAACCTGGGCATGCTGTGTGCTGACGAGATCACTAAAATTTACAACAAGGCATTAACAGAGGATGATATCGCCTATCTCACCATGCATATTGGATTGGCTCTGGAGCGGGACGTGAAGATGTCCAGGAAGACATTTGATCGCATAGCCATTGTATGCACGACAGGGAAAGGAACCTCTGAGCTGCTAAAGTTCAAAATCCAGCATTCCTTTCCAAATGCGCATTACGTCAGGACGTTCTCACTTTTTAACAAAGAGGATATACTAAAATTTGAGCCTGATATCATATTCTCCACCGTGCCCATTCAGGTAGGGTCGTATCCTGTGGAGATCATCAGTCCCTTTTTTACGCCTGAGGACCGCAAGAAGCTAGTCGTCTATCAACGGAAGAAGGACAAGGAACGGCTAATTGATCGCTATTTCTCTGAGGACTTGTTCTATGGCTCACTGGATGCAGGTGTAAAGCAGGAGGCCATTGGTCAGCTTTGCAGTCGTATGGACAAGACAGGCATTATTCCTCCTAATTTCGAAGAGCTGTGCTTGATCCGTGAGAATCTGGCCAGCACTGCCTTTGGAAATCTGATTGCTCTCGTTCATCCCATTGAGCTATGCTCAGTAGTCACCAAGGTAGGGGTTGGTATTCTCAACAAGCGTATTGACTGGTCCGGTGTACCGGTTAAGATCGTCTTTGTTATTGCTCAAGCCAAGAGTAATGAAGCTCGTGATCTGCTGCTTTTTATACAGGAAATCGTGCATGATTCCTCATTAATGCTTCGTCTGTGCGAGTCCGAGACGTTTCAGGAGTTCAAGGAGATACTGATTGAAGGCATTGGCTCTGAGCTATAAAGCAAGTCCGCAAGGCACTGTGCAGGGATAATTCACTGACAGTGCCTTTTTGTTTTGGATTCCAGGAATCTGGCAGCCTGATAGAGTATAAAGCCTCTATGGTTATTCGTGGGGAATTCTAGGAAAATTTCAGTTTTGCCCTTGTTCAATACAAAGAGAGTGTAAGGGATATCCCGAAACAATTTTGAATCCCAGGTTGTATACAATCTCAATCGTAAATTTATACCAAGAGGCATTTCGGAAAAATGGGAGTTATGACTCCTTCCTGTAATTAGAAGTGGCAATTAAAGCCTTATTTTGGTACACTATTATTCGTAATTATTACTATCTAAAAGCGATAGCTAAGGAGCATGTAAAGACTGTGAATAATAAAAGCAAAAGCAATGCCGTTGTGCGGCTCCCCCGTGCCAAAGGCATTGATATGGCAACTGTCTATACACCGAAGGAGTGCGCCCGTAAGGTCAAGCGGATCGTGCTTGCCGAAAAAAACCAGACAATTGTGGATGAGTTTATTACGATTCTGGGAATGAAGGAGAAGTTTGAGGAGCAGGATGTGCCCATGCCCAACAAGATCGTAATGTTTGGGCCTCCGGGAACCGGCAAAACGCTGACGGCTTTTTATCTGGCGCAACGGCTGGATCTACCGCTTATACTAGTGCGGCTCGACGCGATTATTCATAGCCATTTGGGAGAGACAGGCAGCAATGTGCGCAAAATCTTTGATTTTGCCAATGGAACGCCTTGTGTCCTGTTTCTTGATGAATTTGATGCTCTGGGGCGTATGCGAGATTCAAATGATGAGGTGAAGGAGATGGCACGGGTGGTGAACACGCTGCTGCAATGTCTGGACGAGTTCGGTGGAGAGAGTGTGTTTGTCGCAGCCACCAACCTGGAGGAAGAACTGGATACAGCGATCTGGCGTCGTTTTGATACGAAAATGACGTATACGTTGCCAACGGATGCCGATCGGCTTCAGTACATTGAACTGCTGATCGGACCGGAACTGAGCGGGGCGGTGCTTGCCGGGCGGGCGGCGGATTTACTTGCCGGATGCAGCTTTGCTGATATTGAGCAGATCGTGCTGAAAGCAAAACGGAAGGCGATTATAGAGGACCGAGCACTTGATTATGAAAACATAGAAAATGCGCTGTCAGAGTATAATCCTCGTACGAAGGGATAGTTACTCCTTAAAATCGCAGTTTTATAGAATTAAACTCCTGCTTCGGGGACAAAACTATAAAAAATCACCATGACGCCTACGCAGTCAACCAGAATGTAAATAGGCTGTAGATGTACAGATAGCTATTAATATCCAAGCTAAGTTACTTACTCGACTAGAAGTGTGACACAAAGTTGCCTACTAAATTAGAAGTATGAAATGAATTTGTCACTTAATAACCGCAGAAAACAAATTTCCGTTCAAATAAATAGCTAAAGTAGGGAACTTTGTGTCAATGTACAAAAACATCTCACATATATAAAAATATAAAAACTTGATATACAAGGGTTACTGTCGCTTTATAAACATATGTACAAAATACGAGTTTTGTGAAGATGTCTAAGAGGAACCGCGTAGCAACACGGGTTCATCGGTCCATTGTACATGTACATCGACACAAAGTTCCCTACTAAATTGACACAAAGTTCCCTACTTTAGTAGTTTAATCATACTTTTAGTGACTTAGTTCTTTTTCACCAAGGGAATGAGGTGATTTTTTCTTATTTATCAAGCTAAGTAGGTAACTTTGTGTCATCCACCCAGTCAAGTAGGTAACTTTGTGTCATTCTCCCAGTCAGGTAGGCAACTTTGTGTCACTTACTTGACGAGCTCTACATCACTTATCCATATTATTGACTGCCTTCCTCATTTCCTCATCTGTTAAATGTGTATAGATCATAGTCGTTTGTATTGAAGAATGTCCTAACTGATTTTTTAATCTGGGTACATCATTATTCTCCAGATGATATCGCGTCGCGAATGAATGCCGTAAAGAATGTACAGTTAAAGCCGGCTTTCCAAAAGTTAAAGCGTATTTTTCAATCAGTTTCTCAATTGACCTTTGTGTTAGCCGACGGCTTTTTCCTTTACGGCCTATAGGAGCAGCAATAAACAAAAAGCTTTCAGTTTTCTCTGGTTTATATCTGGATTCTCTGATCTGCAGATAATTTTCTAAATCTAGTAACGCTTGCTTGCTGAAATATACATATTGTTCTTTATTACCTTTTCGTATAACACGAACTAAGGCTTTATTCATATCCAGATCCTCGACGTTAATGCCTGCAACCTCAGATAGTCTAAGTCCTGATCCTAAAATGAGGGAAACAATGGCTGTATCCCGTTCACGATTAAACTGATGGAAATTGAAAATGCGTTTATTCTCTTTATTGATTTCTCCGAAATCATGGGCTACAAATAGCCTAAACGACTCAAAATCGTCTTCCCTGAGAATTTTCCCATCAATACGATTGGCAATGGTTTCTTGGCTTTCTTTAACCACATTTAAATCCATTTTGGCCATAACATTGCGCTGGATATATGGCTTTAAGTCACTTGTTTCAGCTTTGTTCTGTAAGTAATCAAATAAGGATTTTAGCGAGGACAATTTACGGTTGATGGTTAGCTTGGTATTGCCAAGTTGATACTCCAAAAAAGATAGGAAATTTTCCACTTCACGAATCGTTAGTTTCTCTAGAGTAGCTAAATTAATGTTTTTACGGCTATCTTCAGTAAAGTTTTCTGCAACTAACCAATCAAAAAATATAATATAGTCATGGCAATAGTTCAGAAGCGTTGTGGGAGAAAGTTTTCGTTTCCTGCTATCAATAAATTCCGTAACAAACCACGGAAGATCAGACAATTTTTCATCGATTCGATTCATGTAATTCATTTTCATTTGTTTATCCATATATGTATAACCTCCGTAAATTATTATACTCCAGTTATAAATATTCGTCAAAATCATATTTTACGTAATAATAAAACGATTAAGGTTTCAAATTAAACTTCATCACTATCACTCCCTGATCGCAAACAACACCCCCTCTTAGTAACTGTGTTTTTAGATTTCGTATTTTTGTATTTCCTTTACAATCCGCTCGTAAATCCTCGATCTTAACAGATCGAATCATAATTTCCTTCATGTTGAATTTCTCCTTCTAGATAACGATGCGCTCAATATTGTCAAAACATAACCACAGCTCAAATTCTATTAGTTGAAAAACCATCCATTTTGTAAACCGCCACCCATTCCCTTCCCTCTAATCATTAGACGAACACTTAATCGGATATGAATGAAAGTTTCTTGTCCTTTTCGGTTAACGATGTAAGTTCTTGTTTCGTCAAGTATTTCAGGTGTTTCAAAGCTATTTACCGCTGGCTGTACGTAGGACTTTTGGTGAGAGGGACTCTAACCGTACTTAGGGCACAAAGGCAAGCGACAGAAGCTACTCGTGGCAAGTTTACATTTCAATGCGCTCCAAAGTCATCCGTTCTCATGAAACGTTTGGGCACTGGGAAGTGGATTTTTACTCTAAAAAATCGTGAAAATTAATTCGTCAATATAAATACCATGACCGAGGTTTTAATGTATTAATGAAAATCCGATGAGAGGTTCAATTCTTTCAATAATCTCCTGTATATAGATTAATCTGGCCAGCTGTTACAAGGAATAATTAATCTCGCCTACTAAAGGTCCTAAAGCCAGAATAGTGCAAATAATAGAGGCCATTAATATGACTCCGTTAATTATAAGTATATATATTTTCCGAGCATTCGCTCTACTTCTTTACGGGCAAACGGAAGAAGTGAAGAGTACAATACGACTTCTGCGAATGGAAACCCATATAATATAGGCTCGGCAAACCGCTTGTTCCAGGTTGGCTTCCGGCGTTGATCTTGCGACTATGGTTAAAAAGAAAAAAAGCCGACCGTAATGTATCCATTAAGCCCTGTCATCCAATTTTATTTGTCTCTTTATTGAACCGCCCACCCAGTATTGCTAGCCCCTGCATTGTATCTAGAATATTCGGTGCCGTATTCAGAAGCTTTTGGGCAAGGTTTCCAAATAGTTTGTTTGAACGTCCATAATGGCGCTATCTGTCCTTCAGTTTTTTGGCTTTACTGCATAAATTGCTTGTCTGCTTGGGCAAATGAGGCGAATCAACCCAAAACATCCTCTTTCATGTTGAAATCACTGGTTCTATGACAAGCGCTCCAACATGAAAGGGGAATATTTTGGGATAATATTAGATGTTACTTATCGAGCCTGTTCTATTTAACATAATCCAGGTGTGAACTGTAGTTTGAAAACACGCCCCAAATGAGAACGGGCCAAGTTGCTTGTGCGTTAGATCAGCTTTTATCACGTTCCTCATCGTAATGATTTTTGGAGGAGCTTATTGCCCTGACAATATACACTAGATATATAACAGAAGTTTCAATTAATCCTTATTTTTGAAGAACTTTATTATACATTCCGATTTTATGCTTGAAAGACTCCTCTCCTCCTTCCAAGTAATTAATTATGTGCCTCGTGACAACATCGTTATCCGGGTAGCCTTTCTTCTCAATCCATCCATTTTGACTATTTGAATCCAAAACGATTACTTGTTCTGCATCTGCATTAGTAACAATTGTTGAACTATGAGTCACTACTATAATTTGACGATTGTTCTTAATTTGTTTAAGACTGTTCACTAAATTTTTATAGATATATTGGTTGTCTAAGTTATCTTCAGGTTGGTCTATAATTAGAGGAGTGTTATCATTAAAATGTTTACCGTACTCAAAAATGAAAGTTAAAATGGCAACGACTTTTTGTCCTAAAGAAATTTCATTGATATCTTTCATATTTGGTGACAGGGTAGTGACAATCTCTTTGGAGTTAGTATTAAATAAGATTGAGAAATCGTCGATTACTTCAAAATAGTTTTGAAAGCACCTTACTAGTTTATTTCTGTCGGCCAATAATTTGTCTCTTATTTTACCATAAACGATGTTAAGATCTTTTTTCTCTGCATTCTTTCTCTCTTGATCTACATCAAAGAATGAAGGTTGTTTATCTGATTGGTAATCTAGAATGGATACATGTTCTTCAATCTTCTTAAAAGAGTTTTGAAACAAATGAGTGAGAAATTTCATAAATCCTATTTTACTTGAAACAGAAATGATAAATCGTTCGACTCCTCCCCAAGTAATATTATATTCAGGAAGAAATTGGCGACTAATAAAAGAATCAGTCAATATCTCTATATAGTCTATGGAATCAATTGCTTTTGGGGAATATACGATATTTAGTTGGTTATGATGAATCATATTATATTCTTGCAAGTTGCTTTCAATCATTAATTTTCTTTTATCCATACTTTCATTGAGTAAGGGGAGATCTTTAGCTAAAAAAGTCCTTAATCGTGTTTTAGGTAACTTTTTAAACGTTTCTAGAAATTCATCTCTACGTTTAAAAGGAAGGCCATTAAAAATAACTTCTTTTATGAAATCACCAATTTTGCCGTTATTAATCTGTTCTACTATGTTATTAATTGAATAACTTTTCCTATAGACATTATTAAGTATTCTTCTTTTTTCCTCCACATCCAAGATAATATTGAAATTTACAGAATCACTGCTTTTACTGATTTGGTATAACTCGATCCAATGATGCTCTAATATAATTTTTTTGCTATTTTTTTCATATTTCACAAATGCTTTTTCTTCAAACGGACTACGATCACTAGAGATATGATTCTTTTTTAATTGGGGGATAAATCTTAGCAGATATTCCTTTTGCAAATATACAAAGTACACAAGGATGAACTTATTTTTACATATGAATCTAAGAACAGGCATTGATAAAACTTCTAGAGTAAAAACTACTTCAAGAATGTTTAGCATTGTACTCTTGCCAGTTCCTCTACCTCCTATTATACAATTTAAATCACTAGAAAAATCCACAACAAAAGGTTCATCTTCTTTTCTTCCTCTTAGATATCCTTCATCACCCGGGTCAATCAATAAGCCTTTAATATATTTATTTGTACTATCAGGTTTAGTAATGAAAACACAAATTTTATGGTTTATAAAGGCTTTTTTTAATGAATTAAAACTCGCTTTGCTCATTTTTATCCAAGTATTCTTTTTACCCAATTCATCTAACTGGTGAGAGTCTCCTTCATGTATCACACAAAATTTTTCATTTGGATTTGTCATGGTGTAAGAATTAATTTTACTTAATTGTCCCTCTTTATCAGTTGAGGTTATCCCAACCACATTAAGAGACGGATGATTAAATAAAGTTTGCTTATATAGTTGTGTTGTGTTTGACCAGTTAGTTGAATTAATATGAGCTATATAGCTTATTCCTCCGATTTTGTTTATTTTTTCAATCATTGAAAGGCTTGTTTCATATGTTCCGAACACCTTTGAAGGGATGCATTCCTCAATAAGTCTCTGTACAGCGAAATACATCGAATTATCAAAAATGCCAACAAGATGTATTGTTTCAGAACATGAAATCTCAATACCTAATAACAGGGTTATTTGATGTTTCGATCCTGATCCCTTAATTCTTTCTTTGAAGTATTCATCCAATGCATATACTAGTTTTTTATATCCATCAACGGTGTTATGATCAGAAACAACAGCCACTTGAATTTCATTTTCATATAACTTATGGGCTACCAATTTGAATGCGAGATAATCTTTAAAACAAGTGAAAGGAGTTTTTTGTAATTGCTGGCGATAGTCATCTCCTTCAAAGTAACCTGATTCTATTTCTCTAAAAAGGAAATCTCTCTGTACTTCAGTTAGCATTTCCATCTCGTAAGCCACTTTAACAACGTCAACTTCAGTGAGATTCTTATACAATTTGTTAGGGATTAATCTGTAGTCATGAGAGGCAGGAGTATGAATATGAAATTCACATTTCTTTAAATCACCATAATCACTTCTTGACCTTGTGAGTTTTTGGTAGTTTCTTAATAAAGATATTGTCATAAATACACCATCCAGAAGTTCAATTATTAGTTCCTGTTTTGTGAATCAGTTCAATCTTTATTACCAGGCTATTGAGAGACCTAATATCCATCACTTTAAACTTTAATATTAGTTCCAACCCTGTGGGAATGAATGTCTAAGCATTTTAAGTAACTACTACAAGACTGGTTTGAATGAATTTTTATCTTTTATCAGATATTTCAAAATACACTTTATTTTCATGAATAGGTATGTTCAAATACCGTTGTTATACCAATCATAGCCCTATAACTTTTCTCATGCAAATGAAAACAATAAAAATCTCATAATTTGAATTATTTCTTTTTTAAGGAATATTCCTATGAAAAAATTAAATTCATTTTCATTCTAGGTGACATACGTTGTGAGAAAAAGAGTCTGTTGATAACTTACAATTAATAATCCAAGATAGCATAAAAATCTCCGAATTACTGGTTGTCGAATTGTTTTCTCCAGCATAGTTGTAAGTTTGAAGAGATTAAGGTACCAGAAGCAGGACAGCGAAATCCTTCAAAGTGAAGAAGAGTATGTTTTATCGGTCCGCCGAATGACCGATCCGGAAAGTGTATTTGGTCAACTGAAAAACAACCGGGGATTCCGGAGCTTTCTGCTTCGCGGCATGGAGAAGGTGACGCTTGAGGTCGGTTGGCTTTCCCTTGCCCATAATCTGCTGAAGCAAGCCGCAGTTGACCAAAAATGCAGAGCAGCGATTCCCCGATAACGGAAGAATCTCTGCTCTGCTGTCTTTTTACGATTTTTAAAAGGGACAGGACAATCTCATCAGTAGAAAAGTTACTTATGGGACAGCTCCTTCCTATGCGTGTATGTTCTTGTCCTTCGACACTTTACCTGTAAAAAAAATTAGAAACATATCCCGCCCCTTGATCAACTTGCTCATGAATGATAAAGAACATTGGCCGATTATTGACAAGAACATTTAAAAATCCGTGGAGGTCATCTGCAATTTGCTT
This sequence comes from Paenibacillus peoriae KCTC 3763, assembly GCF_000236805.1. Taxonomy (GTDB): domain Bacteria; phylum Bacillota; class Bacilli; order Paenibacillales; family Paenibacillaceae; genus Paenibacillus; species Paenibacillus peoriae. Next base: position 209,183 of record NZ_AGFX01000009.1, on the reverse strand, counting down.
TTAATACTACGGCGGTACAATTAAATAGCAGGACTATGCAAAACCGTTCCCGCCGTCAGCGACACGCTGGTTCACGCAGCAGGTTCAAGAATCTCATTCTCGCTTTTTGGCTCGGCGCTGTTATTTCATCCTCTATAACGCAGGAAAAAGATGTCGAGACGCATCAACAGCCTGAGGTCAGCCACCAATCAATATTCTTCGCCGCTGAATTCACGGGTTACACACAAGTCTTTTGAGTACCCAAGAATCTTTTGCCTTCAGAACCTGTTGAGATTCATTTTCATTAAAATTGATAGTGCGTTTGGACTTCCCAGTCAGGATAATCTCCTGTTCCAACCGAAGTATGTTTTCCTTGGTTTTCTTTATGGATACAAACATGGCCTTGACCGTCATTCGCTCTCTCCTGATATACAAACCAATAGCCTGAACTTGATGAATCATGATTGGTTCGCTCGACTACATTTGGCATTTTTTTCGCCCAGTCACGTAACTCCTTTGCTCTGATTAAACGTCCAGTTGGACATTTTACACCTGAAGTGATGCTATATCCGGCATTTATTAGCGCATTACTTAAGAAGTGCGCACAGTCGTTACCATAAGAGGTGTCACAGGTGCACTTGCCCTCATATAATTCATAAGCTTTTGAAAGGCTGGCCGTATCGAAAAAATCACTTTCGGAATTTACCGTTTTACTTGCATGTTTCTTTACGTTTGTACTCATTGTAACGCTCCCTTTATTATCATATTGTTAGAACCATGTTGCTACGTTAATATTGGGAAACTAAGCTTAAGCGTCATTACCGTTTGAACAGTCTACGTCGAACAACGGCGGTAATGAATCGACATGCCGTATAACGAGCATGACTGCTTGAAAATTGATCGGCCTCATATAAGTCGTTCGGTCCGTTCAGAATAGATTCAAGGACTCCCCCTACACAAATGTTTTTTTAAAAGGTATTGAGCGCCTCGTTCAATTCTTACTACCTTCCTGCTCAATCTTCAACAGCGCCAACGAGAACTTCGCGTCTGTCTTTTAATGATCCCTTTGCATTAGTAAGACGTTTCGATTTTCTTGTTAACATTCGCACCTATTCCTCCTATTCGCTTTTTTCTTCTCTACCGTGACGATTGATTCGCTTCCTTCCACACCTTAACCATTCCTTTGACGATGGCCATAGTGACCTCATCGCTCTTGAAATAACCAGAATGAGAGAAAGGATTCCAGTTAGTCCGTATGTCTCCCACATTCACGTCCCTATCTTCCGTAACGGCCTTCTCATATTCGGGATGAACTTTCCGCAAAGGATACGCCAGAATGTCGTCCTTATCGAAGAAGTTGATCCACCCACCTTTAATATTGGGATATAGGCTGCTAACCTGCTGGCTAGGTACGCGAATCGGCTGGTCAAAATCATGATAGCGCAAACTCCAAAGAGGCAACGTCGTCCCACAGGAATAGAACAGGGAAAGTGTGTCTCCTCGCTCCAGCGCCGAATCAAAGCCCGCGTTTGCTATCACACGGCCAGATTGCAGATCGTAAAAAAAATTGCTCGCTACGACCGTGCCTAAGCTATGCGAGATAACGCATAGCGGTGCGTTGGGGCCGGCTTCTTGAGCCAAGACTTGCAAGGCATCAAATATTGTTCGGTGAACAGCTGTGTAATTCTGTTCCTCATCGAGGGGTAGGAGTGGCTGATAGGCGACAGCATCCGCTAAGTAGTGAACGACAATCCGCCGAAGATCTAAGTAACGCAAATGGTAAGGCTCGTAGAACAGATTTTTCTCAAGCAATTTTTCTCCGTCCTGGAATACTTTGGCCCAGTGGACCGGCTGAATGACAAGACGACTTTCCGTATGTTCTTCTCCTGATACTTTACGGAAACCTTCATGGAGATTGGTGATAAAATCCTTAGCGAAATCCGGCTTTTGTCTGCCCAATCCGTGAATGACGATAACCGCAAGCTTCTGCGTCATGTCAATTCTCCTTTCAACATAACATAAGGCTTTATCTCCTGCGATACCAACAGAACACATAGATATCCTTCACATTTCCAGCCTCATCAGGGAATCGGAGCTTTCCTATATCTTGAAGGGAGCTTTCCACGAGAACCTCATTCTTCAACTCAATTACCCCATGGTACAGTTCTGGCCTTTGTTCATTCGCGACGCATATGACACTCTGCATCTCCTCTTTGCCAATACAATGATGATTTTTCAACATCGGCTCGTCAAATTGTCCTGGTAGAAATTCGACCGTACAATGATCGGAGGCAAAAGTCTTCGGGACTCGGAAAAGAAACTCAAAGCGGTAAACACCAATCTCCCAATAGCTCGTAATGAAAGGAAACATACTTCTACTTAGCCGGATGGTGAATGGATTAGCGTCTGGAATGTCTTGCTTAGCATCGAATAGTCTTACACCAAAGCCGGGCAGGCACTCTCTGGCGCATTCGTTTGCAGCATGACGGAGGTTGTCCCCTCCTTCCCGAGCCGTATAGCTTAGGTGAAGAATGAGATCACTCAACGATTCAATATCAAATGGGTTATTCTCATGAGGAAGCTCAATTCTCCATCTGCTGACTGCTCCGGCGAACTCAAAGGGCAAATAGCGCTCATCCTGGAAATTCAGTTCAAACATGCCAGAGTCCCGAATACCACTGGAAGTTGCGATTGCTTCCCTAGCTGCATAAACGGATACGGTGCGCTCGTCATCGGGCATGGTTTGATATCCGTTCTTATAACGCTCGTTTCGGCAGCAAGAGTTGGTCGGTACAACGAGCCTCGGATCTATTCTTGTCTTACTGCTTAGCAGGGTCAGACGGCAATGTATTCCTGAGTAAGCCTCCGCTTCGCATAGCACTGTCAGCGTGACGTTCTTGATGCGCCGCATATAGTGGCCGGGATAATCAAGGTCGAACATCCATTCGGGAATATCGATCTCACAGGATCCGGTAACTAACAACTGCAGGAATTCCATTGGAAAATGGGTTCGCAGAGGAATATGCTTGATAAGCTCATACTCACGGACATTTTCCGCAAAGTACGTTTTTTCCATCTGACGGACCGCTAGATGGAGTCTCTCGCCGGCCATTAGCCCCTCACGAAGATGATCCCAAATCTCAGATGGAATAAATTGACGCGTCGAATGTCCTCTTTCGTAATTGAAAGCCTTCTGAGCCTGTCTGGCGTAGTGCAGTCCGATTTCGTACATTTGATAGTACATAGCTGCTGTTTCCTGTTGAAGCCACAGGTAAAGCTCATGGTTTGTAAATTTATCCCGGAGGAATTCACTTCTCTCCGCGCAATTTTTAATTTGCTGCTGCTGATTATTCACTTCGCGCAAAGCAATGTCTTTTCGACGTTGCGTAGCCAGAATCTGCCGGTCGACCTGCTCAATTTCGATCTTCAACAGCTCCGTTTGGTGCTGCCATTCCTGTTCACGGCGCTGCCAGCCTGCAAGGGTCACCCCATGTGAAGCCAGTACTTGGAACGTTTCTGCCTGGGCATAAGCGATTCTTGCATATGCCCAATGGTACATGCTTGTCTTGGTGCCGGTGGCAAGTTTCGAAAAACTGCAGCACCCCACATAGGGATCGGGAATCAGAATATTACTCATTCCTCTTCCTTCGTAATTGGTTCCTGTGTCTAGAGATTTGGTTGTCATAGTGATACGTGGATCATATTGTCTTTCCCCGCCGATTAAACCGGTAGCTATAAGCCCTTTATAGTACCGAAGACGGGCCGTAAGCATTTCCTTTGTCTTTTTAAGCGCCTGTTCCTGCCAATCCGCATCCCGCCACTGATTTTGCTTCACCTCGAGTGCAAGGTTGACAGCTTGCTTTTCGTGCATGGCATGCATGGCAACAAGCGATTCCGAATCCCCCTTCTCGTAGGCAGCCAACAGGACATGTCCAAGTGATTGTACATCCGATGCGAGCTCCTGTGCCTTCTGGTTCAAGAAGATAAACCGATACGGATTTGCGGGTACGCACCATTCGTCGTCATAGCAGGTCCTATTACCGGACCCTCTACTCACAAAACCATCCGCATAATAACTTTGACGGCTGGATTTCAAACGACTTGCATCAAGGCAGCTATGGATCAGAGCCAACCGGTCGGCTACATTCGTATACAATGAGAGTAACCGAGGATTGATCGGAGCACAGCTCGAGTTGAAGGTAGTTACGGTTGTTTCTTTCCGATTTACTGTGTCCTCCAGAATCGTTGCAGGTGCTTCCCCCAAAATCTTATCGGCTGTGGCAAAGATTAACCTTGCCTGATGAAGGTCTTCCGGAGAATTCCCCCTCAATAACGCGTCTCCCCATTGCACGAGCGTCTCTGTATAATGAAGCAGAATAGCTCTCTCCTTGTTACTCAGGACAGAGGGATGCGCCGGAGGGCACCGACCCCAGCGGTTATCCTTCTTTAGTGGGTTATAAAACATCTCATACCACTTAAGAGCTGCCTCGTATTGACAATGCGCCCGAAGTTGACCTGCTATCGCGATAACGGAACTGAACATGGTACTCGGTAGCAGGCGACTGCCGGGTTTAAACCAGGCAAAAAACGGATAGGCCGGCGGGAAGGTATTATGATCAGGTTTCGGGACAACCACATTGGGCAGAGCAAGTGCTTCATCCATGGCCAGATCGTAGCGGAAGCCTGGCATTAGCGGCATGGAATGACCCGGTGCAGCGCTCCCTCCCTTAACCTCGAAATACAGCGAGTCTCCCCAGCGACCGATAAAAACGATTTCCGGATTCATACCCTTAATGACCATAACGCCTTCATGGGATTGCCGAGGCTGCTGGAATTGACCATTGTGTACACGGCACCAGCATAAATGCACCATCGGTTCGGATTCCCAGTGCAATAAAACGGGCAGCTTGTCTGGACGTTGCCAATCCGATTCGGGATTAGCAGAAATGGTTCCACATTCGGCATCCTGGGTTTGTGGCTTATAGACTCTTGCGTGGTCGATCCAAAAATAATACTCATCCATCCGTACTGGATATGTCTTGCTGAACTCCTTGCAACAGGCCATCGGTTCGGTCTTGGTGCAATCGGCTATATCCTCCGCTCCGGCAGGCGGCATGCCTGCCGCAGCAATTCGAATGAAAGGGTTGCCTAGCTTGACCGCAGCCTTGAACCACATTGGGAGCTCTGCTTCTGGTGTTAGCCAGGTCGGCCGGAACTGGTGCTCAAGCGTACCTTGAATTCGGAGTCCTTCTGCACCAGGTTCAATGTGGTCTAAGACAGTAAATTCTCTGTTCTGGACGGCCACTATTCCAGGATGAGCTGGAAGGCTCGATCCAATCGGTAAGACTGACTCGGTCGGTTTGACTATCGACAACGAAGAACGGCGCAGCTCGGATTCCAACGACTGGAATGCTTCCGTCTGTCTTGCCTCCTGCAATTCGTCCCATTCGATCCAGTTTTCGTTATAATAGAATCGGGTTCGATGTGCCTTCCAACTGTGGTAATGGCTGAAGCGGTAATCCCACACTGCCATAAATCGAGCGGAAGCCGATAAATAGGGCTCCAGGCCAAGCCGAACTCGCTGAACGAGCAGCCGAATCGCGGTCAGCGCTTCTTCAATGCGACTGGACGTTTCGCAGATACCTGCTTCCACATCCACCAGTAGGAGCTCGCTCAAGTGTTTTGCATCTTCGGCGAAGCCACCCCATGGAAGGGGAACACGTTTCATATGGGTCAAGTAGGCGACTAGCCCTGCTCTACCGCGCTCCCTCAAACCGTCGTTTAGGCGTTTGATTTTTTCGTATTGCCGAATCTGCTCATTCTCGATGCAGCCGTCACGGTAGAAGCGTGTCAGGTTATCGTTGCCGGAGTCTTCTACTCCCACAGGTTCTGACGGATCATCTGCAGCCCAAAGATATGGTTTGGCCTCCGCGATATCCTTAGAAAAGAAATGTCTCATTAGCTCCCGAATCCACTTCTCAGACTGCCATACACGCAGCGCCCAGCGTTCATCCGCCAACTGATCAGAGGTAACCACCAACTGCTGTTTTGGAGGAATCTCTTCCGGTTCAGATATAAAATAATGAAGCACTAATTCCGCGTGCTGCATATCAATACCTAGATGACGGACCAAATGCCCGGGTATGTCTTCATGGGACTCCAGCGATTCATGGAACAGCAGCCATGCGGGCTGTTCTGGTGAACGGTTGGTTTCGGTGCGCATCACTGTGTAATCAAACAACCGCTCCCACCAATCGAACATAGCCTGCCGGCGTTCTGTTGACGGGTATGCCCTCTCGTCTTGGGTTGCTGATGGAGCGGCGTAATTATCGAAAACAGGCAAGAAATTAAAGTTGAAATCAGCCTTATGAGCCTTGAATGAATGATCTGTGTCACGAAGATAGGACTGTCCGGAGAATAATTTCTCATTCTCCAGCATATATCCCAATTCAGCTTGACCGTCATCCGCTATTTTACGGGCCGACAAGCCCAGCCGGGCAGCGAAGAGCATGGCCTTGTAAGCTCGCTGATAAGTGCGCCGGATGTCCCGAAGCGTGCTGGTGTATTGTTGCTCTAAGTACGCCTTAGCTTTATCCGGGACCTGTGCATCGGGAATGAAATGGGAGAGCGGATCGTCCTTCAGCTCCTGAAACAGTTTATCAAGTGGAATCGTTCTCCAGACCTTCTCCGTATCCGGTCCGTAGTATTTGAACTGAAAGCCGGTTCGTTGGGGACAAATATCTTCCGGTCCGTCGAAGGCAAGAGCCTCCCGACGAAACACGATATCCAACTCGTAGAACCCTTTTTTCAATTCGATTGGAGTTGAACACTCCACCGAATTATCATTTCCCTGACCTTCCCCACTCAGTAGAACCCAACTTTTCTGCCCTCGTTTTAACGTGATATGCCAGCTGCATGCCTCATCTATGATCGAGGCATCCGGCAATTGTCCAGTTGGGGTTGGAGAGCCGGCGCTGAAGCTGTAATCACCTCTATTTTCAATCAGTAGAAGGCCATGCCAATGTAGAGAGTAAGCTTCAGCGCCTCCAAGTATCCTTCCTTCGTGGTTCGCCATCGCATATCCGTTGCGTACAACAGCGAATCGTTCTTGTCCGCCAGTGAACTTCGTATCGAATGAAGGAATGATCATCGGTACTGGAGCATTCCACATGTTCTCTTCTGCTCCGAACACTTCGGTACCACCGCGAACTTCACGCCAGCGGAGATTCTGATCTCCGTCGGTATAATCTACCTGCATGCCTGTCCCTACAAGTCCGAGCAACGCGGAATAAGCACCAGCGCTGGGCAACAAGTTCCAGGTTAACATAGGTGGAAATTGGCCGTTATCTTGCTCAAGCGTGCTGATAGCTTTGTTCTCATCGGCCCAAAGATGCTTCAGAATGAGCTTAGCTAGGCCGACCTCGACCCGATTCACTCCAACCGATTGAGCAATGTGCGATGTCAGGTGGACGGCGATGACCACACAGCGGCGATGGAAGCGGGTGAACTCTTTCTGGAACCGAGCCCATCGTTTCTGTTCATCCGGTTCTTGAATCAAATAGTCTTCGGTTTCCCCGTAATTGGCAAACAAGAAGGCGAACTTAGCAAGCTCCAGCCGCGGCGCATAATACAAGCTTGTTACCGCCTTCTGTTCATGCGGGTCTAATTGCCGGATCCGGCTCAACTTAGTTAATACGGCTTCGTCGGATAAGGGGATTTCGGTCCAGAGCTTATCCGAATGGTAACGAAAGGGGCCGTCAAGCGGTGTATTCCACATGCCTGCCTTGGTTGGTTTATCCAGCGAAGCACTGTACATTCGTTGAAGCGGTTCTACAGTAAGCCCGCATTCGGACAGGACAGTTGGGAAGAAATGCTGCCCTAAACAAAGCCAGCTGTCCTCCTCATCTGGCTGGACCGCATAGCCGAACTCGTCCCGTAGAGATGCCTCCATCCGCGTCCATGTCCAATGCTTGGCATCTTCATCGCTCGCATCAATTTCCATCAGTTGATGTCTCAATGACAACAGCGAAAACTGGTCTTCATCATCCGGCAGCCCCAAAGGACTATCCTTCGCTTCATTAGCCGATTGCAATGGGAACGGATCATCGCCGTGCAGCTCATCCGCAGCTAGCAATGGACAGGGTTCCTCGCTCATGCGCTGTTCCGTTCCTCCGAATAGGAACAACAACTCTCCGATGCCGAATTCGGAAGCATAGATTTTGGCCAGTATCTCAGCGAATCGCAATGTATGTGTGGGAGCGGCATGCCAAGCGTCATTTGAGACGCCCCTTGATTCAAAGCCGGCTAATACAGCCAAAGACTTCAGATTGCTCTTGAAGATCTTGAGAAACTTCGGTTCTCTGCAGCCGCAGTTAAAGTTGTTTATCGCATGCTGCTCAATTTGCTGTAACAAGTGATTGAGGGCCCACTCTTTGGCTCTTATCAGTGGATTGTTGCTACTATCCGGATACCCTTCCTTCTTCCATGCTTCCGGTACCCATAATGCCAGCAGGCGCATCCGTTCTGCTCCGGTCGCAATGGAGGCATCATCTAGACATGCGACGTCCCTCTCCCCGTTCGTTGCACCATCAGATAACGACAGGTTGAAATCATCGCGAAGCATTTGAAACGCGGCCAGCTGCCGGATGAATTCGGGGTTGACGCGACTGACGTCGAAGAGCTTCAGCACCTGACAAATATCCCGCAACTGGGTGAAGGTGTATCGGGCTTGGGGGACCGCTTGGAGAGTACGCCACAGCCGAATAAAGACCGCGAGCCGCTTGAGGGCGTCGGCTTGATCCGCGGGTGTTTTGAAATCGATTTGATAATCGTTCAAGTTACAGGGTTCGCAATCCGGGAAACAACCTCCTTCTTTCCCTTTCGCTCGGAACTCTACAAACCCCGACTTCCAGAGCTCAAGAAATTTACAGTAGGACAAGCCAGTGCGACACAAAAATTCGGAAAGCTTTACCACATCATCCATCCACAAACTTCCGTTGGATGAATCGTAACCATACAAATCATGCAGCAACACTTTGTCCTTGTTCGATTCTGATCGTAACCGTCCGTCGCGCGAAAAGACGATTTTATCTTGATAAATGGTTTGATATTCCTCTGGCGATATAAGCAGATACTCTCTGGCAGTGTCGAAGCGAACGGGATAGCGCCAAAGCGAACGATTGAATTCCAAAGGTTCTTGATTAGGACTTAGCACAAATTCTGTAATTTTCTTTCGGAAGTGGCGCATAACTGTATACCGGCTCGATCCCAATGCTTCCAGATAGGTCCGCGCTACATCCAAAGGCTGGGAGTAGGGGAGTCGGTGCGAAGAGAAGTCTGTTCGCAATTCATGATAGGCGCTCTTCTCATCCGTATTCACAGCAGGAGTGGAGTGCTCAGGCAGCGCTTCGAATAGCGTTGTAGGCTCGTGGGCGATCTCGGATTTCGAATAAGCAGAGGAAGTAAGCAGGTGGCCCCCTATTTCATCCTTAGTCGTATCATAAACCTGACCATGAGACATACGGCAGGCAACCATATATTCCAAAGATTCGTTAACAAGATCGATCATTGGCAACGGTACATACATATTAGCTTTTGAAGCCAGTAGATTACCGAGAGGCCCTCTCCGATCAGCCAGCAATGTTCCCAGTGAGTTTGAATTCCCCCCCGTTTTATCAGGAACGGTTTGCAGCAGCTCCTGAAGATATGCAATTGGTCCGAATGGCGACAGTTGCTCTGGAGAGACGCAATTAATCAATCCCCCATCCGAGTTCACCGGATTGAAACCTTCTTGAATGTTTTTTGAATGGAGCGGGGATGTTTGGGCGTTATCCCAGATTTTCTGGACCCAGTCATACGCAATGGAGCCGGTTAAGGCCTCGCTAAGCTCATTGATGTTTAGGCCTTTCATGTGCTCTGCACTAGTAAAGCCTCGCGCCCAGAGACCCTCCATGACGGCAAATCTCAGACCGTTCGGTTTGATGCCTATAGTCAGGTCTTTAACTCCCTTAATTCGAGCGTCCAAGTCCGGCAATGGCCGGGAAGGCCTCTTTAGGCCGGGAGCATCCTCCTTTAACACATTGGCCGCTTGAGGAGTAGTCTTCTCAACACTAAAGAAGCGTTTCAAATACCCGATGAAGGCTTCCACCCGCTCTTCATTCGTTCCCGGTTCAGTAAATTTTGGTATTATATCCGGTTTTTGCTGAAATAGCGCCTTCCAGTCATCAGCGATTTTCTTTTTTAATTTTTCTGCATCTGTAGCATCGAAAGGTGGGGACTTGATTGCCGTTACCAGATCTTCGTCACCTTTGGTTATCACACTTAGCAACAAATCGTAATGCCGGGGTTTGTCGGCAGAATTCATACCCGCCCAAAATGCATCGATGTTATCTTTATGCGCAAACCATTTACTAACCAATGAGAAAATTGAACTTTTGGGATCAATCGGACATTCCGGCAAGTCCCCTCTACCTTCCGTACCGATAGCGTGCAGCCGTCTTGCTGCTTGAGCGGGTCCGATCAGCAAATTATTATCGATAATATGCTCGGTCACGGCATGCTTGAATACGGACAGCAACTGCTCTTCAGGCAACAAGCTGCTCATTTCATAACGTTCCTCAACGTTCATTTGCGGGGGGAGGTTCGCCGTAAGCGCATAGAAGTAAGGTGCCGGAACTTCAAGAAAAGAGCTTAAAACGTTTGGTGCGGCAGCCTTTAATCTCAAGGATACTTCCCGATCAGGATTGAGCAACAGAGGAAACGTTAGTATTGCCTCTGTGCTCTTTATGCTTTTGGCTTCGCAGCTCAAAGCGGTGGATAAGGCGAATATGAAATTTGCCAATCTTTCGGCGTTGCTGTTATGGGTGGTATAGTAGCTTAACAATTCGGCCTCGAAACTTCTTCGATTGCGTTCCTTGTCGTCATTACTAGGAGTCGTATACATGGAGCTCCAGCTTTGCATGGCGCCTAGTGGACGCGGAAGAGGGAAGACAGCTGCATCACAACTGATTTCGCGGGCGATGTGAATACATCGATTGTATTCCAGAACGGCTAAGTTAGATGTATTTCCAGTGTCTTTGTTTAAAACTGTTTCTACAGCCGCTTTAAGATTGTTGAACGGGGGAGGTGCACCCTCTTCCGACAGGGAGAGTAAAGGTGTCATACGATCGAATGGCGGAATAGGCAGATATATGCTTGTAGGGAGATCGTCTTTCTGAACTTGATTAAAAACCATCTTCGAGGATTCATAAATGGGCGCGTTATAATAAATTTGCTTATGCTCAATGGTTTGGCTATTCCACTTTATGACGATCTGCACATCAATATTTTGATGTTCTATGTTTGTAGGCAGCGTGAGAGCGACTACGGCTGTGGCCACAGCAAAAGAGCATATATCAGGTGGAAAAGGTACGAGCTGATAATGCTGATATATTTGAGTTTTGGGATGTGGTTTTGGAAATTCTATCGGTAGCGGTGCAACATATTTTGCCTCACCTAAGATAATGCCCTTACCGTTCTGGTCTTCAAACGACGCATCTCTAACTTGAATTATCAAATTACTTAAGTATTTTTCCTTAAAAAGGTCAGCTGAAACCGGTTCGATCGGATGCAGTCGTATGATCAGATGTTTTTGTCCCATGTGTATTAAATAGTCCTTTCCGCTTAGGAATTGTCTTTAATTTTAGTATGGCTTGAAGTTAAGCCTTTTATTATTTGTGGTTATCTATCCTGAACCTAAAAGAGCCCCAGCCAAATGGCTGGGGCTTAATAAGCTATGAAGAACTTTATGTCGATGTACAGTACAGTTGTGTCCAGTGACAACAAGTTTACTCCTTTATTGACAACAAGTTTGCCGTATTAGAGATTATGACAACAAGTTTATCCCTTTTCCTATATGACTTTTGTTGGAACAAGCCAAAAAATATTTTTGAACTCCATATTTCTGGTATCATCCTTCTTGAATGGATAGACTTGTTGTCACGTTTCCAAAAAAATTATTATTATAAGTAGCTATAAATTACTTTTGTTTTCTATCAAGGTTTAGATCACTTATCCATATTGTTAACTGCTTTCCTCATTTCTTCATCAGTTAAATGTGTATAGATCATTGTTGTTTGTATTGAGGAATGTCCTAATTGGTTTTTCAACCTAGGCATATCATTGTTCTCTAAGTGATAACGTGTTGCAAATGAATGTCTCAGAGAATGCACGGTTAAAGCTGGTTTTCCAAAAGCTGAAGCATACTTTTCAATCAGTTTTTCAATGGATCTCTGCGTTAAGCGTCGGCTTTTTCCCTTGCGACCAACAGGAGCTGCAATAAACAAAAAGCTTTCGTTTTTTTCTGGGATATATCTGGATTCTCTAATCTGCAGATAATTTTCTAAATCTAGTAACGCTTGCTTGCTGAAATATACATATTGCTCTTTATTACCTTTTCGTATAACACGAACTAAAGCTTTATTCATATCCAGATCTTCGACGTTAATGCCTGCAACCTCAGATAGTCTAAGGCCTGATCCTAAAATGAGGGAAACAATAGCTGTATCTCGTTCACGGTTAAATTGATGGAAATTGTAAATACGTTTATTCTCTTTATTCATTTCTCCGAAATCATAAGCTATAAACTGCCTAAATGACTCAAAATCGTCCTCCCTAAGAAGTTTTCCATCAATACGATTGGCAATGGTTTCTTGGCTTTCTTTAACCACATTTAAATCCATTTTGGCCATAACATTGCGCTGGATATATGGCTTTAAGTCACTTGTTTCAGCTTTGTTCTGTAAGTAATCAAATAAGGATTTTAGCGAGGAGAATTTACGGTTGATCGAACTCTCCTTTATTCATGGACTTTCATTGATTCCATTGGATTATAGCATGTGGAATTTGGTCAGGACAAACAAAAAGAAGATTCTGTCTGGTCCAACCGTAATCAGCCGGGTGCGTCCTCCAGCAAGCATTACATTGTACTGCTCCCTCTCAATTCGCGATGGCTCTGTATGTTCAACAGCCTCTGTCTGCTGCGCTGCGGCCTTGCACCGATATGCCGTCACTGTGAGCGATGATGCCGGACACATCGCACGCTCAGTCTGAACGATCGGCGCTCCGGTAATCGTGAAGGCATGATTTTGTGCGATAATCGAATTGTTGTTCCAGCCCTAATTCGCTGCCCTGACTTCAAACTCCGGAGTTGGCTCGCCCTTCAGGTGTCGGTCCATCCATCGCAGAAGGTAGTGGATGCTCAAACCATGATGGCGAGGATCGACACTACTGTAAATTGCATGGCCCGCCCCCTCAAACTGAATGAGTGCCGTTGGAACTCGTAAATGCTTCAGCAAGCGGAACATCATTTCTCCGCCTGAAGCCGCCGGAGTCCGGTAATCGCGAGTGCCGACGATGAACAGGGTCGGAGTCTTGATGTTAAGGCCGTGGGTAAGAGGGGAAACCTCCCTGTCTGATGGGTCGAGCCACGGCTGCTTTTCACGGTCCTCCATATCCGGCTGGTCGCCAAGGAACCAATAGGTGCTGTTGTCAACGATGCTGAGGATCGAGACTGCTGCCTTGAATCTGTCCGAGTGTGCAACTAATCATATGAATTCATGGAATATAGTATTAATACGTATATTTGGGTGCTTCTTTCGTAATTTGTACATCATGTGGATGGCTCTCACGCAATCCGACATTGGAAATCCGAATAAACTGTGAATGATTTCGTAGTTCATCCATAGTTTTCGTACCGCAGTACCCCATGCCCGAACGTAAACCTCCCAGAAGCTGATGAACAGTGTCTCTAAGTGGGCCCCTGCAATAATGGTAAGTTTGGGATAAAGCTCACGTAATTTCTTCACAGCTTCGATAATGTTTTTATGCTGAATAGCTCGTTCATAAAGGTCAGGTAACCCTATGGCTACACTGGCTGGAATCCGAGCATCTTTAGCCACATTTGGGAACTGAATTGCTTTTTTAATATCTTTAATAGTCAATTAGATTGAATAGATTTCCTTTAGGCTGTTTTTTAGCGACATTGGTTTTCTACCTAATAGCATTTCAAAATTATCGCTTTGAAGGTTATACCTCCCTTCCCTCATATCGGAAATGAACCCCGCAATAGTAGATATGCCGAACTCAGGATTACCCGCCGCTCTCAGCATCTCTTTAAAGGCATTTAAATCGGGGCTGATATAGCCAACAGTTTTCCCAGACAATTCAGACAGTATTGTTGCAATCTGGTCGAAAGTATTCAGTTCATTTCCAGTAAGTACATAGGTTTTGTTTTCGTGATTGGACTGTAATAGTACATTAGCTGCAGCCTCTCCCATTTCCCTGCGAAGAGCAAATGGGACCTTGCCGTCTCCCACAGGCAAATAAATGCCACTTTCAAATACTTTATCTCCCAGGAACAAAGGAAGGGTATCTGCATACATCGTATTGCGAAGAATCGTATAAGGTAGAGAACTTTGCTTAATGTAATCTTCGGTGTGTTCATGTGCTTCCAGCATTGCTTTTAACGGCGAGCCCTCTGCGTCCTGAACCGCAGTACCTGTATAGACTAACTGTGAGACTTGTGCCTTCTTCGCGGCATGGATTACGTTCTTATGTTGCTCAAGGAGCTGGCCATGATCATTAGATGAGATGAGCAGTACTTTATGAATGCCCTTCATTGCACTTTCGAGTGAAGCCACATCGTCAAAATTACCGATGCGAACATCAATACCTTTGTCTTTGAGTGAGGCTGCTTTACTTTGATCTCTTGCAAAAGCTGCGATTCTCGAAGGCTCTACCTTCGTCAATAAGTGGTCAATTACCGCTTTTCCTAAATGTCCTGTTGCTCCGGTTACTAATATCACGTGTCATTACCTCCATTTGTATGTTGTGTTCATTCGTGGTTATGAATTTATTTATGAATCTTCAATTTCATAAAACAAAGTTTGCGCACCTGTTTGATAGGGATTGCAATTAAACAAACCTTTGTTTCGACTCTTTTCGTCGAGGGTAACGTTAATCCATTTGCTTCATTTCAGAGCTTTTCACTGATATTGACTCTGGATTCACGTTGGAATTCCCCTTCGCCGGCAACATACATATTCCGCTCTCGGCATCACAATAGCCGCTGGAGCTGTTCTCAACTAGTCTGAGTATGGCTGGCTTCTTTCCTGTTTTGTGATCAGTCATTCAGCTTCCCCCAGACTTCCTCGATGTTTTCTCTATATTGATTGGTGCTTACGGCCCCTGGAATCCCAACACGATGAGCAATTACTGTAAAGGGCACACCCGTTGCCCCCAGCTTTACTGCCTCATTGTGATCTGCTAACACGGCATCTGCATAGCGATTGGAAGTGAGTACGTCACGGATCTCTTCAGTCGGAATACCAAGACCTTCACCGATCCGTATAAGCGTGCTGTGTTCGAACGCATCAAAGTTACCACTGAATACTTCTGTTTGCATAGCTCGTAGATATTTCCATGCTACACCGTACACTGAACCAAGATGTACCAAGCGAAGCATGTCAAATGTGCTGCTCTGCGGACGATCAACCTCGTATTTCAGTCCTTCATGTGCTGCCTGCTGTGCCATCCCCTCCTCCATCGAGCGGGCCTCAGTGACTGATACTCCATATTTTCGGGAAAGATAGTCCAACGTGGGTGCAACTTTACTTGTTGCGGTTGGGTCCAGTTGAAAGGTGTGAAGTCTCAGATTGATATCGTCTGCAAATGGTAGCTGCTCTATGACTAGCTCCAAGCGTTTTTCGCCGACATAGCACCAGGGACACAGCACATCCGCCCACACGTCAATCGTCAACTGCGTCGTTTCTTTCTGTGAACTTGAGTTCATTGTTGTCTCATCCCTTTGCTGATATTGGTATATTATTAGTATTAAAATACGACCGTGTCAGGCGTCACCCCTTTGGGGTATTCTTCTTCCCATACCTTCTTGTCTACATAAGCTTGAAACCACATATCGGCAATCACGTCTGGATCATCAAATGTACCCGTGCCTGGCTCTTTAATGAATAGACCCAAGGAGCGATGACCTACGAAAATGCCTTTGGAGGACAGCTCAGTATGAAGATTGGCAATATAGTTACGCAATCCCGAAAATGCGATACCTATGTTCCCCATCATAGGGACGGGATACATGGCAGACAGTCCTGTGGTGAACAGCAGAGAGCCCTCCTTCTTGCTCAGCATATCCGGAAGAACGGAATTGACAACATGAATGGCGCTCACCACATACGCTTCAAATAGGTCCCTTGCATTATCCACCGTCAATTCCATCACAGAGGTCGGAGGATAATTGCCTGAGGTAGGACTGAATTCCAAGACATCAATGTGGCCATACTTTTCTTTGATGCTATCTATAGCTTGTTTGATGTGCTCTGGGCTATAGAGATCAGCCGTAAAATAGGAAGCTTCAATTCCAGCGGTGTGTAGTTCGCTAACCATTTCTTGTAGCTTTACAGCATTTCGCGCGATCAACGCGACTTGAAAACCTTCTTTCCCAAAGCGCTTTGCCAAGGATAATCCAAATCCCTTACCTGCTCCAATAATTGCCAAAGTCTTCATAGTGTGTCTCTCCCTTATGATTGAATGTCTTTCTTCCATTTGACTAAGCTCATTGTAGAACGTAAAATTAAACCGCTCAATGGTTGATATATGCCGTTGTGATAATTAGACATCACTATCATTAAATATGACTATTATCTTTAGGGAGATGGGATTCAATTGACCACAGACAAGGTGGATTTACGCATTATCAAGACAAGAAAAGCGATTAAAGAATCCTTTGTGAAGTTAATTCAGAGCAAAGGCTATGAGCGAATAACCGTACAAGATATTGCTGACGAAGCGATGATCAATCGAAATACATTTTACTTGCACTATGTAGATAAACCTGATTTGATGGACAAATTGTGTCAGCAAAGCTTGGAAAAACTAAATGTCTGCCTGAATGTGAGCATGAGTATCCATGAACCCAACAAGGAAATGTTTATTGCCATTCTAAAAAACATGTTTGAAATTATTGAACGCGACATCGTTTTCTTCAAAGCAATGCTCAGTCAAAATGGCCAAACAAGCTTTTCCAATCAATTAAAAGAAGCTTTAAAAATGTTCATGCTCTCCGGCCTTGGAGAATATCGTCACGACACGCAGATTACGATCGGTATTGAATATATGCTCTCAGGGTTAGTTGGTGTAATATGTCTCTGGGTAGTGGGTTCAGAAAATTATTTGGTTGATGAGATCATAGAGCAGTTGAGCGAAATTCATTATAGTAACGTATTAGAGTTGTTAAAGCTTGTCGCTAATAGTTCAATTAGCCAAACGGCTGATTGAAGATAGTAGTTATATTTCTAGGATAAAACATACATCTATCCAAAATAAAAATGCCGCCGTTTGGCGACATTTTTATTGTCCAAAGCTTTAAGACATCATTAGAATTTTGAATAGAAAAACACTGCATTTTCATCCTTATAACTTGAGTTTGAATAAAGCATGGTATCTACGGCACCTATTTCAAAACCATTTTTCAAATAAAAACGGCATGCGAGTAAGTTAACATCCTGAGTCTCTAATGTGAAACCTTTCATTTCTTTTATTAGTGCCCATTCCTTCGCTTTATTCAGTAAGGCAGTTCCTATTCCTTTACCTCTACTAGGTTCGAATACAATCAGTCTGTCAATAGAAGCGAAGTTATATTCGTACACTAAGCTTAATCTGATGTGTCCTAAGCATGTTCCTTCGAAATAGTACAAGAAGGCAACACAATCATCACTATTTATATAGTCATCAAGGTCTTCGTGTTCCGGATATGTTGATTCATAAGATTCCTCAAAAAGTTCTTCTTGATAGCTCCACTTCTGATTTTCTAATTTAGGTATAAGCCTTCCTATGACTGTGAAAGGATAATCTTTGCACTCATAATCAGCTTTATTATCAGATGTCATTTCTATAATTTCCGTACGTTTAGTCTTATCCAAAAGTTCATCTCCTTAGGTTAAACATTAATAGAATTCGTGAAGATATCTTTATGTTAATTACTAGCCCTTTTCAATCCATTCCTTCAGCCTCGGAAAAACCTGTATTGTATTGTTAAAGAAAACATCTTCCCAGTGAATTTGCGGAATTAAGCTTTTAACAAATCTAATATAAGGATCCAGTGGGACAAGTGGCCAATCCGTACCAAATACAAGTCGATCATACTTTTCTGCAAAAACAATTGCACGCTTAAAATGATCAGTATATGTTTGCTCTGTCAACAATCGGTCAACCTTGTTCGCATCCCCTACTATCCATCCTGATAGATCGGTGAACAGGTTAGGGTTCTTTTCAAGCATAGCTGCAGTATCCATAACCCAAGGATCACCGAAATGACACAACATAAAAGTAAGGTTACGATATTTCAAAAATGTCTCTTCCATGTACAGAGGATGTGAATATTTAAGTAGTCCACTCTCTGCATAAGTCAGTCCCCCATGAATAATAATCGGCAGATTATAGGTAGTTGCCAATTTATACACCGGTTCATAAATTTCATCACCAATATTGTAGTGATAATAACCAGCATACAATTTGATGCCAACTACACGCTCTGAACTTAACGACTGTTCCAGAGCTTCAATCTGACCAGCAAGGTGTAAGGTTAATGGATTAATTCCTATACAAGTAAAAAGGTTGTCCAGAAGAGGGCTACTTAAATCGAGTAACATAGGATTAAGCGCTGCCGGGTCAGGGAAGGCTCCACCGATCGTTTCCGTTACCCCCATACCAACGCCGGCAATAACACCAGCATCTTTAAATTCGTTAAGTAGCCCCTCAGCAGTATAATCAACAAAGGATTGGGCCGTGGCCGTTTCTTTAAATGCCGTAATGTTGGAGAAGTGAACATGAGCATCTATTATTCTCATGGTTGCAACCTCCTTAACTGTATTGGTCAAAACGTATATGAAGTAAATCCTGATAAGCTTCCTCCGGGGCAAGAAGATCTGAAATAACGTAAAACTGAGGTTTTCCGTACCCTTTTTCCCCGTCTTTTACAAATATCTTTTCACTCACTGTGGATAATACAACCTGATTATTTACATACGATTCACAAGAGTCTACTTTCGGATGAGCGATCATAATCAACCGGTGATTTCTTTCCTGAGATCCATACTGGATGATACCGCTCGCACTAATAATCTCGGATCCAACTTTACCAGCTTTGTAAATCATATTATCTCCAAATCTATTAGTTACATATACTCTTGTGTCTGATAGTTCATTACTCGCTTTGTAGAACGTCGTATTACCTATCTTAAGCGGGTATAATGAGTCACCTGTATTTTGTGTTACTTGGATAGCTGTTGCAAGCACTGGCACACCTGGCAACATTACAAAGTATTGATCTAAAGTCAAACCTTTGAATAATTCATTCTTTAAAATCATTGTACTCATTCGGATGCCAGTCCAATGATTCCCCATATTATCAATAATTTCCGCGAATGATGCCTCGCGCTTTTCCTCAATTAAGCTAGATTCAGACATTCCATCGACTTCAGCTGAGATACCCCCGATCCATGGATTCCACCAAGATTTTGGTCCAGGCTGAGGAAATGATGAACTTAACCACTCAACTCCTAGATGTTTTAAAGAGAACAAGGATGGTGCGAAATCACTACTTGCCTGTATTTGTAGAACTCCATTATCTACTGTAAGGATTTCTCTGTTCTCCATTTGATCCGTCCAAGTAGATACTGTTTGCTCTGATAATGGGAACACCAAGCGGAATCGCTCTTCCTCATATGGCTCCATATCTAATCGAATAGACAAGATGTCTGCCTTAGATGTGGATTTCAAGGGAAGCGAAAACTCCATTTTGGTACGGTTTTGTTCACTACATACAGGGAATCTATTGGACTCTATACTGCCCATTGCAGAAGAAATACTGATCTCTCCGTCCAAAAATGTGCTTTTGTGCTCTATTATTTCGAGTTCCAGTGCTTTCTTAACGAAAGGATTTCCCTGATTAATGTTTGTCTCTAGTTGCCTGATGGTATCTAACACCTGAGATGATTCTGTACCAAGTGCATATGAGCGGAAATCACGCCAATGTTTCCAAGTTCCAAGAGCCACTCGGATCGGTTCAGTCTGCACGCTACCTCTTTCGGGTACACCATTCAACGAATGTTGTATACCATAATTTGAATCTTCAAGAATCAATTCTTGTTCATGAGGCCATGTTATTCCTCGTGTTGATTTACCATCATCCGCAAAGATCCAATTTTCCGTGATTTTTCTTACGTCCCAATAATCGAAATCCGAGGCATCAGGCCCTTTTCTTAAATCCAGAAATTTGCTTTTATATGGAACAATAGTATCTTCAAGTCCAAATTCAAATATTTCTTTCAAAAACAGAGATTCTGCAAAAGTACTAGAACCTTGGTTTTGTATAACATGGTGCCGACTAATTATTCCGTTACTGTATAACATGATAACCGTAGTAATTGAAAGACTAATTGAAGCTAGGTCATATTCTGCTTCCATGATCATAGCCTCTTCATGACGAAATGACACTCGTATAGCACGATTTTTCTGATACTCATTTGTATAAGGAAGACCACATTTAGGGAAGTGAAAACGAACTTCATTGGAAGTTCCTTCGTAAACGGAAGCAACATTACTTGTTTTGTTCAAACGAAGAGAATACTGTCCGTTCGAAATTAGCCATTCCTGATCTGTCTCACCTCCAAACACCGCATGTATTCCTGGAAATACAAGGCTGGTATTCTGAAATAATATCACGCTGTTGTCAGTCTTATCGGCGTTATAAATGCCTATACGATGATGCCAAATGCCATAGGATAACAGTCGTGCCTTAACAGTAACCGTCCGCCTGTCTTTAGCTGGAACTAACATCTGAATAGCAGGTTCACAGAAGGAGAGGATAGAGTCACTAGGTAGCTCAAAATCAAAAAGCTTATCTGTGTCATACTTATTTTCTAATGTTAGCTCCAATTCAATAACCTCTTTGATAAACACAGTCCGATTAGGTATTTGTATTTTTAACTTCACAGGAAATGTTGGTTTTATACCCGTCTTAAACGTGGCTAAAAGCCCGTTGATAAATAATCGTGCCTCAACTACCGGGTGGGTCTGAAAAGCATTTTGTTCCTCTTCAATGGGATGAACGAAGAAAGTGCCCTCAATCCGTTCCTGTAGCTCTACGTTCCTTTTTTCATGAAGATTAAAATGAATAGAGGAATTAGTAACACTCTGTATTTCCAAATGGAGAGGTTTTCCACTTTTGTTGATGGCTTCATACACAATTGAATAATTAGCACCATAAGGTAACTGGTGATGATCTGGAATAGTTGCCTTAATGAGATAATCATCCGTTTCAATTAATCTCAGACCACGTCCTGTCCGCTCATATTCCATTTTCAGATATAAAGAATCCCTACTCCACATGTATGTAAAATAGTCAAAACCAGAATCCTCGCGCCCATCAGGACATACTAAGATTTCCCGTATACTATCGGTATACCAATTCATTTTCTCGAAATAATGTTCAACCGCTTCCGTCTGCAACACCGATGGAATCAGATTCATCAGATGCGTTGTGTCATCTCTCATCTCCCAGAAAAATCCACTTTTCTTGTATGCAGGCACAGCCTTTATATTGCCAGGCCAGGTATAGAGATCGAGCCTTGGGAATCCAAGCTTTAAAGTTTCCTCAACTGCACGAAGAACAAGTCTCTTGCCAATTTTGAAGCCATGGTAATCAGGCCTAACATTGAGAAGAGGAATATATAGAGCGTTAGCATCTTCCTTATAATGTGAAAAGCTGCAGTATCCTACGACCTCATCGTTTGCAATCGCCAAAAACACCTTCAGATACCCACTATTCCGATGTTCATTAAGAACTGATTCTTCCGTTCTAATTGAATTGTCTCCCCCCCAGCTTTCATGACTGTCGTTCCACATTTTTGCGATGGATGCAGCGTATTGGGGATTATATTCGACAATTGTTATCTCCTTGTTGAACTTCATATTGTTACAAACCTCCATCATTTGCCTAAAATCTTTATATGGTGAATCGGCCACACTCAGGCTTTAATCTTAAATATTATACTAAGGCTACAATAAAGTATTACGTAACCAGATAGTCAAGTTGAGATAATTATTTATGGATCACGAAAAAAAAGAAAAAGTCGCTAGTTAGCGACTATTAATCAACGTAAAATCAAAATACTCTTTATTTTCCTAGCCAGAAGAATTGTTATCTGTAAAAGTATTGAGCTGTTTTGTTAATTAACTTAAATCATCGGCAGAATAGGATTTTTTGCAATAATGCTAAATAGATCTTTGGCCAACAGGCACTTTAATTTATTAATGACTAGCTGTTACATCCCTCATAGCATTCCGATTATGTTTATATTTAAAATTAACAGAAAAAATAATTGCTAGCACGAGTGTGTATGCCCCAAAAACTAACCATATATTCTGCCAATCCTTCACGCCATCTACCGTGAAGTAATCTACAACTTTTCCACTTACAATAGCTCCTACATATGCTCCGATTCCATCAACCATGGCTAGAAATAAACCTTGTGCACTTGCACGCATACGAGGATTGACTTCTTTTTCCACGAAAATAGCTCCAGAGACGTTAAAGAAATCAAATGCACAGCCGTACACAATCATGGATAACAGGAGGAGCGTGAAGCCAAAACCAGATGGCTCACCATATGCGAAAAACACAAAACGTAATGTCCAAGCCACCATACTAATGAGCATAACCTTCTTAATTCCAAAGTTACGTAAGAAGAATGGAATGGCAAGAATAAAACATACTTCAGCAATCTGTGATACCGACAATAAGATAGATGGATACTGTACGACGAGACTATCTTTAAATTCAGGATTCAAGCCGAAATCATGTAAAAATGGATTACCGAATGTATTGGTTATTTGTAAGGCAACACCTAGAAGTGTTGAGAATAGAAAAAAGATAACCATTCTTTTCTGTTTGAATAATACAAACGCATCCAAGCCCAAAAGACTAATCCATGACTTGTCTCTCTTCTCGTTAGATGTTGGGCAATCAGGCAGCGTAAGTGAGTATAGGGCTAGCAAAAGCGAGATACTCGCAGCTATATATAATTGAATGTTGCTTAATTCAAATCCGCTGAGACTAACTACCCACATTGCAACAATGAAACCAATTGTTCCAAAAACGCGAACTGGTGGGAAATCCTTTACTGTATCCAATCCCGCTTTCTCAAGCGCAACGTATGATATAACATTTGTCAAAGCACTTGTTGGCATATAAACCAACGAATTAAAAAATATCACCCAAAACATAGTCGTTGGATCTGAAATTTGTGCTGCTATAAATAAAGAAATCGCACCTAGAACATGGAATATTAAATATAATCTGTTGGCTTTAATCCAGCGATCTGCAATAATCCCAGCAAGGCTTGGCATAATAATGGCCGCTAACCCTTTTGCGCCATAAACTATTCCAACTTGAGCACCTGTAAAATGTAATGTATTTATCATATAGGAACCTAAGGTAACAAGCCAAGACCCCCAAATAAAGAACTGAAAGAAATTCATAATTCTAAGTCTTGATATCATTGTCATTTTAATGTCTCCTTTTGAGCTCAACTTTCTGAGTTGCTTGTTTTCCTTACCAGTGTGCTTTTGATTTTTGTAAGGGGTTACACATTCAATTAAGGAATTCTATAAGGTATTTAACATTAAATCGAACACGGCCTAGATCTTTACAATAGTTAACTCCCCCTTGATGCTACTTTAAAGTAATAAAACTGTTAAAAGTGTTCTAATCATTTTATTTTAAATGCTAACCAAAACAACTTATATAACCCACTACATGCATGGTGCAAACCAAATAGACCAGCTAGTGTGTACTAGTTAATCCTTTTAATAGAATAAACCTATAAAGCAGCTAAATTCATTTTGAGCTGCATTTGGACTAGGTCTGAAGTAAACGGTTAATGCGCCTCTAGATTAAAGGATCAGTCCTACAATTGTCCCTGTTAAAACAGATCCCATTGTGGCCACCAATAAAACCTTTAAACCCACTTTGGCAAGTTGGCTGGCTTTTTCATTATTAGTTACATTAGATCCCGAATAAAACTGCTGCCGTGCTTCGGCATTTCGACTCCGAAATTTTCAGCTACGGAAGCTCCAATATCTGCAAATGTATTGCGAACAGACAGTTCTCCGCCTTCTAAAAACGCCTTGGAATAAATGAGTAACGGTACATACTCCCGAGTGTGATCAGTCCCATGATGAACCGGATCATTGCCATGATCCGCAGTCAAAATAAGCAAATCTTTCTCCGTGAGATTGTCTAACAGTTCTGGTAGCCGAGCATCAAACTCTTCAAGTGCATTACCATAACCTTGTGGGTCACGTCGGTGACCAAAAAGAGCATCGAAGTCAACCAAATTTAAGAAAGACAAACCTGTAAAATCCTTCTTTGCTACTTGAATAAACTTATCCATCCCGTCCATGTTGGATACGGTTCGAATAGTCTCGGTGACGCCCTCTCCATCATAAATATCTGAAATTTTCCCTACGGCTATTACATTAAAGTTAGCATCCTTTAACTCATTCATGACTGTCCTGGAATAAGGCTTCAATGCATAATCATGTCGATTAGCTGTACGTCTATACGTTCCCATTTCTCCAACAAAAGGTCTAGCTATGATACGACCAACCATGTACTCAGTGCTTCTAGTTATTTCACGCGCGATCTCACAGATACGGTATAATTCATTCAATGGTACGATATCTTCATGGGCAGCAATTTGCAAAACGGAGTCTGCTGATGTATAGACAATCAAAGCTCCTGTTTTCATGTGCTCTTCCCCGAGCTCTTCTAATATTTCAGTGCCGCTTGCAGGTTTATTTCCAATGATTTTTCTACCGGACTCCCTCTCAAGATGCTCAACCAATGGGGCAGGGAAACCATTTGGAAATACCTGAAACGGCTTGTCAACAATTGAACCCATAATTTCCCAATTCCCTGTCATCGTATCTTTGCCGTTGGAAGCCTCCTGCATTTTGGTCCAGTAAGCCAATGGATAGTCCGCCTTAGATACACCTTGTATTTCTTTAATGTTTGACAAACCAAGCGCAGCCATATTGGGCATATTCAATCCATTTCTTCTTTCTGCAATATGCCCCAACGTGTCAGCACCCCCGTCCCCAAAAGATGCTGCATCTGGTGCTTCTCCGATACCAACAGAATCTAGAACAATTAAATGAATACGTTGAAATGGTTTATTCATAAGTCAATACTCCTTTAAACGCACACCTTTGTTTTTTATCCGAATCATTAGTTATTAGATTCTAGGCAGTAACAAAATACACTTAAAAGAGGACAGCTTCACTATCCAGCAAAGTTGTCCAATGAAATCATAAATTCTCGTTTTATTAAAAAGTTATTTAATGAGAAAATTTGTATCCATCAAATACTTTTAAACCTTCTTCGTTGAGTACTTGTTCTACCAGTTCAGGTCTTTGAGGGCTTTTCTCAAACACTTCATTGCAAGCGATCATAATGTTGCTCCCAGCGATTTCAGCTAACTGATCATGTGATACGCTATATACAATTTTACCCAGCTTAGACCACACCATGGCACCCGAACACATTACGCAAGGTTCACAACTTGTATACAAAGTGTATTCGTTCAAATCAAATATATTGTTTTCAGAACAAAATTTCCGGATTAAACCGATTTCTGCATGATGCGTTGGATCACAAAATGTATTAATTTTATTTTCCCCAACCATTACGACTTCCTCCCCTTTGACCAAAATTGCACCAAAGGGCTCATTCCCTTCTTTTCGGGCTTGTAGGGCAACCTCAATTGCCTTTTTCATAAAGATTTCATCTTTGTTTATCATTCCAAATTCCTCCCTAATCTATGATTATTATCTAGCTAAGGACGTTTTAAACGCTTAAGATGTCCTTTTTATTTTTCTTCAGTAATCCAGGTAATGATATTCCAATTAGGATCAGGACGATCCCTACATATTGCGGAACACCAATGTGCTCATTCAGGACGAAGACAGACATTAGTAAGGCTGTTGGAAGCTCCATAGCCCCCAATATTGATGCTATTCCAGATCCCACTAACGGAACACCTTTCGAGAAAAGCAGTGTGGAAAGGAAGGGACCGACAAAAGCTAAAACAAACCCATATTGCACAGCCAGTTGTAATAACAGTTTTCCGTCTGTTAAAAACGTTGGAGGTAAAATGATCGAACAAACGATTAGACCTCCGGTAGTCATGAAAGCTGTCTTCATAATCGGGTTTGCTTGAACCGCGACCTTACCACTAACGAGCATAAAAATGGAATAAGATAGTGCTGCAAGAAGACCAAACAAAAAGCCAAGCCAATGAACGGCAGAAATTCCAGTCGAATAAATATTGGTCGCGCTTATTGTTCCGATAAGTAAAGGAATAATGGATAGTAGCTTTCCTTTTTCAGGAATTCTTCTATTGAAAATTGCCTCTAGCAACACACCGATCCATGTAAACTGGAAAAGGAGTACAATCGCCAAAGAAGCTGAAATATATTGAAGTGAGAGATAATAAAACATTCCTGTAAGCCCCGTTGTAGACCCTACAGTAACTAATAATATTATTTCCCTTTTACCTGGCGTTACAAACTTCTTCTGTTTTGTACTCTTCGTGCCCTTAGTAATAAGCACTCCGCCCCATAATAATATCGCACCTAAGAAGAGCTGTATTCCAACAACATCATTAACGATAAAACCATCTTTATAGGCTAATTTCACAAAAGTCGATAATAAACCATAACAAATCGCACCTAATATAACATATATATACCCTTTCATAACCTCGCCTTTTTCTTCATCGGATTTTACCTAATTACTAAACCTTCTCTACAATTCCCTTAACTAAAGCAATGAAACTCTCTCTTACCAAGGCAGCTACCTCAATTACTTCGTCATGACTTAGAGGCTGATCTAGAATTCCACAAGCCATGTTGGTTAAACAGGAGATTCCAAGTACCTTCATGTTCGCGTGGACAGCTACGATGGCTTCCGGTACGGTTGACATACCAACGGCATCTGCCCCTAATGTACGAATCATGCGAATTTCAGCTGGTGTTTCATAAGCCGGACCACTCCACCAGGAGTATACGCCTTCGCGTAAAGTTGTATTTTGCGCTTTTGCAACTTCCATAGCAATTTGTCGCAATTCAGCATTGTACACTTGGGAAAGATCAGGAAAACGAGTACCTAGATCGTTATTATTCGGTCCAATCAATGGATTCGTACCGACCATATTGAGGTGATCCGTAATCAACATTAACTCACCCGGTTTAAATTCTTTATTGACGGCACCGCACGCATTAGTGATGAGCAGGTTTTCAACTCCTAGAGCCTTCATTACACGAACAGGGAAAGTTACTTCATCAAGAGTAAAACCTTCATAATAATGAAAGCGTCCTTTCATCGCAACCACAGTTTTTCCCTTTAGCTCCCCAATAACTAATTCGTTCGCATGTCCTACTGCTTCTGATTTTGCAAAATGAGGGATTTCACTATAGGGAATTGTGAAAGGGTTTGCAATTTCATCAGCTAATGTCCCCAGTCCCGATCCCAAAATCATCCCAATTGTTGGACGATACGAGGTCTTACTTATGATAAAGTCTCTGGCTTCCTGAATATCTTGCATTTTTTGCATGTTGCATTCCTCCTAAATATATTGTGCTATGAAACGTTTAACGACCATTTCAAGATTCTTGCTACAGCACTTTCTATAGTTAATTCTAATGGCTTATTCTCTTTTTGTAAATAACTATTTATCATTTATATAAAAAGTATAGTGTTCCCAAGTGAATTTATCTCGTTTCAAATATTTTTATTTAATCTTTAAGTATAAAAGTAATAAACGCGATATTTATTATGTAAATCAGTTCTGTTTAAAATTCGCAATTTTGTAGAATAAAAATTAAATGGAGTGGAACTATTATAAAAAAAGTTGGATAATAAACTGTATCTGTATTGATTTAGTTTCCCATAGATCACATATCAAGGAGAAATAATATGCTAAATAAATTTGAGGACTTATCCTCACCTAAAGCAAAAAATTTGAAGCTGTTATATAGCTTAGTACGTAAATTGGGTCCTGTAACCATTAACACACTAACTGAACATACTGGATTTAAACATGTAACTTGTGGTCGTTTACTAGAAGAGCTCGTTGAGGAAGGTCTTATCTATGATAGTGGGATTGGAAAATCAAGTGGTGGACGTAAACCCTTAGCCTATGTTATTAAGCCAGATTCATATTATTTAGTTGGTGTAGAACTAACAAGTCTATATACTACGATCTTACTCCTTGATTTAAAGCTAAATATCATAAGCGTTGAAAAATTAAAAATGACCTCTGAATGCACTGGAGAATTTACATTAAACTATATTGCAGCATGCGTTGATAACTTATTAGATCAGAATCACATTCCTAAAGAGAATTTGCTAGGTATCGGTATTGGGGTTCTGGATTCGTTCAACCCTGACATGGGGGCTATTTCACACCCGCAGCACTTTCCTGCAGACGGATGGGATCTGAATATTGTCGACTACTTAAAAAACAAAACGGATATCCCTGTATTCTTAGAAAACGGAACCAATTTAGCTGCTCTTGCTGAATATCGTATGAACTATTGGAAAGAGACGGACAACTTGGTTTTTGTATCCAGTGATATTGGGATTAGGTGTGGTACGATTTCACAAGGGAGATTAGTCAGTAGTAAACGTGAGACGGAGGATACCTTTGGACATATCATTATTGATATCCACGGTAGGCGTTGCTCATGTGGTTCATACGGATGTCTTCAAGCTTACAGTAGTTTGCCAGCTATTCGTGAGGAATTGATTCGACTTATAAAACGTGGTAAACCTTCCATGCTGTCATGTGAAGTTAATGATGTTGAAGATATTGATTTATTTCATATTTTACATGCTTTAGAACAAAACGATGAACTCTGTTTAGCTGTTGTAGAAGATGCAGCCTATTATTTTGGGATTGGCCTTAGTAATTTGATTTTTTTATTGCGTCCAGAAATTGTGGTTTTTGGAGGTACACTAGTGCCGAAACCGCGTTTTTTTGATGTCGCAGCTAAAACTGCACAGGATCGTGTAAGTTTTCATCCAAACAGTAATGTCGAAATAATTAAGTCCACTGCAGCCTACAATATTGTGGCTCAGGGGGCTGGTTGTATGGTATTGGATTATTTCACTGAAGAAATACCTGTTTAAATAAGGATTCAAGTTCCTATCTACGCTAGTGATAGGAACTTGAATCCTTTAACATTTTCAGTTCAACAAGTAATCGTTATATTGATTCATTAATTTTAAGTACAATCTTCCCTATTCCATTACCCGTTTTCAATTCAATTAGGGCAGTCGGTGCCTGGGCTAGGGGGTATACTTTGTCAACAATCGGGCGAACAGCACCAACTGCAACTGCTGCCTCAATTTCGTTCGTTGCGGAATAGCTGTCTGGACCAAATGTAAGTATTGCACGAACACCTTTTGCTTTAGCCTCGTTCTGATCAGGTGTCCTGAGCAGTGATACATACATCCCACCTGGCTTCAGTATCGAGTAGGACTTACTTGCCGGCTCTGCACAAATGGTGTCTACTACTCCGTCTAAGCGATCGATCACTTCTTCCTCAAAATGCTGATGTGTGTAATCAATGAACTGATCGGCACCGAGATCACGTAAAAGGTTTTCGTGCTTCGGAGCAGCCACCGCAATTACATGAGCACCACGCCACTTAGCAAGTTGCAGTGCTAAGCTTCCAATTCCGCCACCTGCTCCGTGGATTAATACAGATTGCCCAGGTTGTAAATCCATACCCGTTTTAGTCGAGAACAGAGCATTCCAAGCTGCGTAGAGCGTGTTTGGCAAAGCAGAAGCTTCAGCAAAGGATAAAGATTCAGGTTTGCGCATTAAGCGATCTGCACGAAAGACTGCATATTCAGCAAAGGTCCCGTCCTCCGCTGGATCTGCTTGGCCATAAACAGCCTCACCGACTTTGAATTCAGTCACCCCCTCACCAAGCTCTTCCACGATTCCTGCTCCATCGCGTCCAAATGTGATTGGCAAATTGATTTCCCATTTAGCGATCATTCCCTCTGCCATGTACCAATCAAATGGGTTGGTAGCTGCTGCAAGTAACCGTACCAAGACCTCGCCCTTTTTTGGGGTGGGGCGAGAGATTTCTTCAAGGCGCATAGCACCTATACCGCCGTAGTCGTGCAGTCTCCAGGCGTTCATATGAACTATTGATTTTGATTGTATTTTATTTTTCATCACGTATTACTCCTCTATGAATTAAAAATCACTATTTTTGAAAGTTGATCTAGTCACTTTCAAGTTCCTTAGCAAGGCCTATTATATCAAGTTAATATATTTTATAAAGTACTCAAAATAAATGATGTTAGTATACTTTATATACCTACTTATCACGTATGTATTTTTTTATTATTTGCTGTTGAATAATTTCTTTTATCAGTGTGAGAAAAATTTTAATATTTTTAATCAAAAATGTCGCTAATAGCGACATTTTTGTAGGACTATCTTGTTAATAAGTTTGATTCTTTTGCTCTCTCCCCTAATATAGAGAAACGTTATGTTTGGTGAAAAAGACGTGATAATTCCTTAGAAATAACATCTACATTTTATTCCGCTATTTTGAATAATCTATGTCTTTCTTGATCCATTTAATTCCCCAGTCATTAATAGCCAAGAAAATTTCTCCGAAATCACTCCCCTTTTCAGTTAAAGAATATTCTACTGTAATAGGAATTGTAGGGTAAACTGTGCGAGTAACTATACCGTTAGACTCCAGACTTTTCAAAGCATCAGATAGCGATGTGGTTCTTATCCCTAATTCTTTACTAAGTTCATTGAAACGTTTTGCTCCTGCATGCAGAGCTCCTATGATAATGATTGCCCATTTCCCACTAAAGATGTCCATCGTTTCCTTAATGGTTTTAATACAAACCATCTCTTCTGTAGATTTCATGACATCCCCTCTCACAAGTGTTAGTCAAAGCATATTTACTAACTTTAAATTAGCTAGTCAAAACAATTTACGTACTTCACAATATAAACTAACATGATAAAATCAAGTAGTCAATAAGATTTAAGCTCATATATTCACGAGTTACTCGGGATACAAGATTAAATGAGCAGCTAGCCTTAGCAGCTAAAATCATCCCCTATACATTGTCTTGTGAACCAGTATGACATTTCTTTTTTCGTTCATTATGTGAAACAAATATCTCAAGTGATTGGCAGAAAGAAGAACGATTAGGTGAGGAGTAAAAAATATGTCTATTCATCCAAAAAAGCAAGAACTTAAGTTATCTATCCTCAATATTGCAACGATTATGAATGGTGATACACCTTCAAAAACCATCCAAGATGCTATTGAACTAGTTCAGTTAGCTGATCAATTAGGTTATACGAGGTATTGGTTTGCAGAACATCATAATACCAGTAATCAAGTAAGTACTGCTCCAGATTTAATGAGCATGTATGCTGCTGCACGCACTGAACGAATACGAATAGGTGCAGGAGGCATTATGCTACCCAACCATAGCTCATTCAAAGTAGCAGAGAATTTTTCACTTTTAGAAGCTGCACATCCTGGAAGAATCGATCTTGGAATCGGCAGAGCAAGCGGGACAGATGCACTGACTGCTTACGCACTACGTCGTTCACAAGAAGTGGTTAATTTTCCTGAGCAGTTGAATGAGTTACTCTCGTTTTTCTCAAGGAATTTTGCTTCAGATCATCCATTCAGAAATATTGAAGTTATTTCAGGGGAACCAGCGATTCCTGAGCTATATATGTTGGGCTCAAGTGATGGTGGATTGAATTTTGCTGTCAAAGAAGGGCTTGGGTTAGCCTTCGCGTCCTATTTATCACCGCAAATGACTGTGCCAGTACTACGTGCTTACAAAGAACGGTTCAAACCATCTGTATTTATGTCAGTACCACGAAGTATTGTTTCAACCATTGTAATCACCGCAGAAACGGATGATGAAGCCAAGTATTTGGCAGCTCCTCTTGAATTATTATGGGCTAGGATGTACGCGGGTACCCTAATGCAAGGACAGCCATTTCCTAGTTTGGAAGAAGCGCATTCACATGTTTATTCTTTAGCAGAAAAAGAAGCACGTAAAGAAAACAGGAATCGGTTCATTATCGGAGGGATTAAAACAGTTTCTGATCAATTAAGAAATCTGGCATCAGAGACCATGGTCGATGAAGTAATGTTATGGGAAGCATATACAGACAAAGTTGCGCGTCATAAAGCGTACAAACTGTTAGCCGATGAATTCAAGCTTTCTTCAACACATTAAATTAGAGAACTTTGACTTAGCCAAACTGTGTTTTCATAACTGTACTCTTGGTGAATAGTAAATAGAAAACACCTTGCAAATTTAGCAGCCAGTCACCGAAGTTCAATCAGTAACTGGCTGCTTGGTGTTAACAAAAATTCAAAAATAAGCTAATCAAGTGAATCCCTATCTAGATCAGCCACTATATCTTGTAAAGTTACTTGTTCAAGTACTTTTTCCAATGCTCTTTGTGCCAATGAAAAAATAGGTTCAATCGTCACTTGGAGGTTTTTACCAACCGGACAATCTGGGTTTGGTTTCTCTTGAATATTAAATAAGTTATTGTCATTCACTGCATTCACTGCTTTGTAAACATCGAATAATGTTATTTCACTTAGATTTTGTGCGAGTTTAGCCCCTGCTTTTCCATGAGTTACATTCACCAATCCTGATTTTTTTAACATCCCCATAATTTTACGGATCATTACAGGGTGTGTATTTACGCTGTTTGCAATCATTTCAGATGAATTATTTCCTTCTTTATTAATCTCCAACAACGACAAAATGTGTATACCTATATAAAACCGAGAACTTACGGACATTTTTTCACCCCAGTGGTACAAGAATAATTTGAGTTACTTATAAAATATTTAACATGGATATTCCAAGGATGCGGTAATAACATTCTAACATGTATTTAGAATGTTACAATGAGAGTCGTAATAGTTCAGGGAGCACACCTGTATTTAACCATTGGAGTCTATCCAATATAAAAACTGGACCAAGCAGGGAATAAATTCGCTTGATCCAGATTAACGTAGAAAAATGAAAGATACCTTTTTCTTAGAGAAATTCTCTTCATGTAACTTTAAATTAGATTAATTCAGCAAATTTTTCTTCTAACTTCTCAGCTGTCACAGCGCCACCGCCGAGATTATACAATCCATCCTCTTTTTTCAAGAACAGTGTTGGGTAACTTCTTGCTCCAAGGTTGGCGGCAATTAAAAATTCTTGTTTGACTTCACCCAATGTCTCTGGAGTTTTAATCCGTTCAATCAGTCTCTGTTCATCCAGATCAAATTGTTTAGCTATTTCTTGGTATGTTTCTAAATCACTAAGACTTTTGCCCTCGTAATAAAATGCTCGCTGCATTGCAGCCGCTAGGTACACTACTCGTTCTGGGGCCAAAGAGCGTAAAGCGGAAAATCCGATAGCTGCTGCCTCACTATCCATAATAAATGTACCTTCATTCAAAAGTTTATCATAGGAAGAACCAAACACTGCACCGGTAAGCTGTCCAATCCGTTTATTTGCTTCGGGAATATGCGGATATGCTGCTATTGATTGACTCCGATCACCTACAAAAAGACCAGCAGACAACACTTGGATCGGTAATTCTAAGTGGTTTTGAAGAAAAGTCCGTAGGCTTTTCGAGAATCCATAACACCATCCACAATAAGCATCCCACACATAAATAAGAGAAAGCTCGTTATTTTTCATCATTCACAACTCCTTTAACTAACTTAACGCTCTCCAACAACTGAATATCGCATGTTTTCATGTTCCGGGTGTTCGATTTCGTCAAGCAAAGCGATGGCATAGTCTGCATAGCTAATGTAACTCTCCCCTTGAATGTTCAAGGTTACTCGATCTCCACCTTTTTGGTATGACCCTGTTTTCCGACCCTCAGGATCAAAAATTCCTGCTGGACTAAGATACGTCCATTGAATACCAGTGGATCGCTGAAGATCATTAAGATTTTTGGCCATATTAACAGCCGTTGGTAAATATACTTCCGGAAAACCAGGTGCCTCAAATTTACGAGTTGTTTGAGCTTCATCTACAAACAGACTCCCTGCACCACCCACAACAATTAGTCTCGTTTGTATAGTTCCTTGAAGAGCCTTTATAAGAACTGTTCCAGCTTCTACATGCTGATGTTCCTGACCTTCGATAGCTTTAAATGCATTTACGACAACATCAAAGTCTTTAATATCTTCTGTATTAAGGTCGAATACACTTTTTTCGAGAATTTGAACGTCGCTTTTCTTAATCTTGCTTGCATTTCTAACAATTGCAG
This sequence comes from Paenibacillus peoriae KCTC 3763, assembly GCF_000236805.1. Lineage (GTDB taxonomy): Bacteria > Bacillota > Bacilli > Paenibacillales > Paenibacillaceae > Paenibacillus > Paenibacillus peoriae. The sequence goes on along the minus strand of NZ_AGFX01000009.1, from coordinate 174,717 downwards.
TTACTTGATGTCCACGTTCCATAGATTCCTCTAGTATTACATTTCCCGCTTTTCCGCTAGCTCCAATAATCGCAATCTTCATAGTTGTTTCACCTTTCTATCCTATATTTTAGAATGTTTTGGCAAGAACTTTAGCTCTCGCAATGGCATTTTCTTTGATCTCTTGTGCTTTGTCCTTAGCTTTATTATGACCTTCAACAAACAGACCTTCGAATGAAGGTACACCGAAGAAATTCATGATGACTTGAAGGTGACGATGCCCCATTTCAAGTTCATTCGCAGGACTCTCGGAGTAAAAACCACCCCGTGCCTGAATATGAATTGCTTTTTTATCAGTCAGTAATCCAATGGGTTGACCCTGTTCTGAGTAACGGAAAGATTTACCCGCCACAGAAACAGCATCAATATAAGCTTTCATCACTGGAGGATATGAAAAATTCCAGAAAGGAGTAACGAATATATATTTGTCTGCTTCAATAAATTGGTCAGACAGTTCTGCGAGACGCTTTACTTTCTCTTGCTCATCGCTTGAAAGTTGATTAAATTCACTTCCGGAGCGGAGTTTTCCCCAGCCACTAAAAACATGCGCATCAATGTGAGGAATATATTCTTTATACAAATCAATGTTCACAATTTCATCTTCCGGATTAGCTTCCTTGTAAGATTCGATAAATGCTTCACCCACAGCCAGGCTATAAGATGTGGACTCCTCTAGAGGGTGTGCTGTAATAAAAAGTACTTTTGTCATCTTTATCATTCCTTTTGTTTTATTTTGCTATAATGTAATAATTTCAGTTACATCTTGTACATGTAATAATATAAGTTACAACTATGTTTATTGTCAACGTTTATTTGTAATTCATAATTAATTAACGTTCTATCAAAAATCCAATCAAAGAAAGCACGCTATGCAACAAAAAGAGCCGTTGATTTAAATACCTAATCAACAGCTTTTCTAATTTCTTTTCTGTATGATGATTTTAATGATGGAAAGAATAATACGTTTACTTCAAAAAACATCGTTATCTGAGATCAAAAGTGCTATTGCAACTTCTATTTTTATCATGTTTAGCAACTCAAGAGCCAGCTTTATTAAAAAAACACCGTCCAAACATTTCTGAGACTTAACTTACCCTCTTTTTCTTTATGTTACTCAATAAAATTACTCTTCTGTAATGGTTCTGAGCACCTTAGCTGGATTACCCGCAACTATCATGTTTGCGGGTACATCTTTTGTTACAACAGAACCTGCTGCGACAATGGAGTTATCGCCTATTGATACACCTGGAAAAATGACACAGTGCCCTCCGATCCACACATTGTTACCAATTTTGATGGGTATTCCATAACCCGTTTTATTCCTGTTTTTTGGTTCAATATTATGACTCGCCGTATAAATTCCTACATTCGATGCAATCATGCAGTTATTACCAATGTGCACCTCTGCCATATCTAATATGGTACAGTTATATCCAGCATAGAAGATATTACCGACGTGAATATTGTAACCCAAGTCGCAATGGAAGTTGTGATCAATGCTAACCCCTTCACCGACAGTATAATCCCTCGTAGAAGTAGGCAATGAACATATGAAAAACTTCAAAGTTCTAAAGACAAAATTATTTTCGGAACTTGTATGTTTCGGGTTTAAAAGGGGCACCAATGCAAGGCGCACAAAAAAGCAGCTCCGGCATTTTGCCTGAAGCTGCGTTGACCGATGTGTTGTCCAAGAGAGAGGGCACCCGTTAAGGTTACTTTTGTTTAAATTACATATTTTCACACATGTTTGCGGGTGGTTTCAGCGATGCTGTTACTACCCCTATCAAGTCAATCAGGGTTCCAAATTTAGGAATTGTATTTTTCTCTATTTATTCTAAAAATATCTCCTATTCCGCAATCGCTTTAATAAGCAGACTGCATAAATATCCTACCATGTGCAGGAATCTCATTCCCCAATTATGGAAAATCTCCACAACGGCTTTGGCGACATCGTCTTCCTTCGCCTGTTCTTGGGATTCTTAGTAGAATGTACTTCTTGCGATTTGCAGGACATCACACATTGCTGATACCGAGTATTTATCACGGTTGTTCTGGATGATAGCTACTTTCGTCCCATGATCAGCGCGGCTTACTTTAAATTGAGGTGCTGGTTTTCTTTGCGTAAGGCGATCAGCTCGTTTTCTTCGGGTGAACGATTGTCCTTCTCCTTGAAGGAGCCCGTTGTCTGAGCTTGCTTAATCCAGCGATCCAGAGCCGAGGCTGTGAGACCATATTCTCCACCAGATCTGCTCTGGACTTCCCATTCTCGTATAATTGCACCATTTGCTTCTTAAACTCTGCTGTAAAAGTACGTCGTTGTTTTGGCATTGTAGAGATCCGCTCCTTAGGATGTTAGGTTTATTCTACAAGCCTTGTGGGAATTTACAGCGTATGACTCTAGTAGACCCATGTTTGGAAGATTATTTTGCAAGAGTAAAGCATCTGTAATGGACGGACAGCATAGACTGGGAGGGATTAAACGTTATACGCAGGAAAGACAATCAGAAATTAATGTCCCCTTCATGGTTTTCACTATTTAGATGGCGATGAAGAAATCCAATTCTTTGATACTATAAATACAAAAGCCAAAGGGCTCGGAACTTCTCTAAGTAAATTTCTGAAAAGAGAACACGATGAATTAAGCTGGATGTCTACTGAGTTGTTGACTCTTAACGATAGTCCTTTCTATCATATTGGTAGCATCACAGGTAAGCGTAGTAAAGGAAGACATATTACTCTTCAGAATCTTTATCGCATGTTAAAATATTTTTTTTAAGATTCTGAAGTTTCACATTTATCTAAACAAGAGAAATTAGATCTTATTCTCGAATATTTCAATTTAATTCGCCACGAATATCCTAATGAATGGATTAACTATAAAGAATACAAACTTACTCACATCGTATGTCTGGATGCATTAGCAATGGCTGCACCCTAAATGCTATTCAACTGTAAAAAAGAAAACTCAACACAAATAGACCATCAAGAATTTATCAAGTCAGTAAAACGCTTGAAAAAGATTGATTGGTCTATAGATGGTCCTATTAAATATTTAAAAGGTATTTCAAGTTCTAAGACATTAGCTTCAGAATTATTCGGTATTATGAATTTAGAAAAAGAGAATTAAAAGGTCTAGGTATAGGTTATGAAACAGTTTCCTATACCTTTATGATCCCATTTGTTCTTTGAAAAAGGGGACTCAAGCTCACCATACTTTCCTTTATCATCACATTGTGGGAACGCCGGCATAATTCCTTTTGTAATGAATTCATCAGAATAAAGGTAATATCATCTATTTGATGATTCTCATTTATCGTATAGGTCCTAAAGAAAGTAAACATTTGATGGAAACTCAAAGATATGTTTTTTTAAGACGCCTAGGACGAACATTAACCATTACTATCGACTAATGAGAAATGATCTATATTCCAGATTTACTACTTTTATATTTCAAATCAGTTAATATTATGTGCACAATGTATAAAAATATCATGACACCAAGGTTTAAGATCAATAATAACAAACTAAAAGAAATACGAGTTTTGTGAACAAGCGGAGGAGAAAGATTATCGTATCAATCATTTCTCAAATCCATTAACTAAATCATGTTCTGTACGGCTGCCGTCATCAGGGCCTGTTTCCTGACTTTAGGATTCCGCGAAACCCATGAAGCTCTTTAGCATCCGCAAAGCTTGGCTCAATCGTCTCTTTTCGTTTGCGGTATAGCTGTTTGCTGGATTTGCTGAGTTGATTATTCCTGCCCCATTCCTTGCTATCCTCCCAAACATGCCGGGTCACTACCTTTCGGTGATTTCGGGACTGAATGCATTGTTTTCAAATTAAAAAGAAAAAGGGTACCTTTTTATACAGGTACCCTTTTTCTTATAAACTAAAATTTTGAGAACACATATCATGGTCTGATACCTTCTATTGAAACTAACGCAATCATTTTGAACAGTAGTGCAACAACGATATCCTTTACAGATCAACATCATCCATACTTAAATGACCAGCTCCAAAAGCAACACCTTTAGGAGCAACTTCATCAATACGCTTCAAATCTGCTGGTGTCAGGACAACGTCAACCGCGCCAACATTCTCCTCCAAGTATTTTCTACGCTTGGTTCCGGGAATCGGGAAGATGTCATCTCTCTGTGCCATCAACCAGGCCAGTGCCAACTGGGATGGCGTAATTTCTTTCTCTGTTGCTATTTCTTTTACACGATGCACAAGATCCAAATTTTTATTGAAATTATCCCCCTGGAACCGAGGAGAGAGTCGTCTTACATCGTCTTCGGCCAAGTCTTCTAGTTTTTGAATTTGACCTGTTAGAAATCCGTATCCCAATGGACTAAAAGCAACAAAACCAATCTCAAGTTCGCGACACAACGCCAAAATACCATCTTCTACATCGCGAGACCAAAGAGAGTATTCCGACTGCAAAGCTGTAATCGGATGTATCGCCTGTGCGCGTCGAATTTCTTCTTCGGTCGCTTCAGATAATCCAATATATCGCACTTTACCCTCACGTACCAATTCAGACATTGCACCAACTGTTTCTTCAATCGGAGTATTAGGATCTACCCGATGCACGTAGTACAAATCGATATAGTCGGTACCCAAGCGATGAAGGCTGGCATCGCATGCTTCTTTTACATAGTCGGCCCGACCGTTTAAACCCAGAAATTTACCATCTTCACTGCGTACATTACCAAATTTGGTGGACAGGATCACTTCACTACGTCGCCCTTCCAATGCTTTTGCAAGAAGTTCTTCATTTTTTCCAAGACCGTACATATCTGCTGTATCCAGCATATTTATGCCAAGTTCAATCGCTCTGTGTATTGTACGGATCGATTCATTGTCATCGCGTCCGCTATAAAATTCCGACATTCCCATGCAACCAAATCCAAGAGCCGATACTTCCAAATCACTTTTACCTAATTTTCTATATTTCATACGTTTCACACCTTTCTATTTTTATATTAAAATGGAGTCGTAGTTCTTTCGAAAACTATCAATTAGTAAAAATCATTATTCTAGCAATTACAGTTTCATCTATTTAAAGTTGCAATGTCATTTCAACGCTTTAGTAAACCATGCATCTTCAGCTACATAGTCGAAAAGATGCGGATGCGTTTGAGCCAATAGTGGAAAGGCTTCCTTCCAGTCGCGTCCAGCTAATTGTTCTACTAACCACTCTACCATCTCCTGCAGGCTTTTATCGTAATTTTCCACCGGGCGATAACCTAATTCCTTTTCAGCAGCAACCATATCGCAGATCACCGGATGCTCAATCATCCAAGAGGTCTTACCCACGTATGGCTCCGTCGATGGCCCATCAATTAAGATAGTCTCTGGTGCTTCAACATCCATGATGGCGTCGATGGCCATTCCAATCTCAGCTACGGTTGGCACCTCAGGATCACAGGCATTGAGCACCCTGGAACCCGGTCGCTTTGCCGCCAGCCGGATCAGTTCCGCAAGAGTACGAACGCTCACCCGATGGAACAGACCCTCACCACCAAAATCAAGCACTCGCTTCCGTCGCCCGTCCAGGTTACGTTTGACGAAGTATAACTCGTAAGGGAAAGAGCTATATGGTCCATATACCGCACCTGCACGCAACACTGTGATTGGTAGACGGTCGCCTGCCGCAAGGAGTTCCTGCTCCAATGCTATCTTACCCGTAGAGTAAGTCGTCTCTCCAGGCTGCACTGTACGCTGGCTCTCATGAATAGGAACCGGCAAATGAGGAAAGCCACCTGGTTCCCTTGCCGTATCGAAGTTCCTTCCTTTATCATCTTCATATACTACTGTCGTTGAGAGTACCACTGCTGATCCAATACGATCTGCCATAGCGGTCAATTGTCGTGCATGCGCAGCCCCGTAAGCAACTACATCCACTACCACGTCGCAGCCGTCGCCAATCGCGGCAGCAAACTCTGCATCATTATTCCGATCAGCACGCACAATCTTTACCTCATCGGGCCAGTTTTCATCTTTCCCTCCACTGCGTGAAACCGCTGTGACATCCCAACCGTCTCGCACTAGTATGTCTACCGCTGCTCTCCCAATTTGTCCAGTTGCACCAATTACTACAGCACGTTTCTTCTCCATATCAATTCCTCCATTAATGATGAATTTAATAATCCGGTGTCACTTCTTATAACATATATGTCATCTTTACTTTAATAATCAAAAGAATTCATATTGCTGATGATTTAGTAACTAAAACTATTGCTATTTTGTATTATAAAAAAACACAATTAGTTTCAATAAAAAGTTGCATGTGGTTCTGCAACTTAGTATTAGCCATTCTATTTTAATGCTCTCACAAGAACTGTACTCGATCTATTAATTCAGCAATTGTATAATTTCGTAAATACTCAATGGTATTTAATTCAGCTTGCTGAAGAATCTGTTCAAGTTCAACATCTAACTGTTCTCCATCTAAACGTTTTTCAGGCTGATCACATTCTACATTTAGCTGTTCTCCAACCTGCTCATTACCTTTAACATCGTTAGGATCATTATTAATTGCTTCATATATATCGCCTAATGTAATTTCTGTCGAAGGTTTTTTCAAAAAATATCCACCTTCTCGTCCACCTTTTGACTCTACAATACCGGCACTATTCAACGATTGCATCACTCTTCGAATAAAGGTAGCATGTGAATCGACTTGACTCGCTATTAGCGCGCTACTTATCATACTACCACTTTTAGCCAGCCAAACCACGGCATGAATTGCTGTCTTTAGACGAGGAGGGCCGATGTAAACACCACGGGACGCTATACTCAATATGATTTCCCCTTTCGTTTTAATTGCAATATGAATAAACACATTATGCACTACAAAATATTTAAATGCAAGTTGAGTCAAAATTTCATGTATCTTCTTTCGTGTTATCGTTGAGGCATAAAAAAAGTAGCTCTAAAATGACTAACTTAGTTATAAACGCTTCGACAGCTTCCATTACCGGTTTCGCGTCAAATACACTTTTGCTTGCATGAGGACCATGTGCAAAATAGCGCGAGGTGACATTTTCATCTCCGATAAGTTTTCTGGCTTTCGATTCCATTATATGGATTTGCATAGCTGGTACAGTCTGATCATCTTCGCCGTGGGCCAAAAACAGCGGTGGAGCATCGGCAGTTATTTGATAATAGGGACTGGCTGTCTTGATTAATTCAGTATTGCCGATATTTTTTGAGCCCAACAAAGTGTAGATGTCAAAGATTCTTTCCCATAAAGTCGTAAGTTCCCTGGGTTATCTGTCAAAGACATGATGTTATTTGATAGAGGAATTCTTAGTGACTGAAAATGTGGATTTAACTGTTCATCATTAAAATGATCTACTTCATCATAATCCCGTTCCCATCGTACTTCCTTCATTTCTGGTGCTACTACTTCTAGAGAACCTTGTTTACCTCCAACTACATACGACCATTCATCTTTCCATACCCGCTCCAACTTGACTTTCATTTCCTGTTTAGAATAATGCCTACAGGTCTGATTTCTCCAGTGAACCCTTCGCGGGAAGATGCACTTGAGAGCTTTCGGAGCTTTACCAGCCGTAGCAAGTTGAGAATATCCAAGATACGAACCTCCAAACGTGCCCACATTGCGCTTACACCAATTCTGCTACTCAATCCAGTTAACAAGTTCAAAACCATCCTCAGAGAAACTCGGAGTGAAATCTATTTTGATTCCGTAGCTTGGCAAGCGGTCACGCTGATGAGCAGAATTAGCGTAACAAGCTTGGTTGTCCAACGATAATACCAATTTATCATCGCGATGAACCTACTATAGCTTTCTAATAAAAATCGGTTTAAACTTATCAAAATACCATATGGCCATTTGATCAGAAATCAGTAATAGAAGTGCCGCAATTAATGTTGCCTGCCAAAATGCTAAGGCGCTTGATTTAATCAGCAATTGCATGAAAATTCCGATACCCCCTATTAGTGACCAGTGAATGCAATAGATAGCATTTATATTCTTGCTCCATCTCATAAGCGGCTTGAACGATACTGCAGGGAGCATTTGTGTGATGGCGTAATTAAGACCAAAAAAAACCAAAGCCAACATAATAAAAAACACTGCATCTAGTAGTCCTAAAAAAAAATACGAGCCAGCTGATGAAAACATAAATCCGAAACGGATAGTTAAAATCAAATAAATAGTGACGAGTCCGAAGCATAACGGTGTCATACGTAAGTAGAAATTCTTTTTATCCTTACAATGCTTCAAAAAGCAGCCAAAGACCAACCCGAAAACAGGGAATATAATCCAATTTAAAAATGGGAAGTAGCTTCTTGTGGCAGTTCCCCAGATAAAACCTGTGAACTGATCTAAAACATAATCTCCTGTAGATGCCCCGCGTAAAATCATCCCCAACAAGGATGCTATTGCGCCAATAAGCAGAAGGACAGAGTTTCTCAATTCCAGCTTTTTTAACAAAGCAAGAAAGAGAAAAGCCAATCCTGCGAATTGCAATATATCGACACTAAATAAAGAAAAGGTATGATACAAATAGGTGCTTTCATTTGTTAATGCATACTTTGTAAGGTCAGGTAGTACATAACGGAAGATATTTAAAAGGAGTCCTATTCCCAGCAGATTAAATCCTCGTCTAAGTAAATCCTTTGGTGTATTTTTTCTGGAATAACTGACGCCAATACCCAAGCAAATCATGAAAACCGGCGCGGCAAAAGGTCCTCCCAATATGTTTCTGACAAGCATGACCAGAATTCCTTTGGAATCAGGCGACAATTCGTCAAACACATGTGTCCATACCATAAACAAGATTGCAAAACCTTTGGCCAAGTCTAATTCCAATTGTCTCCCTGTGTTTAATTTTTCAGCACCAAAACATTCTCTTATCCCAGCAAAAATAGCCATTCTTATCCTCCTTATTTGTTACTTCAATAATATAGATTAGACCGCTTTTGAATTACAGGGCAGGTGCATCTATTTATCAAGAGCAAAAGCTATTACGTTCATCTTCTCTTTAACCATTAAAAAACCACGATATAGATAGAATTGATAAGTAGAACCGCTGTCCGTATAGAAATAAACTTCTGGTATTTTTCTAAATTTTATTTTAATAGACACCAAGTCGCTTTTCTATATTCAATACAACTCAACTATGTCGCCAAAACAACACTTATAACTATTAATGTCGTCTAGAAATAAAATACTTAAAATTCTTTGCCAATTTTCAAAAAAGCAAGCGGATATCATTGAGTTTCCTATATTATTGTATGATAATAGACATAACGTCGTTTTTTTATGACATAAATATAACTTTATTTTCATGTGAGAAGGATGAATTTATGAACAGAGATGATCGAAGGGTCAAGAAGACAACAAAAGCGCTTTGGAACGCTATTGCCGAACTATTGATGGAAAAGGAATTGCACAGCATTACAGTTCGAGAGTTAACAAACCGGGCAGATATTCATAGAGCTACTTTTTACACGCATTATAAAGATGTCTACGATTTGTATGAACAGATGGAAGGTAATGTTATTAATGAGCTTGCTGCAATTATAGTTGGGGATCCTACCCACTCCTATGAAGATGTGTTTACAAAATTGATTGATTACGTTTACAAAAATCCGGGAACAATACGAATTTTTTTGGATAAAAATAGAAATCGAAGTTTTCATGACCGAGTACTTGCTTTTCTTGAAGAAAAATATATAGAAATATGGAATTATGAAACGAATCAAAAGGAGATAAGCGAGGAGTGGATTTTTATGGCTAAATATCATCTTCAGGGCTGTATTTCTATTATTGAATATTGGGCTGAAAACAATTTTTCCTACCCTAAAGAACGTCTGACAAAGCTAATATTAGAAGTGGATTACAATTTTGATAATATACTGACTGGATAAATGGGTTTACCTAAAAGACTAATGCCATTGCATTGCTGTGAGCACATTTCCCCCATTTTTGTTCTTATCTTTTATGTGGAGATAGAGCATTTAGCAACCACTGTTTTTGCATTGCTTGATAAGCCATTACGGTCATATCTTGTCTTGTGATTTCATCTTGCTCACCAAAGCTGCCATCCGGTCTGCCTTAAATTATAGTTTCGTCCTTATTCCTTCTTGTCCAGTTACTTCGATGGTGATGATGTTATTATTACCAATCTAGTGATCGGCTATATCATGTTTGGCCAGGTCCTGCAAACCGAAAACCGCGAGCGATTATGGTCTGAAATCAGCAAAGAATTAAGCGCTTTTAGCTTGGATATGAACGAGTTGCACATATCCGACTATAATTATTTTACGAAGGCGTTTAAACAGGAAACGGGGGTTCTGCCGACGACGTATCGAAAAGAAAGTGCTTTGAGGTATAGAATGACTTGACCGTATAAAGGCCGCTCCTGCAAAACACTAATTGGAGGAATTTATGGAGAACAAAAGATATTTTTCAATTGGGGAAGTTTCTAGATTAAAAAATGTTACGATAAAAGCCTTACGTTATTATCATAATATTGGCTTGTTAATACCTGCATACATTAATCCCGATAACGGTTATCGCTATTATACAATTAATCAATTCATCTATCTGGATATTATAAAAATTTGTAAGCAAAGCAATGTAAGTGTTAAAGAAATTAAAGCCTTATTTGCTAAAGCCGATACTAATTACCTTAAACTTTACTTAGAGCAGAAAAATGAAGAAATTCATAAAGAAATAAAGAAATTAGAGGAACTTAATAAACGAATAGAAATATTAAGGGCTGCTATTCATTCATCTGAAGATGAACTTATGAACAATGGATTTAATATTCAGACATTTGAAAACAGATACTTTTTAAGTTTACCTACTCAAGGTGGAGAACTTAATGAGATAAAATCATTCGATAAGTTAGATGAAAAGTTAGACGAATTTGCAGCCCATACGTTTCAGTATGGATTAATTTATTCATGTCACTATGATAATTGGAAGATCAGTGATGTATTTCGTCTAATAACATCAGATGATTATAGATTGCTTAAAGATACCTCTACTGTATCTAAATTACCCAAGGGAGAATATTTAACTGTTAATTGTACGGGAGATACTGAAATTGAAACATTTCAGTTGGTAAAAGAATATTTGGAGAAAAACAGTTTGACGTGTAATAAGGTTTATATGTTTTATTTAGTAACAGATGTTTTTAATCAATATAATCACTTCTCCCAATTTCAAATTAGCCTAAAGTCCACCCCATAAATGAGGTAGACTGACTTTTAGCTTAAAGTTTGTATTCATAAATAAAATTAGTATTTTCGAGTTTACCGATAGGTAGATTAAATACAGTTAGTTCTTCATCAAGACGGACAAATCCATTATGGTCATAAAATCCATAGTTACTCATTGTGTCTGTATACACATAAATTTTATTTGCTTTTGTATCTCTTAAGTAAGAGATGAGCTCATTAAATAATTTTTTCCCTATCTTTTTTCCTCTAGCTTCTTCAGAAACAGCAAAAAATTCTAAGCAACCCTGAAACTCATTTTCTTTTCCTCTAATTAACTTGCTGTATGCCTCATTAGTCATGGAGGTGAGTTCAACAAAAACTTTTCGTTCTATGTCATTTAGATTTAGGAGTTGTAGCAATTCACTTGTATAATCTTCTTGTAGCAATCTATAAGTTGTTGTTTCACCAACTTTTGAACCAAAAATCACACCAATGACTTCTCCATCTAATGTAGCTACTCTTCCAAAAGTACTTTTATTTAATATTGGATTTATAAACATCATTGTAACTGCTGCATTTATTATGCCTTCATCCTCTATAAAATCCTTTGCGTTCCAAGTATCTGCAATAATTGCTTTAACAGGCTCTATATCCTCTTTTTTAATGTCTCTAATAATTAAGTTCATTTTGACTTCCTCCTTTTAATTGATTAGCTTACAAATTGAGTTTAATGTCTCCCCTAATGAGGAGAGTCAAGTATTTAATACATATTTTCTTTTGCTTTAAGATTTGCTAATCAGTCTGTCCATAAGATTTTGAACTCAATAAAATTAAAAAACAACCAATATACTGATTGATGCAGATATAGCAAGTACAGACCTAAGTTCAAAGCTCTATTAAATATCTCATTTTCCGTCATCCTTCATCTCTTCCCCCAGGACTCACTTACAAGGATAGACGGCTAGTAGTCATGTTAAACTGGGAAGAACCAGAAATTTCCGAACTCTCTCACAAGGAGTCCGGAAATTTCTGGTGAAACTATTGAACTATCCCCAGTTAGTTTAGCGATTCTGTACAGTCTAAAACTTTATTATTTATGGACAATAGGTATATCGGATATTCGAAGCGTTTTGGGATGACCCGGTTGACCCAGAACTAAAGCTTTCATCAATGATATCACCTGTATAAAAGGGATTATTTTGTTACCAACTGATCACTTCGCGATCTCTAAAAAACTTGCCGGTCATTCCTACATCGCCCGTCGTCAGCCAAACAGCCGTATCGGCCCCTTGCTCAACCGATCTCGGAGCGGCGGCAGTGCCCATATCGGTACGAACCCATCCCGGACACATCGAATTTACCGTGATTCTGCTGCTACTTATGTCTCCTGCCAATTTTATCGTAAGCGCGTTCAGGGCAGTTTTGGACATACTGTATGCAAAATTCCCTCCATACCCGCCCATACCTTCATTTAAAGCTCCCATGCTGCTGGATACATTGACGATTCTGCCGTCTGCACTGCTTTGCATTAAAGGTATGAGCACTTGCGATAAGAGAAGCGGGCCGTACACATTCGTTTCCATCGTAGTTCGAACTGTATCCAAATCGATATTTGTCGTATCCTTATTACCATCGATATTGATACCTGCATTATTGACCAGAATATCAACGACTCCGAATTGCTCCCGCATGTCGTCAGCCAACTTGTGGATACTGGACTCGTTAGTCATTTCAAGCTGGTGAAAATGAACGTCAAGCCCTTCCTTCTTCAATTTGTCGCAGGCAGCCCTTCCTTGATCTTCTTTGCGAGCCGTCATGATGACGGTGACACCAAGCTTGCCTAGCTGTTTGGCAATTTCAAACCCGATGCCCCGATTCGCTCCTGTAATGATTGCAATTTTTCTTTTCATATGGATGTCCTCCTCATTTTCATCTTCTTTAGACATGTAAACCAACTAGTTTCATGCTTAATGACCAAAAACTTTCATTTGTCGCTTCATCATTTGCTCCAGGCGACGTTTTCACTCTTCTCGCTTTTAAAATATTGCCCGAACTTAAACTGTATAAAGCTCGGCAATTGCTTGAGCAAGCTCGACTTGATCAGTCCGGGGTGCAAGCCGTTGATCTTCACATCCGTACCTTCCAGACGCTTAGCCATTTTCTTCGCAAAAACGATATGATGCCTTTTTCTGAAAGACTGAGCATTTTTCTGTCCGGCAGGCGACTCCGTAAAACTAAACTGGTAAACCCACGTGCAAGTAATTTACTTGAAATTGCTATCCCGATACTGGGCATCTGTAACTATAACTATTTTTTTAATGTCATCACCCCCTTACACCAAATAAAGTAATATTAATTGATGCTTCTTTCTTTTTGGTGCTTTTTTTAAGCACAATTTATTCTAATAAAAAGTTGCATATGATTCTGCAACTTAGTGTTAGCTATCGAGCTTTATTGTTCTTTAAAGAATTGGACTCGATCCATTAATTGAGCAATCGTGTAACTTCGCAAATACTCAATTGTCTTTAATTCGGCTTCCTGGAGAATCTTTTCAAGTTCAACATCTAACTGTTCAACATCTAACTTTTCTCCGTCATCTCCGCAATCCACATTAATTTCAACATCATTCGAAATACTACTTATTGCTTCGTATATATCGCCTATCGTAATCTCTGCTGAAGATTTTCTTAAAAAATATCCACCCTCCCGTCCGCCTTTTGATTCAACAATACCGGCATTGTTCAATGACTGCATAACTCTGCGAATAAAGGTGGCATGCGAATCGACTTGTCTCGCTATCAACGCACTGCTTATCATGCTGCCACTTTTGGCTAGCCAAACAATGGCCTGAATCGCTATTTTTAGACGAGGGGGACCAATGTAAACACCCCGAGACGCTGTACTCAATATTCTCCCTCCTTCTCAATTTAAATTGCAACCTTGATAAGCACATTATACGCAATGAAACATCTATACACAAGGGGCTTTTAAATTTTAGTAATTGATTCTTGTCGCGTTGAGTGAAATCCCTATTTTTCGTAGATGAACAATTAATGCATGCTGCCCATTAGCCATACATACAATGAGGCTTAACCATCATCATACGATGGTGGTTAAGCCTCTGTAAAACAAACGTTATAATGAGAAGAGAATATTATTAATTACAACTGCAGCTTGCGCACGAGTTGATTTAGACTTTGGTGCAAATTCTCCATTACCCATTCCGCTTATTATTCCAGCAGTTTGCATTGCAGTAACGCCTTCTAACGCATATGAAGAAATGCTATTTGCATCTACAAATCTTAATGGGGTTTCACTATCTGATGTCAGCCCGGCATATGTCATTGCTTGATAAGCCATTATAGCCATATCTTGTCTCGTGATTTCATCTTGTGCACCAAAGCTGCCATCCGGTCTGCCTTTAATAATACCTAGCCGTTGTGCTGTTGCAACCTCATCATAACACCATGTGCCTATATTGATATCTGAAAAGGTCGTTGTCGCATTACTATCGGTTAGTTCAAAAACATTCATCAGCATCGTAATGAATTCGGCTCTCGTCACTTTATCGTCAGGATTGAACTTTCCATCCCCAGTTCCAATGATAACGCCCCTTGCAGCTAAAGCCTCAATCGGCTCCTTTGCCCATTCTTTTGTTACATCTTGAAAGTTCACTTCCGTAAAAGCAACTGCAAACTTACCCAATCGCTTAGGCTTGAAAGCAATCCCACCTGTTTTTTTGTTGAATTTTCCACTCATTACAATTTCAAAATCTCCATTATCCCTGATTTGATAGATGATAATCTTATTGGGTTGCTCGCCTGACTTCAATTCATAGGGTATTGTCACTTGAATGTCGTTTCTCCCATCAAATTCACTTACCTTCCTACCATCAATTTCTAAATTGAAACTATAAACCGGTCTATCGCTCAATTGAGCTTGTATCTCCGGTGATAGGCTGGATGGGTTCACTTTAGTCACAGAAACCTTTACATTCTTTGCTTTTGCTGAACTCTTAGAAATCAACTTTGAAGATACATTTAATGTAGCTAAACCTGTCTCGATTTCGAAATTATTAATCCGAGTATTTCCATCACTTAACAATACATCTACAGGAAATTCGATTTCAATTTCATTTATACTTTCAATTGCCTCTACTTTAATTTCAAGTTTGTCTCCAGCTGTTTGTTTGAGTGCACGCTTAGCAGTTTCAGTGTTCAGTTGAACAGTTGCTTTTCCATTAGCATTTATCGTTGGTTTCACCCTTATTTTACCGTTATTTGCCTCAGCCTTGTCTTGTATGCTTCCTAAGGAGTCCCCTTCTCCGGCCTTGTCTTGTATACTTCCTAAGGGGTTCTCATTTTCGCTTGATTTCCCGTTTCCTGAATTTTTCTGCTCTTCTTCTACAACTACACGGACACGTCCCAGATTCTCAACTCGTGTAAAAGGTGATTCCTTGTCACCATCCCGCTGTGCAGTCACTCTTAGAGCTGGGTAGTAGGTCCCTGGCTTGGTATAGGTAAAATATACTGACTCCGTTACCGAAGCCGCGGGGGTTCTGGAAGATAACTCCTTGTAGTTACCCGTACCTTCGGAGTCCCATTCGGTTTTCACAACCTTGCCGTAACCAGAAGGGACTGTAGCTTTTCCCTGGAAGGTGACACGTTGGCCGGCCTTAACATAAATTTTAGTAGTGCCGTTAACAAGCAAATCGACGATTGGCTGTATCCCCTTACGTTCCGCAGCACTCTCCGGCAATTTGATTTGACTATCGACTACGTTGTAATGGGTTGACTCTGCAGGAGCCACCCCCTGTTCTACCCAAGCGCTCAGGTCACGAAGTGCCTGTTCGAGAATGCCGTCGTATTGCACAACAGTATAAGTGCTTGCTCCATTATCGTAATGGTCCGCATTGTCGTTGAACCAGACACGTAAATGATCATCGAAGCTTTCACCGAGGTAATTCTTCACCCTTGCACTATACCAGTCCGAATGCCACGGGAAAGATCCCATATCGAGCAGATTTGAGATAAGGATGACTTTTCCTTGGATATGCCCGTTGTGTGAACCACCGCCTGCAACACCACTCATGATCATGGGGCCAATCTCCATAGGACGCTGAGGATAAATGGTGGTTCCATCAGCCGCTCTATATTGATCCCATGAATAGAAATTTGGTCCGCTCGGAACCTGGTGACGATGGTACGATAGCAACGCAAGATGCCATCGGTTGTCAATATGCAGTTTGGCACCGGTTTCTAGGCCGCTTAATACACTATCGGGGTTCCCGCTCCCAATCGTGAAGACTTTATTAGTCGGATCAAGTGAACCCTTCAGTATCCCGATCTTCGTCGTCCCGTCAGCCGCATAAAGTGTGTAATCCGCACCGGTTCGAGGCAGTGTCGATGGCGCGTTATCAAGAGAAAGGCTTATCGGTACATTATGCTCACCCTGGCTGACCTGAGTGACGGTGGCCAATTGATCGATCTTGGCTTTGCGGAACAAATCTCCGAGGTCCGATTGTTCCGTACCCAGGTAGCCTGGCTTGTTCCAGAAATCTTCGACATATGTGCTATCCATTGATTTAATCGTGTCTCCGAAACCAAAGAGGAGACTCTGAAGATCGTTCAGGCTGAGCACCCCATCCAATCCCCTTAAAGGAACTCCCAGCTTCGTCACCTCTTGCAGTACTGCCTTCTCCATGTCATTCAAACTGGAATAAGGGTCACCGTTGCCTCCCGGGCCCAATGCATCCTTTATCTGTAAATCCTTGTCTCCAAGCACGAAGTTCGCATAGGCCAGTATAAATGCATTGTTTGGGATGGACGTCGGTACAACCGGGACAAATGGCACTGCTCCGTCCCACACTCCCTTAGTATTTTCAATAGCACCAATCGTCTGAAGAGAGCCTCCGCTCCCACCGTATATATATCCATAGATATAATCGTCAGTGTCGTAGTAATCCGCCGCGTACACCTTAGAGAACTTTGCCGCGGCTGCATCAATTCGGTATCCGCTACTTGCATTCGTCTGAACCGTATAAGCTCCGCTGGCTGCTCCGAAAGCAATATGACTATCAAAGGCATTCTCATCATAAAGCGGATATACTTTCTGGAAGAAGCGGCCCTTCCACTGTTCTTCCGGCGGTAAGTAGAAGTTGAACTTCGCATCAGTACCCTCAAAGTGGCCTGACACTTTGTGATGCGGAACTGGAGATGTTAGATCAACCTCCCCATCAATAACTGGATTGTTATACTGTGGGTCGATACACGCTGCCGTGATCCAAAGAGGCCCTCCCGTTTCTTGCGATATGCATTCCTGTGGTGAAGGTGAACCTGGTGCTCGCGTCACGATCACCCTATATAGTTTCGTCATCATTCCTTCTTGTCCGGTTACTTCGATGGTGATGATGTTATTACTATCAACGCTCAAGATAATTGGGTCGCTTGCCTGCCTGCTTGCAACAAATTTCCCGTTTACTTTCACTGTGGCGTTGCTGTCATAAACGCTGGCTGTTACCGATATACTGGTTACATCATAAGGAACATTAACACTATATTCAGTTGTTCCAGCTGCAAAAGCAGGAGTCAGCGTGCCGCTCGATAACATCAGTCCGCTCAAATCCGCATTTTCCACTCTCTCATAGTCGCCAATTGAGGCATTAGCCACATTATCATTTATAGCTATTGAAAAATTTGAATCTGCGCTGATTTGCGTCGTATTTGCTACCAAAAATAATAGAGCCGCTAAAATTGCACTTGTGATTTTGCTTTTCTTCATTAACTATTCCCCTTCCTTTCGCTGTACTCCAGGTATAAATGAAATCCCTTAACATAAGCGTTACTGTCTCGTTGTAATCGCTTTCATTTTTATCTATATTAAAAGGAACATTGTAACGAACATAAGACTCCGTTTGGACTCTGTACATCCATTTGTTAGTTCCGCTGCTGAACAAATTGCACAGATATACAAATCACGTTGGAAAATTGAGGTATTTTCCTATTGGATTAAGTAACACCTCAATATTCCTACGTTGTTTGGTCCCACCGAAAATGCTGTTTACGGTCAACTATTCTCCGCTTTGAATACTTTCATCGTTTTATCTCATATTGGTGGTGCTTTATTTTACTCTTCCACCTTTTCACACTACTATCATGATATAACTTCCATCAGCATATCTTTTGCTAATACCTTATTACTATCAGTTTTCTTGATATCCCTATAGTTATCTGTATTAGTAATTACTATAGAAGTTATAACTTCATATCCCTCCTTTTTAATCGCTTCCATATCAAATTCTACTAATAGGTCTCCGATATTAACCCGATCTCCTTCATTTACATGAGGTACAAAATATTTGCCTTTTAAAGCAACTGTATTAATGCCTATATGAATTAAAATCTCAACTCCATCGTCGGTCTTCAATGCAATAGCATGTTTAGTAACAAAGAACGCTGCAATTTCCCCATCAACCGGTGAAACAACTTTACCTTTAGACGGTTCAATTGCTATTCCTTTCCCCATTAATTCTTGGGAGAATGTGATGTCATTTACTTCACTAAGCTTTTTAACCTCACCACTTAATGGACTATATATTATTTCTGATTTTTGTTTATTATTAATTGCTGGATCTTTTTTAATTGTTTCTTTTTTATCTTGTGTATTAAACATGTTCTTAATAAAATTTGAAAAACTCATAAGAACCCATCCTCTGCAATTTTAATAATTAAATTTAGGATAATATCTCATTTAAAAACGCTCTAGACCGAAGTTATAATAATACTGTTAGTAAAGCACTAAATTAACAGAACCAGTAATGCCAGTTGGTTCATGTATAAGGTACTG
Source organism: Paenibacillus peoriae KCTC 3763 (assembly GCF_000236805.1). GTDB lineage: Bacteria > Bacillota > Bacilli > Paenibacillales > Paenibacillaceae > Paenibacillus > Paenibacillus peoriae. Next base: position 155,628 of record NZ_AGFX01000009.1, on the reverse strand, counting down.
TGAAAAAAAGTCCTTTTGTTCTTTTTCTAAAGTATTCGTCACTTCAATTACTAAATTATTACTCCCCTTTCTTAAGCAGTTGCTTACTTCAAAATTATATGGTGGGCATATTTTACTTCCAACATGGCAGTTATTCATGGAAATATTTACGATTTCATAGGCATCTTTTATTAATATAAATGCATTTTCAAAGTTTTTACTTATGTTGAAGTCTATTTCGTATCTAACTGTACCCGAAAAATCAGGGTATAAATTCGGTGCTGCCAAGTTAACTAGTTTATCTAATACTGCAGTGGTTTCAAATTCAGGATAATTTTCAGAGGTAGATAACGAAATTTTCCACTCACCACTGATCTCCTGAATATCGATCTGCTCGTTATCCGTTAATATAGATTCGATCCTACCATTTATGTTTTTACTAAAAATAATTATTTTAGATTCATATTTTTCAAGGTTTAATTTAAATTTGCTGCCTTTTTTAGTTCTCTCTACATTTATATTAAGAACTTTATTTTCAAAGGCATCATATATATATGCATCTAAGTTAAGAGAAACTTCAACCACTGTATCAATGGAATTATATGGATGTTCATTAAAGAACATAAATACATCTCCATCTTGATGAGTATAGTGATAATATCTTAAGTATGGTTGTGGTTGCTGATCATAAACTTGGATATCATAAATATCTGAATTTTTTAAATCAGTTACTAAATGATCAAGTCCTATTACTTTACAATTTTCAACTTCTTGTAATTTTCGAAGTTCCTTATCAATATTGATGCCTTCACTAGAACTCTTTGGAATACCATCTATAAAATAGATTTTAAACCCAGCCTCTAAATAAACTAATAGTTTTTCCATTAATTTTTTAGGTAAAGATTCAGAATATGGTATGACCAGCCCTGAAAACGATTCGTTATTTATAATAAGCTTCTTATTTTTAATTTCAGACGTAATTAATATATCAGTGGGCAATATATCAAAATCAATTTGATTTTGCATTAACTCTTTAGCTGGTTTTTGTAATAGCATATATTCACCTGACCACTCTGCTTCACCATGATATAAAACAGCTACGGGTGCTACATGTATCCCATCAGTCAGCAAATGGCTAATCTTATTCGTATAATCATTTAAAATCTTCATGTATCTAAACTGTGGATTTTTACCATGAGCATAAAAGTGAGGTGGACAATCTAAATCTGGAAATTCTTTTGGCGAAAATGCATGTGGTACAAAGTAATTAACTCCTCTAACAAGCATATGATCCGTTATCCATTTCATTAGCTTTAATCCTTCACCCCATCCATACGCTCCAAAAACTTCACACATTGTGCGTCCGTTTTTCTTTTCATCAATATGGCCTAAAGATGCTCCCATTTTAGCCAATGCATAATGGAAAAACTCACCATCCCAACCTGATGATGTAGATGATTTAAAATAACCTTTATCCATTCCGGGCAATATTTGATGTAATACTACATCTAGCCCTGACATATCTTGTTCCCACAAGCTTCTATAAAAATGACCTGCTCCATAGCCTAATCTGGCATGTGCATTATTATCCTCTATTACATGCCCAATATATTCAACATTATTGGCTCTGCACCATTCCCCCAACTTTTGGGTAAAATTTTCAGAATATAGCTTAGTTATCATATCCATATATAAATATCTAATTTTATTTTCTTTTGACTTTCCATTCGCCCATAACAAGGGTAAATATTTAACAACCTCTTCTGAAGTACTTTTTTGCAATATGTCTATCAGATCTTCTCTCCATGGTAATACCATGTCAAATCTTCCAATTGAAGCATTTGGTCCTTTCACATTTCCAAAACGTGGTTCATCCGAAAAAAATCCCGCAATAGTTGTTCCGAAATCTTCTTTATATCTGCTTAAGTGTGCTTCATAAACCGTATCAATTAATACTTGTGTTCCTCTTGGATCAATTGGATTCAAATAACCTTCTGTAGACTTTTCTCCACCATTGAAGGTTTGTACAATAGTGAAAATTCTCCAATCTCCTTCTGGGATATCAAAGTAAACAACACCATTAATTATGTTGTCTGATATATCGCATAAAGTATCAGGATCTATTTCATCAATGTTAATTATCTTAGCTGCAATTACTCCTATAATTTTATCTTCCAAACCAAATTTGCTTGTTTCATTTCTAGATTTTTCTACTCCAACGTTCATTACAGCATCTCTTGAACCATTAGCTGCCCACTTTACCATAATTCCTGCATCTTTATATGGACCTATAAAATCTTGTTGATGGATCTTTAGAAATAATTTTTGTAGATTTGGATATTCCTTTTTAATTCTTCCATTGGCATAACCTGTTGGAAAATGAGAATCATCTAAAATCCAAACTTTCATATCACGTTTTCTTGCTTCATCCATGATTACATCCATATCTCCCCACCATTTAGGTCCCAAAAAATCAGGATGAGGACGTGATTCCACACATACAGCTTTTATTCCGGATTCATTAATTTTTTTCATATATTCACGCAATATACCTTCTTCTTCACCATGCTGCCAGAAGAACGGCATTATATAATTACTTTCCCTATTTTCTAAAACTTCATCCAATTTCTTCATATACTATCTTTCCCTTCTTGATACCATCTACTAATCACCTTTTTATGTAAGTAGTATCAATACTTTAGTCTTTTAAAATATCAAAATAAAAGAAAATAACTGACCAAATCTAATATAAAATTTTCATTTCACTTACAATAAATAGCTAATACTTCTGTAGCAGCTTTTTTTTGTTTTAACGATCTCTATGAATAAATGATACCATCCGCTCAAATACTCTAAAATATCAGATCAACACGTATTTACTGACCTATCTTAATATTTTTCCTGTGTTAAACTAATTTCTACTTGAAGCAAAAATAACCCTAAGAAATATATCTATATGTAGTGTGCTTTTTATGATCCTAATATTGCTTTTTGATTAGCCATGAGTTCTTTCTTTAAGCACAATAAAACCTAAGCACTGATACAATAATTTGTAGTATCAATGCTTAGGTATTGATTTCGTAAAGACGCTTTTTAATATTCAAATAACGTTAAAAGTTATGGTAGACCTGCACCTGGAATCTCTACATCAACAATTTCAATTCGAGAGCCGCGTTTAATCTGAGCGGCCTCAGGATTACTTAAGGTATCTACATCTAAATCATTATGCGCATCTACTGTGACAATGAATAATGTCCTGAGCTCAGGTCCTCCCAACATGCATGCTAAAGGTGTAGTTGATAGCTTTATGCGGTGAGTTACTTCGCCACCTTCACGTAAACGAATTACCTCACCCCTATTCGGAGTAGCAGCCCAGATAGCGCCTTCAGCGTCAAGACAAATCCCATCAGGACCGGCTTCCATATATGCCCAGACGCGGCGCCCTGTTAGTGATCCATCCTCCTCAATGTTAAATGCAACGAGCTGTTTCGCAAACGTGTCAGCCGCTATAAGCATATTTCCGTCAGGAGTAATGACCATTCCATTGGGACAAATCATTTCATCAGCTACAACACGTACATCCCCTTCTGGGGTAACCAGTGTTATCCATGCTTCTACTTCTTGGCCAGGCTTATAAGACCGTACGTCATAACCATAACTTCCAACGTAAGCACGTCCCTTATGATCTACTACCATGTCATTAATACCCACCGCTAACTTGCTAAGGTCTGCTACTACTGACAGCCCACTCGGATCCTGTCGCAATATTTGGCAGTCACCTGAAACTATAAGCAACCGACCATCAGGAAGCCATCCTAATCCTGATGGCAAGGTTGGCACATCAACAACAATCTCAGCCTTGCCGTTGATATCAACATTCATCACCTTTTTACCAAATATATCTGAAAACCAGAGTTTATGCTCATGCCAGCGCGGGCCTTCGCCCCACACCAGTTCATCCAAAAGAATTTTAGTTTCATATTTCATAATATACATCTCCTCATCAATATACATTACTTCCAGAAACAAAAAACTACCTTGGATTTATTTACAACATGAACTTAGAATAATATTGCGCAGCTTTCTAGTGAGTGTAGTCGTTCCCGCATCTTTTTTTTGCATCATGAATAAGAATGTTAAATCGTCATCTGGACAATTACAAAAATATGCCCCAAGCCAACCATCCCATCCATATTCCCCAAGACACCCCAAATCTCCAGCTTTACTGCAATCTGTCATTACACGCATTAAGTTTCCATAACTGTGTCCACTTAACGTTAGCCATTCGTCAAAGCTTTTCTGCTGCATCTCATTTAAAGTTCCTGACGTTAGATATTTCACTGTTTTAGGTCGCAAAATCTGAACGTCGTCAAGGCTTCCTCCATTCATAAGCATTCTAGTAAATTTTGAGTAATCATCTATTGTAGACGCAAGTCCTGCTCCTCCAGATTCAAATGCCGGATTCATATCCATCTGATTAATAATACCTAAATTATTCCCAGTATAAGGCTGTAATTCACCTAGCCCATTGTCTGCATATGCTTTTACAAGACGGTGTCTTTTTTCCGATGGTATCCAAAAACCAGTATCCCACATGCCCAGCGGTTCAAATAATTCCTTTTTTAAAAATTCTCCGTAGCTTATACCACTAGCTATTTCTATAACAGCCCCGAGTACATCTGCAGAGGTCCCGTATTTCCAAGAAGTTCCCGGTTGGAAGGCAAGGGCGCACTTTCCTAGTTTGTTCATAGCTTCCACAGTACTCATTGGAGAATCCCCTAATAGCCTATTCTTCATCTCTATGAATAATGCTTCTGTATCCCGACCAGCTTTGTTATCCCCGCCGTAAACCAAGCCTGAGGTCATTGAAAGCAAATCTTTTAAATTTACTTCACGTACCGCCGGAACCAACTTGTCTCCCTCATCAACCAACTGATTTTTAAAACCAGGAATATACTTGCTTACTGGATCGTATAAATCAATATCACCTCGTTCTAGTAGTATCATTACACCAGCAGCTGTAACAGGTTTAGTCATAGAATACAGTCTGAAAATGGAATCTCTTTTTATTGGAATCCCAGCTTCCTTATCTGCCCAACCATCTTCATGGTAGAAAATTTCTGTTCCATCTTTGATAATCATTAAATTCCCACCGGCTATGTAATCACTGTCTATGCTATTTCTTAAAGCTTTTTTTATTTGGCTAATTTCTGTTTTATTGATCATTTTGGATTCCCCTCCATTTTCCTACTATTTACTGTTACTTTGCTTTTATAAAACAATTATTAAACAAGATATAGCAGATTATATATCAACCTGCTATATCTTACTAATTGCATATTTAAGTTAATTCTCGGAAGCGTATTCACTGATTTTATAAGAGGCGTAAAATTCCCTATTCTTACTTTGCGTGTAGCCATCTTCTAAAATATAGACATTCGTTTTTAAGCGGATATCCTCCGAAGAAGAGCCAATCATCACATCAAATTCCCCTGCTTCTATCTTCCATTTCATATCTTCATCTAAGAATGCAAATTGACTAGGATCAATATAGAAACCTACTTTTTTCTTTTGTTTAGCTTCTAAAGGTATTCTACAAAATCCAACCAATTCTTGTGCTGGTCTAACTAAAGATGCAACTTTATCACATACATAGATCTGGGCAATCTCAATTCCGTCTTTATCCCCTGAGTTTTCCACTTCAAAATTAATATGAATCTTCTCAAATGGTTTTATCTTTGATTTTTCTATTTGTAGATTATGATAAGCAAATGTAGTATACGATAAACCATAACCAAAATAATATCTTGGAGTATGGGGAAGATCGATATATCTAGTAAATGGTGAACCGGTTTGAACATGATAACTTGATCCCTGACTGTGATTATAGTAAAGTGGCGCTTGAGCCGAACTATATGCAACAGAAACTGGAAGTTTACCGCTTGGATTATTTGTACCAAGAATTGTTTCTACAATAGCTTGACTGCCAAACTCCCCAGGGTTCCATGCTTCAATAATTGCAGAAGCATATTGATCAGCAGCGTCACTAGATATAGGCCTTCCATCTAAATGAACAACTATAAAAGGAATCCCACTCTCGCCTAATTTCATTAAAAACTCTTCTTGGCATTGAGGAAGATTAATACTGCTTGAATCAATCCCTTCTCCTGTTGAGCATGATGTTCCCCATCCATATTTTCCGCCAACCGTAACAATTGTAACATCAGATTCTTTCGCAAGTTTTAACGCATCTTCATGATGACGAGTATCATTCCCTACATAAGGATAGCCATACTGATATTGAATGTCAGAGTTTGGACAACATTGCTCAAATTGTTCTAAAATATTCTTACAATGCTTATAAGCTTTACTTGCAACTTGTTCAAGCTTTGGAATTTCTACATCAATAATACTTCCTGGATATGTGTCTTTCTTTTTATTTCTCCAAAGCACTTCATCTGTTTGTACTTCAATACCTGCCATCGTATTTCTAGCACCCATAGCAAGTTCTAGTACGCTACCATATGAATACCCACCGAATAAGCTTCTTGTAGATCTTGCATTATGTCCAATTATAGCTACTTTTTTATCGGTTGCATCTAATGGTAAAATTCCATTATTCTTAAGAAGAATTAATGATTCTCTTGCATATTTTAAACTAATATTTTTTGATTCTTCTTTATTGAATACTTCATTTATTTTTTCATATGAAGAAGGAAATGGATTCTCGAAAATTCCAAGTCTAAACTTTTCAGTTAAAACTCTTAATACAGTTTCATCAAGAAGCTTAATATTTATTTTACCTTCTTCTAATAATTGAACTAAATTGTCTCCATAAGCACTTGGTGTTGGTAATTCTAAATCAAATCCAGCATTCAATGCTTTTACTGCAGCTTCATTCTTTCCTTCACAGACTTTCATTCGTGTAAAAAGCTCTTCAATAGAAGCATAGTCTGCGACAAGTAGCCCATTAAAACCCATTTCTTTTCTCAATAGGTCCTGCAATAAATATTTAGATGCAGCTACTGGCTCACCATTTACACTTCCATATTGGTTCATGACTGATCGAAGATTTCCTTTGCTAATTGCAGATTGAAATGGCTTTCCGAAAATCTCCTGCAGCTCCCTCTCAGGAACATTAGTCGCTGCAGCATGTATTCCGCCTTGTCCAGCATGATAACCAATAAAATGCTTGCTAGTAGCCATAATATTATAATCATCATTTTCTCCAGAATTTTGGATACCTAAAACATATGAAGTTCCAAGTGCAGAAACAAGAGTAGGGTCCTCTCCATAACTTTCTCCCTGACGACCTAAGCGCGCGTCTCGAGTGACATCAAGAACTGGAGCTAATGCATGTTTAATTCCAACTGCACTCATTTCTTTTCCAATTATTTTCCCTGCTTCATACTCAAGTTCTGGATCCCAGGCAGAGCCTCTACCAATTCCTGTAGGAAAACTTGTTGCTTCTGGCATCAATGCCCCTGTTAATCCTTCAATATGAAAAAGAGCAGGTATATCAAATCGACTACGTGCCATTACCTTTTTTTGATAGTCTCTAAGTTTATCGGCTACCATTTCTTTCGAATCATCCCATGCAGCAGCCAAAAAAGCTATTGCACCAACCCCATATTGAAATGAATTTTCTAAATTTGGGCCATTTTTATCCTTCGGGTTATAACATTGCAACTGAGCAACTTTTTCTTCTATGCTCATTCTATGAATTAAATCCTTAGCACGCTCTTCTGCCGACAATATTATATCTTTATATCTAAATTCATTCATCGATAAATCCTCCTTTTTACTTCAGTGCTTCTAAGTTAATCGTCCGCTCTTGTTGTAAAGTACGTTAAAACTGCACTGATAGTAAAACTCACGAAAAAGCAGATGAAGAATCCTATAAGTGGACCTGGATTACCACTAGGGTCCATTTGGGCACCAAATGTTAAAATTCCTCCAACAGCAGCTGGTGAAAACTGATTTGTTCCTAAAATTGTATTCAATGGTCCAGCAATTCCTCCAGCAATCATTGCGCAAATAAACGGTTTCCTATATGGCAAAGCAATCCCGAATATGGCTGGTTCAGTAATACCAAACAGTGCAGAAGTCATTGCTGAATAACCAGTAGCTTTATTTTCTTTTCGTTTAGTCTTAAGTGCGAAACCAAGCGCAGCTCCAGCTAATGCCCAAACTCCCATACCTAAAATCGGGCTCAACGCATTAGAACCATTTCTCAGGGTTATATCGGTCAAAATAGGAATAAACGCATAGTGTAATCCAAAAAGCACACAAAGCTGCCAAAAGGCACCGAATATTACACCAGTAGCTAAAGGAAATAAATTATAAACAGCCATAGTACCATTTGCTAATAACGTACTTACTTCTACAAAGATTGGCCCAACTACAAGAAATGTGAAAGGTACCATTACCAAAAGTAACATCATAATTTTTAAGAATTCTAAAAATGGTGGTATATACCTATCTAGATACTTTTCTAATTTTGCAGCAATAAATGTACTACACATAACAGGGAAAATTGAGTTACCGTATGTTGTTAAGATGACAGGTATCTTCAAAAACGTTAAAGCTGTACCATCTTTATATATTTCGACAATATTCGGAAATACCAATGATGCTCCTATTGCAGCAGCAACATAAGGGTTTGAGTCAAATGTTTTCGCAACTGAAAATGCTACAATTATAGGTAAGAAGTATAAGAAAGCATCATTTATATTTTGCAAAATAATAAAAGTACCATCTGTTGTCTGCAATACGCCTGCCATAAGGAATATAGCCAAACAACCTTTAATAATACCCACCGCGGCCATTGTTGGAACTAGCGGAAAAATCATTTTCATAAGTGATCTAGATAGCCTATTAATCAAACTTGTTTTATTTTTTGTTTTAACTTTTTCAATTTTTTCTTTGATGTCATCTTCATTAGCATTACCTTTTAATAAAGAATCAACTTCAGCATAAACATCTTTAACCATATTCCCAACAATTACTTGATATTGTCCACCAGCTTTCATAACACCCAATACTTTATCAATACTTTTAATTTCATCATCATTGGGAATTGATTCATCCGCCAGAACAAATCTCAATCTAGTTACACAGTGCGTAACACTTACAATATTCTCTGGTCCTCCAACTTTTTCAATTATTGCTTTTGCTGAATCTTTTAAATTCATACAAACTTCCCCTTATTAAAAATTGTTTGGATTCCATTCCGACTTCCATTGGATTACTGGGATATTCTCTTTAAATTCTACAGGTAGCCAAACATAATCAGACTCACTTGTATTAATGTTCCATGAACTCTTCTCTTTTTTTCTTGTTAAGTCAACAACCCACCGATCCCCAATCGCAATGAATAAATCTTGATTAGGCACTTTAAATACACTACTTATTTGGGAATTGAAAGTGTTCTTTTCTGTATCCTCTATACACGGATCTCCAATAATATACCAAGGTCCATGCATATTATCTGCTTTGGCACTGAGCGTTTGATTTGGATAATACGCAGTTGTTCCCGACGTAAACATAAAGTATTCATTCTCTCTTTTAAAAACAGCAGGTGCCTCACGTGCTAATGGAGGTGAACTAAAATGCAAATGCGTTGAATATTTTCCTGTTAAATTCTTATAGTCGTCAGTTAAATCTGCAATTACAATTTCTGTATGAACTTTTCCAAAGATAATGTATGCTTGATCATTATCATCAACAAACAAATCAAAATCACCACTGCTCATATCTAAAGGAACTATCTTATCAATAAGTTTAAACTCTTCAGTGATACTTTTTGATGTCGCTATCCCCATATATTGATAATTCCAATCTCGAGGATTATCATCTGTTCCTGCTAATTTCATCCACATTACAAATTCTTCATTCTTTTTGTTATAAATGATATGGGGACGGTCCATAATTCTAGAAGGATGTAAAGGGTTATTAACATCTGAAGGCGCCTTCAAAATAGTTTTTTCAAATTTCCAATTTATTAAATCCTCAGATGAATAACAATTAACACCATTATGCCAAACGCCACTTCCCGGAATCGTATTTTCCTTATTTTCCCCATACCAATAATAGACACCATCTACAGACATTACAGAACTACCATGAGCTTGTATACGCTTACTTTTTGTATCAAGCCAAATCTGACCTGGTCGAATAGAATTATACATTTAAAACTTCTCCTTATAAAAGATAATAGTGTCAAAATGGAAATTTTCAAAATATTCTAAATTAAATCTTAATGTTTGTCTCTTTTTTAATTACAGAAATTACTCCTTTCAACACTTTTATAAAATGAGTGATTTTATTAGATACACTAACTGATAAAAACTATAGTTTTTAGATAAAAGTCTATAGACGTCTCTATATTTGTGGCCTCAAGGAAGCTATTAAATAATCCCCTTGAAGAAAGGATAGCATTTTCTTATATGCTCTATAATATCAAATAAACACATATTGACTGACCGATTTTAATATCATATAATGACTAACATTGAAAGGGGTTTCAACTATGAATCACGATGAGTTAGATAGAATGCTTAGAGTATTAACAGAAAAAGAGATAAAATATAAATCAAATCCTGTTATGTCTGAAAGATATAAAAAAATGGAAATAATCAACTGTAAAGGGCATAGTGCTTATTTATTTGATGATAATGATATGAATATAGGCGAAAATATCACCCCACGTAAACATACACGATTTGTTCAAGTACCAATGCACGTTCATACTTATATCGAACTTAGTTATGTATATTCTGGAGAATTTACAGAGATAATAAAAGATAAGACTGTAAAACTGAAAGAAGGACAAATATCTATTATAGATACTGGTATTCCTCATTCTATTTTACCGACTAGTGAAAATGATATTATTATAAATATATTAATGAGTAAAGAATACTTTTCAACTGCCTTTCTTAGCAGGCTATCAAGTAAAGGCATTATCTCAGAGTTTTTAATTAATGCTATATCTGATAAGAGGGATCATGATAATTGCATAATATTTAATTCTGAAAATAACAAAAAAATCCCTCTATATATAAAAGAGCTTCTTTGTGAATATTTTGATAAATCTTTATGTTCAAATGAAATAATTGATTGCTTTATGGTGCTTATATTTTCTGAACTACTGAGGGTATTTCAGTACGACTCTACCCAATCTAACTCAAAATCATTCAACAATGCACCTGTTGTAGAAATACTTAACTATCTAGAGAAGAATTATATGACGTGTAGTTTAATTTCCACAGCTAAGCATTTCAATTTTCATCCAAACTATCTAAGTAATTTGATAAAAAAAACCACCAACAGATCATTTTCTGAAATTATATTACTTCAAAAGCTAACTAGAGCATCTATTTTACTTGAAAATACTAACATCCCTATTTACGGAATTGCAAACGAAATAGGTTATAACAACTTAAACTTCTTTTACAAAAAATTCAAGGAATATTTTAGTGTTACACCAAAAGAATTTCGAGACAATTCTATTTCTAAATCTATTCAAAAATTTAAGTAAAACACAACAGCAACACGTACGTTCCCACCAGACATTTCTGCTATTTTTCTTGAAGTTATACTGTTTATATGTCTGAATTTTTTACTAATTACTTTTTCTAATAGCTCTATTGAAGAAGGTTCTAACCGGAAAACAGTTGTTTGTTCGGGCTGATCCTCTCTAACATCGTATTCAACTGTAATTAAACTAATAGTACCGGGCCAATATTCATTTGATTACCAATCTATGAAAGCGGTCAAATACTATGGCTGGAATTTTCAGCTGGCAAACCACAAAGCCTCCAGATTATGTCTGCAAATGTCTCTGCCGTCGAGCGCAATTCGTCCTTGGCCACCATATCGATCGTATCCATATTGTCGTACAAATAAATCGGTCCGCTGACAAGACTTATGATCGGGATACCCGCATGATAAAATATATCCGCATCCGTCGGAATTTCATCTCCTAAAAGTGTTGCTGGCAGGATTACTGATCTGTCCAGACGATGTCTCACGATTTCTTCTTTTGTAATATTTACAAGAGCATCCACTTCGCTTATAAATACTACCCTCGGCTCGATCTGGCCTGTGAGTTCAAGATTTCCATCGGCATCTTCAGTGAGCTCATTTGCTATATGCTCTACGCAAACGTCGGCGAGAATGTTATCCGGTCCTTGCAGGTGATTTCCTTTAAACGCATCATGTACTTCATAGCCGGTAAAGTGAGTGTCCATTGTTGCAAACATAATTGTTTTCTCTCTATCCTCCTGAGGAATCTGAGAATAGAATTTCGCCAGAGCTAGTACAACGGATGTTCCAGAAGCATCCTCAACAGCCCCAGTTGTTGAGGAATCATGATGAGAATGAACAAGAATTGTCTCATCAGATTTCCCAGGAAGATACGCCACTACAGCGCTTCCTTGGGTAGTTTCGAGCTCTCCGACAAGCGTCATTGAAGCATTTGTACTACCTTTTGAAATCAGTTCTTTCACCTGTTTACCGGCAGATTTACTGATCCAGAGTCCCGGTATCTTCATCGGACCATTGAGGTATGAATAGTCTTCATTATTATATTGATTGCTTTCAATATAATTTGAAAGAATCCCTATAAAGGCAATAGCTCCATGATCTAAAGCGTTGTAATAGTTGTCTGGATAGGTATTTGCACTGTAGGGGTCAATCCTTGATGAAAAAAGAGAAAGCGTCTTATTGGGATCATAGAACAAATAACCTGCTGCCTTTGCAAGTCCAATAGGTACACTTCCCATCTTTACATCTGCTACCACAATTTTTCCTTTTACATTAATGTTGTTAAAATCTGATTCCCCGCCTTCCCCGACATACACAATTTCTGAATTGAGCCCATCGTCAGGTGTACTGAACGAACCTGTAATACCTGTGTTAAAAGAATGTGTCATATAGTAAGAATCTATTTTCACACCACCAACGGTCAGTCCCCATTTGTTTGCTGTCCATCGCACCGTATCAGCACTCTCTGTGTGAACATTCTCAAGGTTAAAGTTTTCAAACTTTGTCTTAACATAATCAACAGCCTTTTGATGCGCCTTTGTGCCAGGCTGGCGCACGCCCATTTCTGTCAGGTCTTCAACCCATCCGAAAATTTCATCGTTTTCAGGCATTTGATCTATATATTTTGCGGTTGGGGAATCTTCAACTTTTAGTTTCGAAAGTGCTTTGATCTCCATTGAACTTTTAATTAAGAATCCTCCAATTACGGAGCCGCATAAAACTACGACGCCTACTAATACTATAAGTGAAATACGGATAAATCTCTTTGCTTTCATTTAGTTTCTTCCTTTTATCGGGATAATGGGTAATGCTCTCATCGCGATAAATCGTCACGGTTGCGAAACTTGAGATTTTTTGGAGCCTTTATAATAGGAAAAACCCTAGTCTTTAAAGACCTCGGGTTTCTAACAATCAGTTCCCTGGCATCTAATCATTCAGGCACTTAGGGTGAAACTGAATATATTATTCCGGAATAATAGGTAATAAGATATGCGAAGGATGCTCTTTATCACGGTAGATAGTAATCGTCGGTTTCACATTTTTCGGATTAGCAGTATCGTTATTTGGACTTAATCCTGGCAATATTTCAAATGTGGGCCAGCCTGCACCTACAATTGAAACTCTAAGTCTTGGACGAGAAAATAAAGTCCCAGACTTCTGCTGTTTTTTCAACTAACGTTCCTCGTTAGAATTCCTGTAAAACGAATAATTTGCTCTTTGCATAAACTGCTTGTTCCCCAATTCGGACATGCTAATCATAGGGGCTAATCCCAGTGCTGTCTACTTCGATTAATACATCGTGTTCTCCTACTTCTGGAATTGGCAAATCAAAAAACAGTCGAGTTAATAAAATATGTATACCTAAATTTACTGGCGTCTTATTTAGTGCACATTGATTTTCTTGTTGGCATGAGCATGGTCTTACATGATTTTAGAAGCTCTATTATTGAAATACGTTAACTAATAAGTGGAAAAAGTTTTACACGAGGGAATGTTATGAGTACAGATCAAACGGCCTTTTCCCCAATGAAGTTTGTGAAAAGGCCGTAACAATTGTCTATTGCATTGATGTAGTCTCCAGTTGTGCTGTCCCTAAATAGCTAATCCTGCTCTGTAGCCTTCTTCCATAGCTTCAAGCGCCCTTCTAACTTCCAAAGCATCACCAATAGTAATAATTTTCTCCACTTTGCCTGCAAGTTGTTCCTGTAGGGCATTTACAGGTTTGGATCCAATTGCAATGACCACATTATCCAGATTTGATATTTCCTTAATCTCATGATCCTTTTCAATGGTTATGGAGCCAGGCTTAATCTCCTTTACGGCAGTAGATACAAGTATTTCCACATGATGCTCCTTCAAGTCCTTGAAAAGGAAATGATTAACGCTGTCTTCACCATTCTTTACGATTCCATCTTGCATTTCAACGATAATTACTTGCTTTCCATGGTTGGCCAGATGGGCTGCTGTCTCGGCCCCAACCAGTCCTCCACCTATCACTACAATGGACTGGCCTACCTCTGTCTTACCTGATAGAACATCTTGGGCTATAACTACTCCTTCTGAGTGAATGCCTGGAATGTTTGGTATAAACGGCTTAGCCCCTGTTGCAATAATTAATGTATCCGGGTTTTCCTCTTTTATAGTGGCTTCGTTTAATTTTGTATTCAGATGTACTATCACTCCAAGCTGTTCCAGCTGTCCTTTCTGCCAAACGGTAACGGTATTTAATTCCTCCTTGCTTGGGGGAATCGCAGCAAGTAACCACTGACCACCCAACGCTTCCTCTTTTTCAAATAAATGAACCTCGTGACCTCTTTTTGCTGCAACAATCGATGCCTCCATACCGGAGATTCCTCCGCCTACAACTACTACCTTTTTCTTTTCTTCCGCTTCTTTAATTTCTAGCTCCGTTTCTTTTCCTGTTAAAGGATTGACTACACAACGAACGTCCAAATCCTGACCAATTCTACCTACACACCCCTGCATACAGCCGATGCAGTGAATAATATCTCCCATCTTTCCAGCCAGCGTTTTGTTAGGGAGATCCGGATCAGCCAAGGATGCTCTTCCCATTGCTACCATGTCCGCTTTCCCGGACAGAAGAACCGATTCTGCTATTAACGGGTCATTGATCCTCCCTACCGTAATGACTGGAATGGACACCACTTTTTTGATTTCCGCAGCCAAATCAGTAGAGAAGCCATGGGGAACTGCAGCAGGTTGAATCACATAATGCATCGTTTTGTAGACACCCTGTGACACATGGATCGCATTAACACCAGCCTCTTCAATAATTTTCGAAATCACTTTTGTATCTTCAATCGTCAATCCACCTTCAACAAATTCATCACCAGACAATCTGAAGAGCAATGGAAACTCCTTGCCCACCTTGGCTCTGATATTCTGAATAATTTCCACCGCAAATCTGGTTCGATTTATAATTGTACCGCCATATGCGTCTGTTCGTTTATTGGAAAATGGCGACATAAACTGATTGATTAAATAGCCGTGAGCCCCGTGAATTTCGACAGCATCAAACCCTGCCTTTTGGGCTCTTAAAGCCGTATCCCCAAATTTCTCTACAATTTCTTTAATTTCATATACAGTAAGCTCATGGGGAACTTCCTCTGATGTTGGGTTATTGATTGGCGAAGGCGCGATTGGCTGCACTCCTGTAATTGAGCTGTCGGTCTGCCGTCCAGCATGGTAAATTTGAGCTGCAATTTTTCCTCCTTGTTTGTGTACTCTTTCTGTTAATTCCTTATGCCCTGCAATTTGAAAATCAGCCCAAAGGCCAGGAATTCTCCGAAAACCCTTTGCATACTCATCAATCCCGTAGTCTTCTGTAATAATTAGTCCCCAGCCGCCTTTTGCTTTTGCCTCATGGTATGCGATATACCGCTCTGTAGCCGTTCCGTCCGAATTACAGTAGTTCATGACCATAGCAGGAACTACTAATCGATTTTTAATCTCCAATTCCCCGATTTTTATGGGTTCAAATATTTTTTTGAACATACAAAATCCCCCTTTGCCATGATTTGTGAAAAATATAACAATATATTCACATCTTAAAGCCAAGCCCCTGGTTCGACAAGTACGCACTTAAAGGTAAGTAGCCTTACCTAAAAGTAAGAATTGAACGGAAATCCTAGCAACCTGTGAAAATAAAGTGATCTTTAAATCTGGACAACTTTGACAGAGTGAGTTACAATCTTGGCTTCCGTTGCATGATGTTGACAGTCAGGCTATGCTAGATAGAATACAATGCGTAAATAATACCGATAGAAGTTTGTGCTAAATAACCTTGAACTTAACAATCAAAGAAGTGATTAAATTAAATTGGGATATTCATTTGAGTAAAAAGGACTTCACTATTTTTTTGGAGTTAGATGATTAGGAAATTGTGTTGTTATGATTCATACAATAAGGGATGTGGACCAGGTGATAAATTATAATGGAAAACAATATGTAGACTTTCTTGATTTAGGTCTTGAACCTTTTCGTGGGAAGTGGAAAGCAGTAATTCTTTGCCACTTGTCTAAAAGTCCGAAGCGTTTTTTAGAACTGCAAAGAGTGACGATCGGTGTTAGTCATAAGGTACTAAATGAACAATTGCATGACTTGGAGCATGATGGGTTAATTAGGAAGATTGCATATGCTGAAGTTCCGCCAAGAGTAGAATACCGTCTTACGAAAAAAGGTGAGGAGCTGTCCCCGATATTAGAAGCAATCAGAAAATGGGCAGCAAAAAATCATTCGTAAGAACCTTAGAGCAGAAGCAACCGCCTGAAGGCTTCTTGCAGAAAAACTCGTTTCGGAGACATCAACTGTCTACGGAACATCATTATAATTTCTCTGCTTTTGACTCTTTTGAATCTGAGCTTTCTCTTCTCAAAAAGCCTTGCCAACTTGGTTGGTAAGGCTTTTTGAGGTTGGATGGCATACATTTTAGGCCTTCTGTAGATGAATTCTTTAGAATTTCTTTAGAATTATACTCATAAATTCCTTAGTTTTTTTCATTATGATTTGTGTATTCAAATCTTTCATTTTTAATCCTTTCGGTGTCCATACGCTTCGATAAGAAAAATGTTTTTATATATGAGCCCTATTCAGCATTGTAACTAACAATAAAAACAGTAATGGAGGAAAAATCAGTTGAAACTCAAAGAAAATCTTTTATTTTTGCAAAGCTTTATTCATAGTCCGAAAAATGTAGGAAGTATTATACCAAGCTCCAGGTTTCTGGCGTCCAAAATGGTTAAACAAGCACCTTGGAAGGAGATTAAGGCAGTCGCAGAGCTCGGATCGGGTACAGGTGCCATCACGCGTTTTATTAACACACGGGTAAGTGAAACAACGAAAGTATTATTGTTTGAGATGGATGAGACGATGAGGAATAACTTACAAACTGAATATCCAGACTTCTCCTGTCATCCGAACGCTGCACGCTTAGTAGAAGCGATGAAGCAAGAAAATATTCAGCAATTGGATTGTATTTTTAGCGGGCTACCTTTTTTTAATTTTGAACGTGAATTGAGAGATACCTTGGTTGAACAGATTTATAAAGCTCTCAAACCTGGAGGTTTGTTTATCGCCTTTCAATATTCGCTTCAAATGAAAAAGCAGCTTTCAGAAAAATTTATCATTGAAAAAATTGATTTGGTGCCTCTCAATATCCCTCCTGCTTTCGTTTACGTATGTCGCAAAAGGGAAACAATGTAATTGAGATGACCCTTTAATTTCATCCATTGAATGATTTGCTTGCAGCATATAGAAATAGTGAAGACTTTACTATGATGGTAGCTATACTAATTGCAGTAATTTTAGGCATCTTAAATACTTTAAAAGAAGGAGAACAATCACTAATGAATACAATCCTTGTCGTGGATGATGATCCCGAGATTCGAGATGTCATTCATGTATATCTACGTAATGAAGGATACCATGTGATTGAAGCAGCCGATGGTGAAGAAGCCCTGGATACCATAGAGACAACATCGGTTCAATTGGTTATCCTGGATGTCATGATGCCAAGAATGGATGGAATCAAAGCATGCTTAAAAATAAGGGAAATCTCGAATACTCCGATTATCATGCTGTCAGCCAAGGAAGAAGATATTGATAAAATCAACGGGCTGACTACCGGGGCCGATGACTACATGATCAAACCATTTAATCCGTTAGAATTGATTGCTCGCGTAAAAGCGCAGCTACGGCGTCAATCATTAATAGGAAAGGAAGAATTTAATTCCCTTATCCTTATTAAAGACCTGGTGATTGATAAGAGTAAACATTCGGTAAAGTTAAAGGGGAATGAAATTTCGCTGACTCCTTTAGAGTTTTCTATTCTGATCCTCCTTGCGAGCCACCCTGGACAGGTTTTTAGTTCAGAGCACATTTACGAAAATGTATGGAAGGCGCCCTACGGGTTCTCTGATAATACTGTGATGGTTCATATTCGTAATCTACGAGAAAAATTAGAGCAATTCCCAAGAGATCCTCAGTATATTAAAACGGTGTGGGGAGTTGGCTATAAAATTGAGTGAACATACGCAAAAGCCAAAACGAAAAAAACGGATCCAAGTAAACATTTTAATCAGAATGATGCTAAGTGTAGTCATTGCTGTCTCTATAAATGATATGCTCATTTTATTTTTCTTAAAAATTATCAGTGTAACGGAATGGCATTGGTTTCACGACTTTTTTCCTTATCTTCTTACCCCCTTGTTTATGGTAATCTTTATTTTTACTTTTTTAGTTTTGACACGACGAATCGTTAAAGACTTGATTACACTGGAGCAAGGGCTTCAAATTATTTCCGAAGGTAATTTGAGTTATCGGGTACCTGTTGTTCGGCAAGATGAACTCGGGCGGGTCGCGCTCAACATTAATCGAATGACAGAACGTTTAGAGCAACAGATTGTAAAAGAACGTGAAATAGAAAAATCCAAGATGGAGTTGATCACTGGTATTTCGCATGACTTGCGTACGCCTTTGACCAGCATTATCGGCTATATCGAGCTGTTAAGAACACATTCATATCAAGATAAAAATGAATATACGCGCTTTGTTCAAAACACCTATAACAAAGCGATTCACTTAAAGAAGCTGCTAGATGACTTGTTTGAATATACCCGACTCACTTCGGTTGATACTCACTTAAACCTAAGAAGGATCAATTTAACTCAACTTTTGGATCAATTGCTGTTCGAGTTCGAACCCATTGCTCAAGAAAACGGTGTGTATATCGTGAAGGAGATGGGTGACTCCCCAATCGTTACCTCCATTGACAGCGACAAAATAGCCAGAGCAATCGATAATCTTCTCATGAACGCCTTAAAGTATTCCTTGAAGCCGGGAGGTATTTGCATTCGATTGAAAACGACTCCTGAGCAAATTACGATTGAGGTCGAAAATAAAGGAGCTCCCCTCACCCAAGATCAAGAGGAGAAGTTGTTTGAACGTTTTTATAAGGTTGACCATTCAAGAAGTAGCGAAGGTATCCAAACAGGAGCAGGACTGGGACTTTCCATAGCAAGGAATATTGTTGAGTTGCATCAAGGGACCTTAACGCTCAATCATATTCATAACTTATTTACATTCCAACTGAATTTACCTTTTGAAAAAATAGCTCCAGTAGCTAACACTGTCAGTTGAAGTTGCTTCTCCTCTTATCTTCTATGGAATGCGGAGAAGCATCGCTTCCTATGGATGCCGCGAGACGCTTAGGAAAATAGTAAAACCCGCGAAAAGCCTTGATTCTACAAGGCTTTTCGCGGGTTTTATCTTCTTCTCACCGTACACATTTTCTTCTTATGCCGGAATGACATGCGGTTCAATTTCCGGCGTATATTGGCAAGTTCCTTTACCGCCGCGTCAAGCAGGCATACCATAATGCCGACCTGATTCAAAATGGCAAGTAATTCTTTCCTGTCCGGCGCGTTGTTGGCCTAACCAACATTGTGATGAGAAACCAAGATACCTACATGGAACAGAATACTAATTCCGACCTCATGATTTGTATTGCACTTCGATATTTTCACCAATTATACCTGGATGTACACCTGCAGCGATTTTTTCATGCTGCGAAGAGTGCACCATCAAAAATTTATTTTTTTTAACGACAAGCTTATTCCGCCCGTCCCCTACCTCATCAAGCGGCTCGTTGGTCCCGAGAGGGAGCAAGACAACAGTCAGATATCCGTTGTCTTCTGTCTTGCATGGAGCATAGTGAAGTGTAGTAGAATACAACTCAATAGCTGTTCCCTTACGCTGTAAAAATGCCCGCACCTTCCCCGAGTGGTATTCATGATTAACAATATCTTGAACCTTCCCCACTAAGTGAATACAATCCGTTGCTGCAATAACTACTTCACTGCCTTGATGATATTCCAACCCGTTAAGCTTGGAATTTTGTCCGGAACACGTTCCAGCTTGAATTGGCAGTTGTCCATACACATCTTCCCTGATGAACCGAAGAACAGAAAACTGCTCAACGTTCAAATTAGAGGTAAAATACTGATTGCCATATGAAGGTATACCAATATTTTTATTCACATATCCTAGAAGCTCATCAAAATTATAATGACCTAATACTTTCCCATAAGCGAGAAATTCATCATCAAAGATTTCATTGACAACAAGTTGA
This sequence comes from Paenibacillus peoriae KCTC 3763, assembly GCF_000236805.1. Taxonomy (GTDB): domain Bacteria; phylum Bacillota; class Bacilli; order Paenibacillales; family Paenibacillaceae; genus Paenibacillus; species Paenibacillus peoriae. The sequence goes on along the minus strand of NZ_AGFX01000009.1, from coordinate 134,951 downwards.
GCATTCAGATGGCGTATTTCATTAAGTCCCATGTAGTCCATCCCTTTATATATTTTAATCAGCACTTCGATATTATCATAAACACTATCTATTTCTGCTGGCCATACGGAAATAGGAATAACTTTTACCCTTCAACGAAATGGATAATTGAAGCAGATTTTCAGGAGTCGAGCAACCTCCAAAACCACCATCTCCAATGGCATGAATGTCTGCTCCTGTCTCCTTCATTTTAAGAGCTATCTGTCTTATCGTCTCAACATCTGCATTTTCTACAGAGCTATTTAAAAATGCCATTGTTAAAGTTCCCGGTTTATAGGTATGAACAAATTGAACGAGTTCCTGAATCATATGAACACTAATTCCATGTCTCGATCCAGGCGCAGGCAAATCTATAACATCTGCTCCAGCATCAATTAGTTCCTTGATTATTTCTTTGGCATCCCGTTCCGCAAGGGGATCTCCCAACACCTTTTCTTTAACTCCGTCCTCCCACTTGCCGGCAAAAATAAGCATGTCTTCACCACATACTTCTCTTGCCAATCTAGTAGTTTCAATAATATCCTGAATCGAAGTTCCGCTGCCGGGGTTTCCACCTAAAACGATAAAATCAGCACCCAGCTCTTTTGCCAAATTGATATGTTCTCTGGTTGCAGTCATTCCTTCAACATCATAATATGGACTTTTAGGAGGCTCATTTTTACCTGGACAACCTAGATAAATACCTACCGGTATTCCTGCTTTTTCCTTGATTTCTTCCACGCTCAACCCCATCAAGCCAGGGTTCTTACTTAAATCATTCAGATTCAATGTGTTAAGCATAACCATATCGGCTCCAAAAGCAGCCATCAGTTCGGTATTGGTAACACCTCTGACCAATCCTTCTCCGGCAAACAGCAAATGCTGCCCCATGACGACCCGTCCCTCAGATCTCAGAATAGAATCCTTCAAGTCCCTAGCGTTCATCTGCTTAAAATCTTTTTTGGAAGCATTAATTAATCTTATTACCTGGTTGCTCATCATAAACCCTCCTGATTTTATATTTATTGCTTTTCATTTCCATACAGACAAATTGCAGATCATTTCTCAGATTTAACACAGAAATTTCTCGTCTTCAATTTCTCCGATCATTTCCACACGCTTTCCATGACGGCCACCTTCAAATTCTGCTTCCAGCCAACACTTCACAATCATTTTGGCAAGCTCACTGCCGATTACTCTGGAGCCGAAGGCAAGGATATTTGTATTGTTATGCTGTTTGGATAGCTGTGCTGTGTAAGGCTCGCTACATACAACAGCCCGAATTCCTTTTACTTTATTAGCTGCAATAGAAATTCCCACACCCGTTCCGCAAATCAGAATACCCGCATCTGCTTGTCCTTGTACAACCGCAGCATAAGTACCACTTTTGTCAGACAGCCAGTTAAGCACTACCAACATCATCAACTTGAGTAAACGATTACTCAATGGGGATGCTTATACACATTTTTACTTTCATAAGCACCTCACTGCTGATTGCTAAGTTAAGCTGAATAATAAGAATCTCTTCATAGCTTAAATCATAGGTGAGAAACCGATTACTCATCTTTCGGAAAAATACTATCACTTCCTGATAGGTGTTGTCAATATGATATTCTTAAGCTAGGTAAACACCAATTTGCAAGACAAGGGTGTGAACTTCCTTTAATCATGCCGCTGCTAATTTCATCATATCAATAACTACAACAGAAGTTGCGTTGGCTGGTATTTACCCCAATCTTATTTAACTTGATAGGTGTGTACACACATTCACCTCATCATGGAAAAAATTGTATTAACAAACTGCTTTAATTAAAGAAATATCGGCCTCTATGCAATAGATGGCAACTTTTGCTGTAGAGATCAGAGAAATCGCTCAGTTCCTATAAAATAAAAAAGCGGGCTTTACGAATTAAAGTAAACCCGCCAATTATGAAGCAAAATTCAATGCTTGCTTTTTTGAGTATAAAGAAAATAGCCCAAAACTCCAATTCCTAATAATGCTGCACTAAAATTAAACATCCCACGATATCCATAAAGAGAAGCTATGCTCCCTCCAATTAGTGGTCCAAATCCTTGCCCCAAGTTGGCACCAATATAAAATGAACTCGAGGCTAAACCACTTTGATGCTTGCCAAGTTTGCGGAGGGACTCAACCTGTAATGCCGGCTGTGCCGTTCCCTGTCCAAACGCTTTAACAATTGCCGCCAAAAGGACCATCCAAAGCTCATTGGCATGACCCAATATAACGACTCTATACTGCTAGAGAATAATGCCGGATACAGTATAATCGATAGCCCTTTTTTATCATAAAGTCTACCTGATAATGGACGCATAATGAGTAGAATCAACGCATTCATAGTGAAATACATTCCTACACCTTTAATGCCCCGTTCCTCTCCCAATAAGACCAAAAACGAGCTCACAAGCCTATTTCCCATGGAGAACAGTCCTCCAATTAAAGAAAGAGGTAATATCCTTACCGCGATAATGTCTTTAAAACTAATATTTTTCTTGGCAACTTCTGAATGTTTGGAACTAATATCTTGTTTAACCGTCTTAACCAACATAACATATTTCTTATTTGTTCTGTCAGTAAGAATCCCACTAAAAAGTCCGACGAAAAGAGCTGTTAAGGAAAATAATCCTACGATAGTTCCTGCCATACTTACAGATGCTCCTAAGTGCATTGCATATGCTGACATAAAGGACTAACCAGATTAAAGGACATATAGCTCAGCATATTAATTACCAACAAAATGATAAAATCATAGTTCCATAACCCCTTTTCTTCTTGTGTAGTGGCATCATTTGTAATCATATTTTTCTTCCCCAGAATCCTTCTGATGGAGTGAGCTAACTACACACCAATTTTGAAAATAACGTCCAAGCAAATTTCGTATATGCAACACCCATGGCAGATGCTAATACAATTACGGCAGGAGGTGATTCAAAAAACTACAAAAACTTTAGTTTTTCCTTGATGAGATGCTTATTTTTTAAAAATCAAGGACTGTTATCCCAAATTGTTCGATTTCACAATGGAAACATAATCTTTTAACAAAGTTTGAGGAACTGTCTCGATCAATTCCTCCACAGACCAAGGCCCGTCGCTTTTCTTGATCGTGTTCGCTTCCAAAGGCTCCGTATAAAGTGTTACCCGAGCGTCACCCGTTACCGAAAAGACAGCACCGTTGATATCATTTGCTTCATTCGTTGACAAGTAGGCCAAGAACGGAGCCATGTTCTCCGCTGGACCATGAGCTGCTTCAACTGCTTTCATTTTCTCCGAGTCGATCTGAATCGTTCCACCTGTGAGTTCCTCGATTTTTTTCTTGGCAATAGCGAAGTTAAGGACGTGCCCCGGTGAATCTGCTTGAGGACAAATCGTATTTACGGTAATTCCAAATGGAGCCAATTCTTTTGCTGTCGCTTTGCTCACGCCGACTAGTCCGGCATTGCCGGCACTGTAAGCCGCAAGTCCGGGTAAGCCGATCCAGGCATCAGATGCAATATTAATGATGCGGCCAAACCCTTGCTTAATCATGAATGGAATAGCGTGTTTCATTGTATTGTAGGAACCTTTAAGCTTCGGAATCGTTTGGTAATCCCACTCTTCTTCAGAGGTATCAAGCAAAGTACCTGCTCCTAAACCAGCGGCATTATTAATTAGAATATCAATTCTTCCCCATTTATCGATAGCGGCTTGAACCAGCTTACGAGCGGTCTCATAGTCAGCAACATTACCATAAAAGGGAATGGCCTCTCCACCGGCTGCAATAATTTCTTCAGCAGTTTTCTCGGCGTCCCCGCTCAATGCGGCATGCTTTGCTTTTGCTGCTTCATCCAGGATACCGAGATCTACTGCCTCCTTCTGCCCGCTTGGTTTACGATTGTTTGTGACGACCTTAGCTCCTTCGCGAGCGAGAACGAGTGCAATGCCTCTGCCGATCCCTTGTCCCGATCCTGTTACAATAGCTACTTTCCCCTCTAAACGCTTCCCCATAATATCCCTGCTTTCTCGATGAATAGTTGAATTTCTTTAAAAATAAGATAACAAAGAGAACAGAGGCGCGTTTATTTAAAGCGGTTGTTCTTATCAGATTTGTGCTTTTTTATTCAGACAGATATCCCGATCGAAACTGACTAGGAGTCATGCCCGTAGCTCTCCGGAAGCTCTCTGTAAAATGGCTTTGCGAGCAATAGCTAAGTCGTTCCCCGATTTGGACAAGTGGTAAAGCTGTATGTTGAAGCAGTTTTTTCGCCTCATTAATTTTCATCTTTCGTACATAGTTAGATATTGTTTTACCTGTCTCTCTCTTATATACATGTGCAAGATGGCTACGGCTGATTTGAAGCTCTTTAGCAATTTGCTTTACGGATAAAGGCTCATAGAGATGACTGTCGATATATGAATGGCACTTTCTTACAAGTGGCGAGTACCGATTATTAGCATGTCGCTGAAAAACCTGTTCCGCAAAATCAAGAAACATCTGGAAATAGAGCTCGAACATTGGCTGAACCGCATTCATTTGTGCTGCTTTGCGCGTATAGTTTAGATAAAGCTCCGATGCAATTAACCACGGCAGTCCGCTGTCCAAGGATGCACGAACAATCTGAGGTAAAACGTATTGAAAAGCAGAGTGGGCGACGGAAAAGTCATTGCCGACAATGAAACTGGTTATATCAGAGCAAAACGAATCTTTCAGAACATCCCGAATTTCTCCGCAGCTCCCGCGGCGCACACAATCAAGCAAATAGGTGAGTAAGTCATTTCCTTTATTTTTTGCATTTTCTTCTTGGATATGGAACTCTACTTGCTCTGCGTTATACATATCCTCATCCCCTTATCGTTCATTCAGAGCTAAATTACTACTATACAATAAATAGCATATAAGAACATTAGCTCATTTGTATAGGTTGCCCATTAATTAGCAGATTAGTTATAACGAAATAGAGATGGTGAACGGACTACATGTTGAGGGTTCTTCAAAACTGATCGTTCTTTCGTTGTGAATTGGAAGAACGTTGAGTCGTATGACGAAAAATGGAATCAACTGACCTTTAAAAGGTCAAATAAAAAAGTTAATGCAGCAGCCCAGCACATTTAGGGACTGTCTTTTTTTTGACCCCTGATCGCCCTTGGCATACAAAAATCGCCATTTCTCCCCTCGTACCGCGCTGGTGCCGCGTTTTACGTCCCTTTTGGCCTCCGAAGAAAAATCGCCGAAAACAAGAATCGTCCCATTTCCGCTCAAGACGATTCTCCAGATCCCTTTTCCAGCTGTTTATTATGTAAATGCCATTGTGCATAATTTGATGATCGTTCTCCCGACAAAAAGCGTCGAACCTCCTCGACGGATATCCCCGCCTCCTTGGCCATAGCGAGCAGAGCCACCCATTCAGGGTCGATTTCCCCGGGATACCGATCACGAACAATAACCTGGGCGGACTTTTTCAACAACAATCCCCTCCTAAGATCATTATTTGGGCTTGTCCCGGGCGACCAGCCATCCTAGTATCTCTACCTTAGATCTGGGACTTTGTGCCCCTGCTTTTCGGGCAGGTTTACCCTTTACTGGTGCTACAGTTTGCCAATGGATAACGGGCTTTCAGCCGGAAAGCTTCCTTGGTACTAATTATAATGTCCCTGATATGAAAAGTATGTCGCTCCGCGTAGACCAAGCAAGCAGTTTTCGTGGGAGAAGTTGGCCTTTTTTGTTTATAGATTACATTTCATGTCGATTACAGTAAGAAAAATGGATGCAGCCACAAAACAAGATTTCGTTCTTAAAAAAGGACGAAATTCATTAAAAATAAACGCAAATGGCCAAAATATCAAGGAAATTCAAGATTTTCGTTCTTTATTGAGAATTTTTCGTTGATTATCTGGTTTTCCTTTCTTCTAGGATTTCGTGTATATTTGAGTCGTGGAATTCGTTCTTAATAACGAACACATCAACGAACAGAGGAAACCCTGTTTAGAAAGGAGAGACCTTTTCTGCGAAGATCCCGAACTGACGTGATCCGCAAACTGCGCAAAAAACGAAAGAAACAAACTATGGTTAAATTGCTGCAATCCGGATTGATCCTTTCTACCTTGATATTGTGGACCTCCCAGCAAGTCGGCACCACCTTCGGAGGATTCACCAGCGTACGCGAGGATAATTTGGAAATTAAGGCTTGCCAGGTATTCCCCAGCCAAATCGAAAGCCAACTTTCGCTGTTGGCCGAACACCTCGAACGGGCCGCTTCATTAAAAGGAAGATTGATGAGCGCTACCGATTTGGATTACGCTGACGGCGAAGGTGCAAGCGCATTCAAGGTCAGTAGCCGGTTGGAGGCGGCCGACCTGTCGGAGCGAATCGGTGAATTGAATGCCATGATTCAGCAGTTGGAGCAGCAAAAGGCCTTGAATCAGTCCATTTGGCAGGAACTGCTTCAGGAACTTACCGCCGCCTCCGCGCTGATTCATGAACTGCTAACCTCGCTGAACGGGCTGGAGCCGAATTGCGCCAAACTGTCGCAAACGACGCTGCTGGACCGCATCACCGACCTTTTGAAGCCGCACGGATTGTTTTCCGATCCGCTAAGCGGGACGCTGCAAGAGATCCTGAACTACTTGCGTTCCGTCTATCAATTAGGATTGATAACGCCCGACACCTTTGAGGCCGATAGCTATGCAGCCTTTGCCTCCGCCCAACCTTTCGATGGCCGAATTGCTGTCGATGGAGACCCCGTCGGAGGAGAGCTGCTCGCTTACTTTGAAAGCGTTCAGGCATCCCTGCAGTCGGCCATAGCAGGTCTGACCGCCGACATCTCCAGTCTGGAGGCGCAGAGAGCGCAGCTGTTGGCGGAGGCGAAATCGCAGCGGCCAGCGGAAATCAAACGGCTGAAGAAGCTGCGGGAAAAGCAAGCCAAACAAGAAGAGCAAGCTGGAAAGAATGAAACGGCAGCCCCGGACAAGGCCGAGAACCCGAACGACGGCGAAACGCCACCGCCGGGAGACGAACAACCGGCAAAGGATGACACGCCTACTGATGAGGAGACCCCGACGGTTGGCGAGACGGGCGGCGAGGATGTACAAACTCCTGCGGATGGCGCGCCGACCAGCGGCGATTCAGCGGACAACGCTGAGGATGAGGATAAGCAAGACCAGGCGGATTCCACCGATGCCGATGCTGCCCCCTCTTCGACAAATGATCCGGAAGGCGGTGAATGAGTTATGCGGATTCGAAAATGGTTAAGAAATGCGCTGACGTTTCTGATGGCGGCTGCCTTTATTACCGTGGCCAGCTCCGTCGTCATGTCGAAAATGTCTGGCAGCGAACCGAATTTCTACGGTTATCAGTTGAAAACGGTGTTGTCCGGCTCGATGGAGCCCTCCATACTTACCGGTTCCATCGTGGCCATTAAGCCCGGAGGCGACATGACCCGATTTACCGCCGGCGATGTCATCACCTTCCGGGCGGACGAAAAGAAGCTGATTACCCACCGCATCGTCAAAGTAACCCGCAATGAGCTAACCGGCCAGCTCCTTTACCAGACCAAGGGAGACAACAACGATGCCGCCGACCTGGAGCCGGTTGATCCGGCCAATGTCACCGGTGTTTACACCGGCTTTACCGTCCCTTACGCAGGATACGTTCTCAACTTCGCCGGAACGAAATTGGGTAACGTCACACTGTTGATCATCCCGGGGGTCCTTTTGTTCTTGTATGCCTTAGCGTCCTTATGGAAAACCATTTCGAGGCTGGAAGACAAGAAGTCGGACCCGAACGCATCCCAACCTGACACCAAGACCCCATAACACACTAAATCGCTTGCTTCTAACTTTCGGTTGTTCTCCTTATGACTTCATAAGGGTGCAATATATAAAAAAAATCATTTAAAATTAGGGAGGTATTTTGTATGGGTATCAAAAAGACCTTGGGTTTAGGAGTAGCCGCCGCAGCGCTTGGATTGACTTTGATCGGCGGAGGCACGTTCGCTTACTTTAGCGATTCCGTGGAAACGACCGGCACGTTCGCTGCAGGCACCTTGGATCTCAACGCCGATCCGACGGCGATCATTGACGTGGGCACCCTCAAACCGGGCGATTTCGCAATCCGCACGTTCAAACTGAAAAACGAAGGTACGCTCGACATCGCCAAGGTATTGCTGAAAACGACCTATACAGTTACGAATAAGTCGGGCGCACCTGAAAACGTGGATGACTTCGGCAAACACGTCATCGTTAGATTTTTGAAGAACATCGACAAACAGGATACCGTCATTTACCAAACCTCGCTGTATGATCTGCAAAGTCTAGCTCCTGACGCCGTGGAGAACAAATGGGTGGCCTGGTTCGAAGAGCACGGGGGCCTGAAAGCCGGCGATACCGACGATCTGATCGTCAAGTTCGAATTCAAGGATAACGGTCAGGATCAAAACGAGTTCCAAGGTGATGCTTTGAACCTGAAATGGACATTCGAAGCGAAGCAAGGCGCAGGAGAAGCCAAATAATTCAGCCGTCAAATCGAAACAGAACACCTTACCCCGCTCCCGGGGTAAGGTGTTCTTTACTTAATGAAAATCCGACTATACGCCTTTGTCCTATCACGTATATTTTGATATAATGGCATCAAATTATTCTGATAGAAGGGCGATCGCTACATGGCAGAACGTATTGGCGACCGCATCCAAAAAATCCGCCAGGATCGGGGGTATTCCTTGTCCGAGCTTGCGGATAAAGCGGATGTGGCAAAATCCTACCTGAGCAATGTCGAACGAAATATTCAATCGAATCCTTCCATTTCTTTCATCGAGAAAATTGCCGATGCTTTAAACGTTTCGATCCACCTGCTCTTGTACGGCGACCGTCCTGCTGAGGACTTGCTTGACCCGGAATGGTGGGAGCTGGTGCAGGAAGCGATGGCTTCGGGCGTCAGCAAAAAAGAGTTCAAGGACTTCCTCGAATACCAGAAGTGGAAAATGGGACAAAAGGAATAACGGCCAGCGAAAAAAAGCGCGAGCCGCCAGGGATATCTCCCCTGTCGGCTCGCGCTTTTGGCTTGCCTTAAAACATTTTGTATCCGGCCTGCCGCAGCTTGCGGATCGTCCATCCGCTCAGAATAGCTCCGCCCAGCCTACTCCATTAATGAGCTCATAGGTATGCAGAAAAATTGGTGTCCGTTCTTTTCGTTATCTGATCCGGCTCCAATATAATTAGCATTTAAGTGTTAGGACAATGACTGGAACTCAACTATGACGTAACTATATGTATATGGTACGATACATTTGATAAATTACGATTGAAAGGTAGAATGTACGCTATGGAATTGGAAGAAAGAGATGACAAATATCACGAATTAGATGCCAAGGCAAGTATCATATACAAGTTTGTTATGACATATAGCGATTATATTAAAGCTACTCGTGATTACGGTACTGGCGACCATATTAATATGGTCGAAGTGCATACACTGACGATGATTGAAGAAAATCCAGGAATAACTGCCGGTAAGCTTGCATTAGAATGGAACCGCACAAAGGGGGCTGCTTCGCAAATTGTGATAAAACTGGAGCAGCGCGGATTCATTATTCGAGAGAAAGAAAATGGAAATGCTAAAAACCTGAACCTTTACGTCACAGAGAAAGGAGCAGCGTTGAGCAGAGCCCACAAATTATACGATATTAAGGAACTCATGTGGGCCGACAAAATTTTACACGAGAGTTTCACTTCCGAAGAAATAAATGCTTTTTACAACGTAATGCAGCGGTATTCAGAACTGTTAGTTTCTCCTCGAACATAGCAATCCAGTATTTGATCCGCAAATATAGACAGATATTGAATAAAAATAGTTTAGGTGCTATACTATTTTTGTTCAAATACTCACTGGTGAGAGAGGAATAACATGACAATATACAATTTTGATGAAATCATCGACAGAAAAAGAACAGATTCGATTAAATGGTCAAAGAAGCATCTTAAAGAGAAATTCAACGAAGAAAACAGCATTCCAATGTGGATTGCCGATATGGATTTTAAGGCAGCCCAGCCTATTATTGATGCCTTAATTAGCAGAGCTGAACACGGTATTTATGGTTATGGTCATAAAAGTGAAGAATTTTTGGAATCTGCCGTTAACTGGCAAAAAAAGAGAAATGGATGGGATATTGAAAAGGAGTGGATTTTATTCACACCTGGTATCATTCCCGCACTGAACTTTATTGTTAAGACGTTCTGCAATAAAGGGGATAAAGTAATTATTCAAAGCCCGGTTTATTACCCGTTTCTAAACATTATTACAAGTAATGAATGCCATATAGCGAACAATCCGTTGATCTATGACAAAGGTGAATATACAATCAATTTTGCTGAATTAGAAAGAATCGCAAAGGACAGCAGAACTAAATTAATGTTCTTATGCAGCCCACACAATCCTGTGGGACGGGTATGGACAGAAGCAGAATTGAAACAATTAGGTGAGATTTGTATTAAAAATAATGTGCTGATCGTTTCTGATGAAATTCACTCTGACTTGATCTTTCATCCTAATCACCATACCCCATTTGGGAAAATTTCCGAAGAATTCAGAATGAATTCTATAGTGTGTACATCTCCATCAAAAACATTTAATCTGGCAGGTTTACAGGTATCAAATATCATTATCCCAAATGAACGAATTAGAAATGAACTTAATCACAAACTAACTACAATCGATATTGATCCAGGCTCTTTTGCATCTGTGGCCCAAATCGCTGCATATAATGAGGGTGAAGAGTGGCTTGAGCAACTTCTTACGTACCTTGCGGAGAATCTTGACTTTATAGATCGCTTCGTAAAAGAACGCATGCCCAAGGTAAAATTGATCAAACCAGAAGCAACCTATTTGGCATGGCTTGACTTTAGCAATCTTGGACTTTCTGATCTTGAACTACAGCAATTGATGCAGAAAAAAGCAAAAGTTGCATTGGACGATGGTTTTATCTTTGGCGCTGGAGGAGAGTTGTTCCAAAGAATCAACTTTGCTTGCCCTAGATCCCTTTTACAACAAGCATTGGAGAGTATTGAAAAAAGCCTAAATGGTATTGCTTAAAATGAAATGACCCTACTCTTTTCAAAACTATTTGCTCCCCTGCCAGCTCTTGCAGTTGGCCGTTTTCTCACTTGAGTCCAAATATTGCCGCAGCAGGCAAGTCCCGATTCCATTCAAGTTATTATCTACAGAAATTAGGGGGTGTCCCAACAGCCATGAAATGGCTGTTCGGGACACCCCCTTTGATTTAGCTTGATGTTTTACAGCTGCTTGCACATCTTCAATCATTTTACCATCTTGACCAACAGTTACACTTGTTCCATACGGGTTACCGCCAGCGCCAAATGTAACTGGGTCTGTATAACCAGGGGTTGCTACAATCTCTCCCCAATGATACATCGTTGTATAAAGTGATAAAATAGTTGCCTCTTGTCCACCGTGAGCATTTTGTGCTGAAGTCATGGCACTTACCACTTTATTTGCCAGTTTGCCTTGGAACCAAAGACCGCCAGTTGTATCAAGGAAACTGGTACAACCCCAGTAGCCTCAGCATGAGCTTTCCAAATAGGATTTCCCTCAATTGCTGATTGCGGTGTAAGCTCAGGTACTTTTAATACTTTTACTTCAGCACAAGTTTCTTTCGTCCCTTCTTCAGCCCATTTTGCTAGTTGATAATTTGTGCCACCCATGCTGTGATAAATTATTGCTAATTTTACATTTAAACAGACATCAGGCTGATTGACTATAGCAGTTTATTTTGAAGCCTCATGTTTCTTAACTTCATCGCTGCTCTGTGGAGTCATTTATTATGTTCCATCTTCACCCCTTCCTCTGCTAAGCGTCCTTATTTCCATTGTACACCTGCAACTTCCATTTATATCAACCACATCTATGAACATTAAAATGACCGTGTTAAAACTTAAAAATGAAAATGTTGATCAAACATTATCCAATGTAAACAATGCAATGTGATATAAAATATGAGAGCAGATACATTATTTGTTTTGCAGCTAGTGTTATCGGAATATTAGCTTTGCAGGGGAGGTGAACGGGTACTGGTCTACTAAATACTTTTGGTAGAGAATTGGGAAAGGATTTTTTTGCTGAATGTGGTAAGCGGCAACAAAATACTGTTCATTTGGAGGCACTTTGATGAAAAAAAAATTCATTTCAGTCTTCATGGTACTTTGTTTATTATTGTCGATGGGAGTACCGACTTTAGCAGCTTCCGATATAACTTCAGACAATAACAGTCCAGAAGCCAGAAGCAATGGAATTGGAAGAGTAGTCATCAGCAGTATTCCATTACCCGATGATGTGAAAAAACTGGAGAGCAGTACTTACACTTACTCAGGGAAAGTACTTATTATTTATAAAACAGAGAACGATATCCATACGGCCGATTTTTGGAACATGGCTGTTCTCAACGATAACGGAACGAAATTCAAGGTCATCTACTCTGGAATTATACCGACAAAACCAAAGTCAAATGGTATCCGAATTATGCCATTTCAAGATAATAAGCGGGTGTTACTGGGAGATTACGTACTTGAATGTGCGCCTAACATCGATAAATGTAAAAGAACAAATATAGTTCCTGTAGAATTTCCGTCAGTCTTAGTAGACGATGAACGCACGACCATGCATTGGTCGGAAATCATCATAGCACCTGACAATAAGCATATGAGTTGGACAATGCTCCGCTCAGATATTGGTGCCGCGGCAGCGATCGGTGTCTTGAAACGTAAACCGGATAACTATGTTCTTGAAAACGTGCAGCTAATCAGCACAATACATTCCCTTGAAAACGACCCGAATAACCCAGGTTTTCTTATTCCCAATCCTTTACGGGGAGGAGAAGTCAAGCAGTTTGTCAAGGGAGGCAATGCAATATCCATTGTTGCGGGAATGTATTACAGTACACCTGATTCCGTTGTACAGGATTTAAATTCTGAAAGTGTTACCCAGGTCACTTATACTCCCGGATATAATGAAACAACGATCTTTTCCCCTGATGAACGATTGGGAATGGTAATGACTACAAGATTCTCGGAGCATACCGATCCTGCCATTTTTGGACTCATGCCTAGGCCCTACGGTATATATACTACGGATATGATCGGGTTACTCTATACTTATGCAGTTACCGGGGTGCGCAATTTCAGAGAGGGAAACATTGGTCCAGCTTTGATAGACGTTAACCGTTCTATGCACCAGGAAGGATATAAAGGAGTACAGCTCACTAGTGATGAGAATTGGGTTTATTGCTCCCCTATGTCCTGGCATCCTGATGGTAAACGTGCGATGTGGCTGGAGGTGTATAGAGGCAGCAGCGGTTCACAAATGCGGATCCAGAAAGCAAGATTGCTTGATTATAAGCCTAAAAAAACGGTACCGATTAAACAAACCACGGATAATATTCCGTACGGCATTAAAGACTTGACTGTGCTGGACTCTGTATATGGGAATGTAGATGGGAAAATTGCTGGAAAAAGTTCTGGTTACCTCTATTATAAAAGAAATGCTTCCTCAGATTCCTCAGCTCAGTCGGAAGTTCAGTACGCAAACTTTAGTGATGATGGCGTGAATTTCTACAATGGATTTGAGAAGACAAACACTAATTTTGCTGGTGAAAGCCGTTATGAAGCTGATGTTCAATTGACTGGTAAAAAACAGGGTGAAATGAAATTTAGGGCAACTTTCTCCTCAATGACAGGATCTATGCCTGCTAGGCTGTTGTTTGATACAGATGTAGATGGCAAGCCCAAAAGTTATGGTTATGCTACCTATAACGGTATTACTTTGAATATCGAAGATCTTTTAGAATAGTAGATGCATTTCCCGGATTGTGGATGGTTTATAACAAACCGCCCCGAGCTTAACCAGCAAGCAGATGACCTCTGAATTCGTTGAGGGGTCATCTTTTTTTCGTTCATCCCTCAACAGCACTGTGAAAAATCCATTGTTACAGCGTCCACAATTGTTCTATTTAAAGCTAATATCTACTTATTAAACTTCAGCGCTATCTTCAGAACCCCAGTATGCTTTCATATCTATAATTTTACAGGATTCATCAAATGTCATAACATCAATAGCACGAGTTTTTGATTTAACCCCATTTATGTTTAAATAAAAAGTAAAAGCCATTGCTGCAGAATTACCATGAGAAGCTCTAATAGGTGCATCTAATTCAGCCTTTTCAAGAATAGTTGCAGCAACTTTATACATATTATAAATTGCATCTTTCCCCTCTACTATACTTTCTGATCCAACAGGATCTTCAATCCTTGCATTGTCTGCATAAAGTGAAGCTAATGCTTCAGCATCATGATTATTAAGACCATCAATATATTTTTGTACCACTGCTTTCATTTCAGCTTGCGTTGGCATAATTTCAACTCCTGTTTTTGATAATTGATGATTAATCATCAATCGTCTAATAATATATATGTAATTATGTAATGATACAATCATTAAAAAACGCTATTTTGATGATTATTGAACGATTTATAGAAAAATGTTAATTAAAAGGCAGATATTAATGAAAAAAAATGATCGAAGAATACTAAAAACTAGAGAAGCAATCAATAGCATTTATTGAATTGCTAGCAGAAAAGAACTTCGAACAAATTACAATTAATGAAATTTCTTACATAGCTAATGTGAATCGAGGCACAATATATCTCCACTATACAGATAAATATGATTTACTCGATAAAGCAATAGACGATCATCTGCGAAACCTGCAAGAGTCCTGTGTCTTTAAAAAAGATAGCGAAAATGAATTTGACACAAAAGAATCATTATTATCGATCATTTGAGTACTTCCATAGTAATTACTCATTTTATTCTACAATGTTAGAAAAAAGGGGTAGTCAGAACTTTAGAGAGAATTTTTTAAAGATATTTATAGAAGGAGCAAGCTGGAATTTTAATGAAAAAGAGGATAAAGAAATAAAAGTACAATTTATTGGTAATGCAATCGTAGGTGTAATTGAATGGTGGTTAAAGAGTAAATCACCTCTTACACCGGATGAGATGTCGAAGCAATTAAATAAGTTAGTGGTATAAAACTTTGCATCAAATTCTCTTTGTCCTGCTTATTCCGTCTTTGAAAAATCCCCTTTAAAGAGACAATGGGCTTTTAACCTTGTTCCCTTAAAGGGGATACTACCTTTTTCAATGAAACAGCGCTGAATTTTGTAGCAACTTTGCCTCTAATGGTTAATGATTATTTCTGAAAGTATTTTGCTCCATTATCAGCAATGATTTCTTTGTACCAATAAAAACTTTTCTTTCTGATCCTTCTGAGCGAACCGGAACCGTCATTATTTTTGTCAACATAAATAAATCCATATCGTTTTTTCATTTCACCGGTCCCATTACTTACAAGATCGATTGGCCCCCAACTTGTATACCCTATGATCTCAACTCCATCTTTTATCGCTTCGGCAATTTCGGCAAAATGACTATCCAGGTACTCAATACGATAATCGTCTTCAACAATATCATTGTCCAAGAGAACATCTTGTGCACCAAGTCCGTTCTCGACGATAAATAATGGTTTGTTGTACCTTTCATATATCTGATTACAAGTAATACGCATCCCCTTGGGATCGATGGTCCAGCCCCATTCAGAAGTCTCCAAGAAAGGATTAATGACAGAACCAAATACATTGCCGTCCGTGAAATTCTTTAAAATCTCAGGATCAGCACTTGTGCAACGACTCGAATAATAGCTAAAGCCAATGTAATCCACAGTATACTTCTTGAGTACTTCTAAATCTTGAGGTTCCAATTTCAGACGGATATCGTTCTCAATGAAGAAACGTTTGGCATAACCTGGATACTCTCCTTTAGACTGCACATCAATTAGGAAATACGATTCATGCTCCATTTTCATTACTTCCCAGTAATCTTCCGGATTACTGCTGTACGGATAAACATTTCCGGCTGCCAACATACATCCTATCAAGGCATTAGGAATGATCTCATGACAGGCTTTCACTGCAAGTGCACTTGCAACGAGCTCATGATGTGCTGCTTGATACAATACTTGCTGCCTGTTTTCATCTTCTTCAAAAATAATACCGGCCCCTGTATAAGGTAGGTGTAATAGCATGTTAATTTCATTAAATGTCATCCAGTACTTTACTTTATTTTTATAACGTTCAAATAGCGTTTTTGAATACCTTTCGAATAGTTCAATCATGATTCGATTTTTCCAGCCACCATATGTTTTTGCCAAGTTTACGGGCAAATCAAAGTGGCAAATCGTTACAACGGGTTCAATATTATATTTCAGGAGTTCATCAAATACATCATCGTAAAATTGCAATCCATGTTCATTCGGAGTGAGATCATCACCATTAGGAAATATTCGCGCCCATGAAATTGACATTCTGAATGATTTGAAACCCATTTCAGCAAAAAGTGCAATATCTTCTTTGTAGCGATGGTAAAAATCGATGGCTTCATGGGAAGGGTAAAACTCGCCTTCCTCGGGTACAAATGAATCTAAATTTCCAAGTGCAACCTGATTCCGTCTAGGCCCCTTTGGCATTAAATCGATGGTTGTAAGCCCCTTACCATCAGCCAAATAAGCTCCTTCAATCTGATTGGCTGCTGTTGCTCCTCCCCACAGAAAATTGTCTGGAAATTGAGTAATTCTATTAAACATTTCCTGTGCCTCCTCAATTTTATACATGTAATTTGATCAATGATTCTTTTTCGTTAATGACGTCTTTTGTGGTGCTTGGTTCAATCTCACGATAAAGCGACGACAGTCTCCAGTTGCTTTTAACAATTGGTATGTCCCAATTTGTATACCATACCTTAGATGCTGTGAAAGTTAGCTGAAAATACGTCTTTCTGGCCAGAAACGGTATTGCCTGATTGAACAGTGACAATCCATTGATGTATAAGCTACCTTCGCGGACAATAATAAAACACTTTTTTTTGAAATTGCAAGCATTATTTTCGGTTAAATATATCTGTACGGAGCAAATCTACATGAATGCATCCACATTTTTTTGATTTCAGGTTATTGACAATGATGAACCATTGCTTTTATACTGATACCGAAATGAATTGAATACTAAAACCTCTATACGGATGTGGATTTTTCAAGAGTGATATCTCTTTTTTCGCCACACAAATGTTTTGTACAGACATTTGTGTGGTTTTTTTGTATTCAAAAAAGGAGGATTATTAATGAAGTTATGGCATTATGCACTAATTATTTTCTTAGGTGGGTGTTGTTACGGGATACTTTCCACATTTGTTAAACTGGCTTATAGCGCAGGTTTTTCGGCACCCGAGGTGACAGGTGCACAGTATTTCTTTGGCGCTGTACTAAGCTGGATATTCGTTATGTTTACCAAAAAGAAAAGACTAGCTTTTAAACAAGTCATGAAGATCCTGATGTCCGGAATTCCATTTGGATTAACAGGTATGTTGTATTACAAATCCTTACAAACTCTAAATGCCTCGTTAGCCATCGTTTTGTTGTTCCAATTTGTTTGGATCGGAGCACTCTATGAATGGGTTTTCCAAAAAAGAAAGCCGACCGGTGGAAAACTTTTATCCATTGTAATCCTACTCTTTGGCTCAATTTTAGCCGCAAACATTTTGTCTCAGGGCGATATCTCACTATCATGGCAAGGAATAATTTGGGGTCTACTAGCAGCTATAACCTTTGCTTTATTCGTTTTTCTGAGTGGATCTGTTGAGAAGGATACCCCGCCTATATTAAAAAGTTCGCTTCTTTCGACTGGGGCTGTTATCACTGTTTTTGTAGCTTTTCCTCCAACATTTTTAATGAATCTTGATGTACTGACTGAATTAAGTCCCTATGGGTTGGTTCTTGGTGTGTTCGGAGTGGTGCTACCTCCCCTCTTGTATTCGATAGGTATGCCACATGTTGGTTCGGGAATGGGGACCATTATGACTGCTTCTGAACTACCCATGGCCGTCATTATGTCCTCACTTGTGTTGGGAGAACATGTGGGGTGGGTTCAGTGGATCGGCGTTCTCATCATTTTGAGTGGTATTGCATTCAGCAATCTTCGGCGCAGAAAACCAGAACCACAATCCTCTCCACCAAAAAACGCTGTTCTATAACTTTATTTGTGAACATTTGTTTATTATAGAATTGTACCTGAATTAGCTGAGCAGGTTAAAGCATTACATTTTGATATGCGCCGTCGTGAGAAATACAACATTTCCTATTAAAAATGGAGTATCAAGTTCTTCTACTCAACTCAGGTTATGAACTTGGTCCCATCGGTCATCGGTATCTACGCCTGGGTTTCTA
This sequence comes from Paenibacillus peoriae KCTC 3763, assembly GCF_000236805.1. GTDB lineage: Bacteria > Bacillota > Bacilli > Paenibacillales > Paenibacillaceae > Paenibacillus > Paenibacillus peoriae. Next base: position 116,600 of record NZ_AGFX01000009.1, on the reverse strand, counting down.
GCGAATATGCGAGAATTTGGTCTTTCGTTAGACTCTTTCCTTTGTTCCAAATATCACGCATTTCCTGTTCATTTAAAACCTGTTGAAGATCAAGAAGCACTAAGTTATGCTCCAAGGGAAAATTCGGAACAACAGCACCTCCGAAGCTTTCGCGACATTTCTCAGCAGCACTCAGAAGAATGACCGCTTCTGGATAAGCCTTCTTGGCCCATAACGCTATAGCCAACCCTTCTATTCCACGAGAGAGAATCCATGTCCCTTTGTAAATTTGGCTGATTGCAATGCTTTTTTTGAAGCATTCAATGGATTGATCGATCTGTCCAAGTTTCAGGGCAGCATAACCGAGACTTTCGTACGGACCGGATACTTCCCATTTATCCTGAACCAATTCGAAGAAATGCACACTCTCTTTTAGAAGCATGGATGCGTCATGATACTCTTTTTGTTCCAGCTTTAGCTTTCCGTAAGCATGCAACGAAGCCGCCAAATTCCACATGTCCTTTGTTTTCCTGGCAATGTCAACGCTCTCCTGAACGAGAGGCTCGGCTTCTTCCGAATGCAGCTGGTTGATGTAAAGAAATGCCATGAGACGAGGAGAAGAGGCTAATAGTGCAGAATCATTCAGATCACGGGCTAGATCAATGCTGCGTGCAGCTGAAAGCATGGCATCTTCAACGTTTCCTTGGACGAATTGAATGACGCCCCGCCCATGCAATGCTTTGGCAAAATCTCCACCAGGCAGTTCTTCATGAACGGTGCTCTCCAAAAAACAATTAAGCCAAAACAACCCCTCCTTTAATCTGCCTTCATGAAGCCAGAACCAGTAAAGGTTCGAAACCATATGAAGTCCGATCGAGTTGGCATGTGCGTTTTGATAAGACCATTGCATGGCTGAGCGCAGGTTAGCATATTCCCGTCTCACTCCGTCAAGGCAGGCATCACGCTCGCGAGTCCTGAACTTGGCCTCCGCGCGATTCAAAATTTGGCTGTAATATTGAGCATGACGTTCAAGAAGAACATGTCTGCTACGATCGTCCGTTTCTTCCCGCATCTTCTCGCCAGCATATTCCCTAATGGCTTCCAGCATGAAATAACGGATGTAGCGGTAGTCATCACTGATTTCGATTGAGACGAGTGACTTGTTGACCAGTCCGGACAACAGATCAAGCATGCCTTCCAGGGCAAGTTTATCATCACGGATGGGCAATGCGGGTTTGCAGCTACAGATCCATTCCACCGCCTCCAACGTAAATCCTCCCGAAAATACACTGAGCCTCCTCAGGAGCAGCTGCTCCTTGCCGGTTAGTAGATCGTAGCTCCAATCGATTGTAGATTTCAGCGTTTTTTGCCGCGGCACAGCATTTCGTTTTCCCGAAGTCAACAATGTCAGCCGACTCGCCAGACGCTCTTCCATTTGTTCCAATGTCAACATGCTCATTCTGGAAGCCGCAAGCTCGATGGCTAACGGAATTCCTTCAAGTTTTCTGCAAATGACACCGACAAGCTTCAAGTTTGGCAGCGTGGGCTGAAGCTTGGGAGCCGCCAAACGCGCACGTTCCATAAACAGTTGCACGGCTTCAAATTCCTTGATTTCTTCTTCGGGGAGTTCGTCCAGCGAATACCCGTCCCCTGGAAAGGATAACGGAGGAAGCCGATAGATGTATTCCCCAGAGATGTTCAAGGATTCCCGGCTCGTGACCAGGATGCTTAGTGCTGGCGCAGCCATCAGGAGTGAGTCAGCTAAATCCGCGCATGCATCAATGACGTGTTCGCAGTTGTCGAAAATAAACATCATTTTCTTGTCGGACACAACATCCAATATGGTTTGGAGATCCGTTCGATTCACTTGATTTTGCAGTCCCATCGTGGATAAAAGAAACTGGCCCAAAAAATGATGGTCCTTCACGGCGCTGAATTCGAACATCCAAATACCGTCCGGGTATTCTTCTGGAAGCGTTGAAGCGACTCGAACAGCAAGAGACGTTTTTCCTATTCCCCCGGGACCTACGATTGAAACAAGGGAATGGATTTTCAGCCGTTCTTTCAGATCAGCCATGGATTGGCTTCTTCCTACAAAGAGAGAAGGAGGCTTCGGTAACTGACTTTGCGTTGCAAGTGAAACGGCTTGCGTGGCAACCCGGCCTTCCTGCCTGGAACCTTCAAACGAAGCTACGGTTTCAAACCAGGTGACATCAAAATCCGGAAACTCGCGTTTTGTTGCAGAACGCACTTCTGAAAAACGTTTTACTGCAAGCCAAAGCTCCTCAGCCTCTTTTCGCTGAGCCTCCTCCAAAAAGAGCCCTTCCTCCAAAAAAACTTGAATCAAACGTTTGAGGCTGCCAACGCTGGGAAGACGATCTCCGCTCTCCCACTGTTGAACGGTTCGTGGATCGACGCCAACTTGCCTTGCCAAGTCAACTTGCCGCATTCGTTTGGAAAGGCTATGTCTAGCGGGCCTGGAACGAATTTTTTTAATCCATTCATGGGGCCAATCTTTCGAAAATTTCCCGTCTTCCATCTGATCACCTGGATTCAATAGTTTGAGCAGTTCTGACACGAACAAACACGAACTTATGTACATTCGTGTTCAGGATTTTAACAGATAAAATAAAGCATATCAACAAAAAGAGGAGGTAAGCTACATGCCTTTAACGCGTATCGTCACGTTGGAAGGACGTTCGAGCGAAGCTAAAGCCCGTATTAAAGAAGTCGTCTCCCAAACGATCGTGGGCAAACTACACGTGCCTGCAAATGATCGTTTTCTGGTTATTGAGGAACACAACCGAGAGAACTTCAGCTTTGATCCAAACTGTCTGGATATTGAAAGAAGTGATGAATTTCTCATCGTTCAAATCATCCTGAATGCTGGCAGATCGCCCGAAGTAAAAAAAGAGTTCTATGCGGCATTAGCTGAACAACTGCATCAGCAGTGCGACATTAGAACAGAAGATGTTTTCATCAATTTAATTGAAGTCACAAAAGACAACTGGTCTTATGGCAACGGTATTGCCCCATTTATTGTATAATTCGTAATTCTTCATATGAAAGAGAGGAAATATAATTATGTCGACTGTACTTTATATCACTGCACATCCCGGTAATCCAGAAGCATCTTACAGCCTTTCCGTTGGCGAGCAATTTGTACAAGCCTATCAAGAAAGCCACCCGGAAGATGAAGTTGTGCACGTAGATCTGTATCAACGAAACATTCCGCATATCGATGCAGATGTACTGGGGGCATGGGGCAAGCTTCAAACGGAAGCATCGTTTGACCCATTGACTGCCGCGCAGCAAGAAAAAGTAATTCAACTGAATCATTTGCTCGAAGAGTTCGTCGCTGCGGACAAGTACGTATTCGTTACACCAATGTGGAACTTCTCTTACCCTCCGGTATTGAAGGCGTACATTGATTCCTTTTGCGTCAGAGCCAAAACGTTCAAATACACAGAGAACGGCCCTGTTGGACTGCTGCATAACAAAAAAGCATTTCACATCCAAGCTAGCGGCGGCATCTATTCGGAAGGTCCTGTGGCGGAACGTGAAAATGGAAGCCGGCATTTAAAAACCGTTTTGAACTTTGTCGGCGTAACAGACTTCGACAGTCTGTTTGTGGAAGGGCTGTCCACGGCTGGAGACCGCGCTTCCCAAATCAAAGCCGATGCCATCGAAAAAGCGCGCAACGCTGCGAAGAATTTCTAAGAGTATGTTCCGATAGCGATTCGAGCATGCTTCATTACATTCGTGCAAATAAAACTCTCATAGGGTTATGAGAGTTTTATTTGCAACTATAGTGGAAGAAACGTTGCCTATCGAGGGAAGGGTTAATGGCGGATAGAAAATATGCGGCGGTGGCTTGTTACGTCATGTTAATCCGAATTAACCTGGCATCGCCAATTCGACCAAAGGAGGAAGAAAAATGAAAGTATCTTATCATGGACATTCGGTTGTGAAAATTGAAACCAATGGCACAACCATTTTTATTGACCCTTTTATTACGGGCAACTCCAACACCGATTTGAATGCAGCCAACGTACAGGCGGATGTAATCCTACTGACCCATGGCCACGGGGATCATGTTGGAGATACTGTGGAAATTGCGAAACGAAATAACGCGCTGGTCATTGCATCGGCCGAACTGGCGAATGTTCTCAGTTGGAACGGTGTGCGAACCCATGCCATGAGCATTGGGGGAGCCTATCAATTTGAATTTGGAAAAGTGAAATTAACCCAGGCTTTTCATAGCTCAAGCCATGTTAATCAGGAGACCAAAACAATCATCTATACAGGAATGCCTACAGGTATTCTGTTTACAGCAGAGGAAAAAACGATCTACCACGCGGGAGACACAGGTTTATTTTACGATATGAAGGTAATTGGAGAACTCAATAGCATCGATCTGGCATTCCTCCCGATCGGAGACAATCATACTATGGGACCAGAGGATGCTGCACTGGCAACCGAATGGCTTCAAGCAAAAAAAGTCGTGCCGATCCATTTCAATACGTTCCCTTTTATCAAACAAGACCCTCACTACTTCGTTTCGCTTCTAAAGGATGGGGTAGGGAAAGTGTTGAAACCGGGAGAAAGGATGGAACTGATTCCCTGAATCCATTCATAAGGACCAGTTTGTATAAGCTGCTATTTTAATGGTTTTTGCTATAAGTCACCGTCCGAGATTCGCTATTGGTGGCTTAGCTTAAGCATTTCTAAGCAGACTTTCCACCCGCTAAATACTTTACTATCTAGGTTTGGTCGTACCAAAAGTTGAGTTAAGTTATTTCTAAAAGCGGGCGTTCTTCTGTGTTGGACAGCGCCCGCTTTTGATTTTTTGGATTTTTTCTGAACAAATGTACTCTACAAAATTCGTTATTGCTGAGCATACTTTGACATAAAATTCATTGATTTATGCTTAAAGACGAGAAAATAAATTTGTAATTTCCAATTTTCTGTTTTTTTAATTGTTGGTTGCCTTTTTCGACCTCTAAATCCCCATTTAATAAAAAAAAGGAGATGGACACTTATGAGATTGGAAGTTGGCGCTAATGAAACCATATATCACCTCATATCTCACATCTGGACGATAAAAAGAGGATGAACATGAATAGCATTTCTACTCTGCTCCATTTAGCGCAGAAAGGTGACAAAGATGCAGAGGCCACATTGGTTGCCTGTTATGAACCAGCTATCAATAAATACGCCAAACGAAATAGGACCCTTGATGAGGATTACAAACAGCAGTTGACGATTTCCTTTAGAAAGAAAAGAATGATCCTGTATCCAGGCATACCGGAAAAAACAGCACGCAAGCCGAGGCCCGTATCAACATGCAACCCCGGCTTGCGTGCTTAACCTCACCGCTTCACATTCCAAGCCGATTAATGCATTTCCAAGCGGTGAGCGTCGACAATAAGGAAGAATCACTCTTCTCAAAACCTGAAAATAGGTCATGTCCAGCGATTCGGCAGTTAAATGCTAATCAATTGCAATGTTCGATTATATCCCTAATGTAGGTTATCTACGACAGCGTTAGGTAAGGTTGAGCCTGTCTCAGCTTCATAAGTAGCATCCTTACCTGATGCTGTGCCAAGATCAGCTACGAAGGTGGTTACGCTTTGGGCCGGGAGATGAGCCCAGAAATTCTCACCCGTCACTGTAAGCTCCGTTCCGGGTTGAAGATTGCTACTGCTGTTCGTGATCCATCGGGATACTCTTGAAACCGATCCATTCCGTAGAACAAAGTTCTGATTAACCCCGGAGCCGCTTCTGTTAATGGCAACGATAACGATTTTGTTGTCACCTTTATAGGCAGATACGTAAACGTTCGTTTCAGGATTTTTCGTGGCATCCACCCTGACATAGCCGGGACGGACGAATTTGGAGAAATGAGCCATATTGTAACCGCGTTTGCTGATCATGCCGTCCTCTTTCATCGGACCGTATGATCTGCGGATATACCACCATACATAAGCCTGAAAATCTCCCTCTACCATCGCATTGTGGATATGATAGGACACATCCAAGGCTTCGGGCCAGCGATCCGCCGAGTTGTTGTCGCTGTTCGGGTAATATACCTCCGTCATCCAGAGATCTTTTCCCGCTCCTTTCTGTTTGAATAGAGGATAAGCGAAATTGCCGATCTGGGTACCGTATAGATGTGCGCCAAGAATATCCATATTGGCAAGCGCCTGCGGATCGTTCAATATCGGGTCCGACATATTTTTCAGATATTGGAACGATTCCGGCGCGATCACTCTGGCATCAATGGAACCGGCGTTTTCTTTCATGAAGCGAAGCATTTCCTGCGGAGTCCACCACGTCCAGTTATGCGCATAATCGGGTTCGTTTTGGACGGAAATCGCATACAGATTCACGCCATTATTCCTCATGTAAGTCACGAAATCGTTAAGGTGCTGGGCATATGCGGCGTACTTGTCGTAACGGAGCCGTTTTGCCGACGTATCGCCGTTGTGGTTGAAGGTCTCGACCATGTCGGTAGGCGGGTTCCATGGAGACGCAAACACGACGGCTCCGAGGGCAATGGCTCGTTTTGCCGTTTCCAATTCCCGGTACCACTGATTACGGTCTTCGTGCACATAGATTCTTAATATCGAGAAACCTAACTGGTTATTTCCGTTTCCGAAAGCGGTTTCCCTTTGTACCGCCGTTAAATCTCCGATCCAAGCCGGGTGGTTGATACCTCCGAAACCGCGAATCACTTGTTTTTCCGCCGATACATCCACGACGGCGGCGCTGGCTGCGGCAACATCGCCCGGTGCCGTCATGAAGGACGATGCAATTACAAGGGCCAAACCTGCACAAATAGCTTTCTTAAACCGTGAAATCATGAATCTGCTCCTCCCTAATTTTTTTGGATTGCAAATCAGGACGCACTCGCATGAATAAATATACGGCCTGTCAATTCCACTTTATTGCTTCCTCCACCAGCAATCGCTTAATCGCTGTGGAGGCCTCAACGAAAAATTGGAGATTCGTAAAGCCCTCGAACCTTCAGGCGTCCTTTAAATGCGGCTCCAAAGGCATGAACCCAGAATACTGGTTGTGATTGAGTTCTTGAATGAGCTGATAGAGCTTACCGTCGCCATCGCCTGCGAGCACGACGGTCTCCTTCCCTATGATGGTGTCTTACATAGGCCCACAGGCGCGAGCTGCCCTTCATGGTCCACCGTACCTTTGTCGTCCTATTGAACCGCCTGCCCGCATTGGCCGTGGACATGCCATTTATGCCGATCACTATGTTGCTGTGTACGTTCTGAACCTTTTATACGGGGCCGTTTTCAACCGGCGTCTCCCCCGCTGGAAGAAGTAGCAAATTGCCAGTAGTCGAAGTTAAATAAACGCTGGCCGTTTGCGCCTTTAAACATAAAGTAGATATTATGAACGCCTGTCACCCGATTAACATTCGTTTCTTGTAATCTCCATACCTGGTTCCCCCCTGTAGGAGAAACATTAAGCGTGCCGATCACCTGTCCTGTTGGACTGTCGAGGTGAATTTCGATCTGTCCTCCCACCGTTGACGCGACGTTAGCTTTGAACGATGTTGCGCCGGTTGCTCTAAAATCGGCGTTCCCCACTGCAACCCAGTCCCCGTTGTGGATATCGGTTACATTCATATTTACGCTTGACACCATACCGCCAGGCGCTTGGGAAACCTCCGTCAGAATACCGCCGTTCCACCCGATAGTTTCCGCCTCGGTTCTTTGATACGGATTTAGGTTCTTAATCTGCGAAACACCCCGCATTGTGCCCTGAACCGGTACGATTTCATTCCCGCTATACGTCAGTTCATTGATATGAGGGGAACGGTACCCCATTCCGTCACCTAAAAGGGCTTTACTGACGGTTTGAGCATGGTAGGTAATATACCACTTATTATTAAAGTGAAAAATGGTGTGGTGATTATTGCCCCCGACGCCGAAGAACACAGACGGATTTCTCAAGATGGATTTCACATAAGTAAACGGTCCCATAGGGTTGTCGCTCACCATATAGGCGATTTCACCGGAAGGCGGACTACCCGCCGGATGATTTCCGCCAAAGTTGGAGCAATAGGAATAATAGTATTTTCCGTTATACTTGTGAATCCCTGAATCTTCAAAAAAGAAAGGGGCGTCAATCAATTGCGCACTGCCTTCGGTATGAATCATATCGTTGCTTAATTTGATGGCGCGGGCCGTCTTGGGATTTGCCCATTGATTTTGAGTTGGATTATCACCGCCAGGAATTCCCCCGCCAAAATATAAATAGCCGGAGCCGTTATCATCTACCAGAACAGCCGGATCAAATAACCAAACAACGCCGCTGACTCCCGGGGTACTCCTGGAAACCAGCGCTTTTCCTAGCGGATCCGCCCACGGTCCGATCGGACTATCCGCCGTGAGTACACCGATCCCTCCAGCACCATTGGCAAAATAAAGGAAGAACTTATCCTGGCCATTAATTTTTTTGTGTGCTGCGGCCGGCGCCCAAGAACCCGACGCCCATTTGGCTATGCCGCTTGGTCCGGCCACCGGAATAGCCCCGTGATCCGTCCAGTTCACCATATCGTCGGATGAGATTAGATGCACTTTATTTAAATTGCTGAACGAGTTGGACTTGATCTTTCCGTTACTGTCATATTCATAAGCATCGCTTGACATATAAATATAGACTCTACCGTTATAGACCAGCGCGGATGGATCGGCCCCCAACTTGTGATCCATTAATGGATTGGAGTTGCCCGGAGTTTTAGCGATCGCCGCTGTTTCCGCCTGCACAACCTGACCGTTCAACACTCCCACCCACAGCATGACAAAGACCATTAATAAAGCTTTTATTCGACTTCTTTTTTTCATTTCATTCCCCTCCTTGTATGAGCTATCTAACAAGTGTGAATCTCCAGTTATAATCCGCCGTACCGTTTTCGTCCCATTGCACGGCTTGCCTGCCATTGACCGTGGACATGCCATCGATGCCGATCACTAAGTTGCTATGGGCATTCCGAATTTTATACACGCGTCCGTTTTCAAGCGGAAACTGCGTTCATCTCCCGGCAAGATAACTCTTCAACCATGTCATGGCCGGACGTTCGGCGCCCGAACTGGTGATAAGATGAGAGCCATCCACCCATGTTTGTCCTTGAATATACCCCCAGAGCGTGATGCCTTTTACGTTCGGGTGTTCCCATAGGACCGGAAATTTTTGTTGGTATCTTTGCAATTGAGTCGCGTCGTCGCCCGTTATATCCAACTCCGAGACGTAAATTGGCAGCCCGGTAGCGGCCAGCGTGTTGAGAACGCTGTTCATCGTGCTTACGGAAACGGTATTCATATTAAAATGGTGACATTGAATGCCGATGCCGTCAATCAAACCTCTGGCCTTTAACAAGTTTATAATCTGAACGTATTGCCGTGCCGCATTTGGATCGCTGATAATGCCGTATTCGTTAATCAATAGTTTGGAATTCGGGAACGCCTGTCTAGCTTGCTCGAACGACCAGATGACCCAATCCCATCCCGTAGAGCCGTCACCGCCGATCGCATTCCGGTAAGAAGGCTTGGCGTGCAGCGGTTCGTTCACGACATCAACGAATTCCGTGTTGCGGTATTTTTGACCGGCCGCTTTAATCCATTCGATAACCTCAGCCTTTTGATTCGGAGCCGATAGCCCGGAAATCCACCCCGGCTCTTGGTTTCCCCATACGAGCGTATGAAATTTGAACGGGAAGCCTTTAGCCTTGGCATAGTTATAGGCCATATCCGCTTGCGACCAGTTCATGGAACCGCGTACACCTTCGACGGAACCCCATTTTGTAGAGTTCTCAGGTGTGACTTGGTTCCAATAAGCAGCAAAATTGGAGGGAACAGAGCCAGCGATAATGTTGCCTAAAAACTTGGAGCCTGACGCAAGCCCCGCACTCGCTATTTGCGGCGAGGAAAACACCATCAGAGATACCACCATGACCAAAGCGGTCAATACATGCAAAAGTTTTGACTTTACCGGATACATAAAATTGCCTCCCAGTATTGGATTTTGGAGATCTTATGACTGAACGTGGAGCATAAGATAACGACAGGTTGTGAACCGGAAACTTATCCGAGAAATTCCAATGTCCAGTTATGATCCGCCGTGCCGCTATCGTCTCATTACACGGCCTACCCGCCATTGCCCATGGACATACCATCGATACCGCTCATCTTACCGCTGTGGGTATTCTGCAGTTTATTTACCGAGCCGCTTTGCACATGGGCTTTTCCGGAACTTTCCGTTCCCGTTATCCGGTTTTCGATTCGGAAATAATCGACATCCACGTATCCGCCGACCGATTGAGTCGCATAATTAAAGATGGCAAATCGATAACCCATGAAATGTGGTATCGTGTAGCTCATCTGCAGCCTGTTGCCGATCGCTGTCCATCGGTTTCCGTCCAGACTGTAATAAAAATAGGCTTTATCGGTTTTGTTTTTGAAATCCATTTCCACCTTTAAATACACATCGTTCTGTGCAAGCGGCACGCTGGCCACTTCCAGCGGCGTTGTCCCGCTGCCGTTGACCATCACGATCGATTTGGAATTGCCGGACATTTTGACGCCAATGAACCCGTAGCTCTTCTGAAGCGCCGCAAGCCCCGCATAATCGCCGTTTTTCATGCGGCTTACGTCTATCGCGATCCGTCCGGAGCTTTCCGGGCCAAAGGTTCTTTGAGTCAGCGAGTTATGAGCATCCAAAATACTTGTACTGGTTCTTCCGGTCGTCAGTCTCAGATATCCGGAACGCGCCTTAAGAGACCAAAGATTGTTGTCGGGATTGTGGTTCCATTGCCATACCAGCGGAAGCCGGGATTGATTGAATTCATCGGAGGCCACAAACCATTCATTCGAATTCACGCCGGTGACCGGCTTTTGCATCTGCGTGGGGACCTGGCCATTCACGCCGAATATCGGCCAGCTGTTTTGCCAGGTAACCGGAACAATAAAGGGGATGCGTCCTACGGAGCCATGATCCTGGAACAGCAACCCGTACCACTTACCGTCAGGCGTATCCACGATCCCTCCTTGGGCGATGCCCTCATAGTCCAAAGCGACCCGACCTTCATAAGGACCCGTAATACGATCCGCTCTAAATACCAATTGGGTGCGGCCGGCTCCCTGCGGCCAGGTGATCAGGAAAACGTAATACTTGCCGTTGATTTTTTGAATATGCGCCCCCTCTGCCGGGAGTCCTACGTTAGGACCCGCTATCGAACTGGCGTTGGGAATAATGACCTGATTTAACCCGCCCGGTTTGACGGCGGTGGCACCCGAAGTAAGCTCAGTAATGCGAATATCTCCACTCCCATGAACGAGATACACTCTCCCATCGTCATCAAACAAGAGTGACATGTCATGGTAAAAACCGATTGTGGAGCTTGTCCACGGACCGTTTTCAATATCTTGCGTCCGGTAGATGAAAGTCTTCCCCGCGATGCTGGATGAAAAAACTACATAATAGGTGCCGTTATGATACCGAAGACTGCTGGCCCACGAGCCTTTGCCATACTCATTTTGACCATTCCTTAAAGCTTGTGTGTCCAAATCCCCCAATGTATCGTAAACATAGTTCACAATTTCCCAATTGACGAGATCATGGGACTTCATGATCGGAACACCCGGGTTCATGTGCATCGTTGTACTCGTCATATAGAAAGTGTTTCCAACTCTGATTACATCGGGATCGGGCACATCCCCCCATATAATCGGATTCTCAAAAGTGTTTTGGTCCTGCGCAGCATGCAATTCGGGGGCCATGAAAATCATCATTAATGTAAGCGTTATCGAAACCAAACAAGATTTCTTTCCAATCACTTTCACGTCTCCTTTCGTTTAGCCTCTAAATGGAATCAAACCAGAGATCAAATCTTCGAACAAACTTTCACGTCCGATCACCCTCCTTAAAAATCATATAATAGAAATAAATTGCATTTTTATAATTTCACTATAAATGGATTGGCTATAAAATTTAATAGAATTTTTTCTGATTTTATTGAACTTTCTTTTAAAATATTAAATTATATCGGGGAAAATTTTTGCGTCCATCCTGTCTCGAAGCGCAAATCAGTTCGAGACTATAAACGCGCTTTTGCCGGAAATGCAAAAAAACCCATCTTCCTTTCCAGTTGGAAGCATGGGCCGAGAAAGCTGAGCTTTCCCCCAAATATTTCTTTTCTTTATTTAAAGAGGCGACAAAAATGACATTCGTATCCTTATAATCGTAGAGCAGATCAAATTCGAACCTCTCGAACGTCCGGATTTTCTCGGGGGCGAAGATGACTCCTACCAGCCGTTCGTCTGGCATGGCGCGACCGTTGGGCAAAACGCTGATCATGGGTGCGAGCTTGTTATCCGTATAAAGATTATCAAGGATGACATGGGGCTGCCCGTGGTTGAGCCATTCGTTTTCATCCCGCCTATGCCATGCAAAAGATACAATACGTTATACATTTGGTTTCCTGAATATCCGGGCGGAGTATATATCCTCGCTACGTTCCGGAGTTCATTGAGAAGCAATGCGAGCGTAGTCAGCAATTGTCCAGCCCTATAAAGGAACATATTTGAAAATGATGAGCCAAATGAAAAAAGGATGGTCATCATGGCAAAGGCGCACTGTTGCACCCATTTTTTTGAAAAACGGCCCTATCCCTTTCGGTTTTTTTGTATGTCTCTCGTCCGGGTCGTGGCAGCACCGAATCGGTCTCCATACTATTCTCTCCTCCCGTTAAAAACTGTCTATCGATTATTTACCGCCGGTAACGATTTTGACTTTCTCCCGCGCTTGCTCCGTCGTCCACTTTTCATAGTCGGCCGTGTCGAGCTTGCCGAATTCGTTCAAGTATTCCTTCCACACCGATTCAAACTTATCCGGCGTTGCAAGCACGAGTTTTGGGAAGTATTTCTTCGTCAGTTCATCCTTGGCCGTTTCCCACAGCTGTTGCGGCGAATTTAGTTCCTTGGCGAATCCCCAGGCAGGATGCCAAGGGCGAAACTTCGGCGTCGCGAACATTTGACTGTAAGTTTGCACGCCGTATTTGTCCAAAATGGCCTTATCGGCTTGCGTCAGACTCATCTGGAAAACTTCGGGCTGAAAAGCCACGCCCCGGGCATTCCCGTTCGCGAGCGTGGAATTGGCGTTGTACGTCGGCCAGTTCCAATTGTAATATTTAAAGCCGAACTTCTCGTTAAAAGCTTCGTCGATCATGTTGATCTGTTCCTGTGTCCGGTAAAAGCGGCCTTGTTCGTTGACTTCATAGGTTTTGCCTTCGATGCCCCAAGACAATAGGGTTTGGTTTTCTTCCGTCAGCATATTGTCGAAATATTGGATGATTCTTACCGGGTCTTTCGCGCTGACCGTAATGCCGATGCCGCGGTTCGTTGCCAATCCGCCTTCGGCGTCGACATACGCATCCGGCGTGTTCTCATCAAAGGTAACGGGAAGCGGGAAGTAGTTGTAAGCGTCCTGGGCAGGGTCCTTGCGCGCCGCGTCCTTCAGGACATTGAGCGCATTTCCCACCTGCCATTTGTAATCAAAAAAGCCAAGCACTTTATGAGAGATTAATTTGGAGATATATTGGTCGTAATTGTCCACAAAAGAAGCCTTGTCGAACAGATCTTCCGTATTTAACTCGTTCAGCGTCTTCAGCCATCTTTTCGTCGCGTCGGAAGCCGCGTACGTCCTGGCTTCAAACGTTTCCGGATCAACGATGACTTCGCCGTCGTTCGGGTAACCCATGAGGTGCATCGGCGGATTGGAAGTCGCAAAAAATCTCCAGTCATGCGTGAGGGTGATCATGCCTGTCAAATTTTCATCCTTGTGTTTTTTTACATAATTTCTGATCAGTTCTATATATTGATCCAACGTTTTGACTTTCGGATAGCCGGCCTCGGCCAAGACGCGGCGTTGAATCCAAAATGCAGCTCCGGGCTCTGGGGCCGGAACGAAGTCGCCGACCTGCACGGTGATCGGAAGGAAATAAAGTTTGCCATCTTCAGCTCTCAGTTGGTTAAAATATGGTCCGAATACCCGTTTGATATTCGGACCGTGCTCCTCGATCAAATCGTCAAGCGGGATGAATACGCCCGCGTTCAAAACGCTTCCCATCGTCGCATCCGGAATCAGCACGTCCGGATACTCGTTCGCGGCGATCATCGTACCAATTTTCGTGTTCAGGTCGCCGACCAGAAACTCCAGTTTGAAATTGACCCCCGTTTGATCTTCCAGTATTTTTCCGAGGGTGGTCTCGTTTGTATTGCCATCCTTGGATCCGGCTACGCCATTATAGATCGTAAAGGTGACCTTGTCCTGCTTGTTGCTTTCTTCTGGGTTGTTGCCTGTCTCGCCCACGGCTTTATTGTTGCTTTTGCCGTTGGAACAAGCGGATATTACAGACAACAGAAATACCGCGACCAGAAAGAGAACCCAAAATTTCTTTTTTGTCAAAACCGATCTTCCCCTTTCGCTTGTTGATTGGTATTTACAGGAACAGTGTAAAAGCATTTTTGATTTTGGGTTATCCGGAGAACTATGGGACTTCCTTTAAAAATTTCAGTATTTGTTTCGGCGGTCAACTCTTTTCGTTCGGGATTCCAAGCATGACGCAGGTCCCTTCACCCGGACAGCTGTCCAGCGAAAAACGGATCTTCTCCCCGTAGATTATTTTGGTTCGGTAAATCGCGTTTTGAACACCGATGCGTTCCCCCATGGTTTCTTCGGCCTCCAAGTAACGGTACAACTTGCTGACCGTTTCATCGTTCATGCCGATCCCGTTGTCCCTGACGGTAAAAGTCAGTTCATCTTCCGTGACGTCGATTCGAATCTCAATCATCCCCCCGTGTTTCAGCGGCTCGATGCCGTGGATACAGGCATTCTCGACGAAAGGAAGGAACGCCATTTTCGGCACCAGGCATTCATATGCTTCTGGCGCGACGACGATCCGGCAGTCCAGCTTGTCCTCGAAGCGATATTTCTGAATGTCCAAAAAGCATATAATAAACTCCATCTCCTCCTCCACCGGAATCCGGTCTTTGTTCCAGGTCAAGGAGCCCCGGAAGAATTTGGCCATACTATGGATAATCTTAGCGGTGTCGCGCTCTTTTTTCAGCAAGCTTCTCATCCGGATCGTTTCCAGGGCATTGAATAGAAAATGGGGATTCATTTGGCTTTGCAATGCATTCAACTGCGCCTTTCGGCGCTCCAGCTCCAGCGATTTCTTCTGGATTTCCGCCAGGTACACGTCATGGATCAAGCTTTTGATCTGCAGGATCATTCGGTTGAATTCCAGTGTCAATTGACCGATCTCGTCCTTGTAGGACTCGCCCTGAATCGTTTCAAAACTTTGGCTTTTCACTTTTTTCATCTGCTTCAGGATTTGGATGACTCGTAAGTTAATCGATCGGGTGATGATAAGAATAATCATGGTCGGAATGATCATCATAACGCAGCCGGACCATAAAATAAAATTGCGCGAATCACGGATTTCCTTAACGATTTCGCTTTCGCTGACGATACCGGCGATCTTCCATCCTTCCAGATAGCTGACTCCCCGGTATTCCTTCACGAACCGGATCATTTTGTCCGATCCGAGCGAGACAAACGCGGTTTCGTTCCCGCCCTGCCAGTCGATTTCCCCGTTTGTCGTGTACTCGATCCTGCCGTCCGGATTAATCAGATACATATCCCCCTTTACGTTTAAGTTCGAAAACAGGGACACCAGATCGATCGTTTTAAAATCGATTTTGAGCAGTTTTTCCTTGGACATCCGATTCGCAAAATAGTCCAAACGCCGGATCAGCGAGAAACTGGCGGAATGCTCGTTATCTGTTTCCGTACGCGCAAACACGGGCTGGGAACGATGCCTGTCCGCCGCCATTCGATACCAATCCTCCGATCTGATTTCATCCGACAGGTATCCGATGTTACCGGAATGCAGCAACGTCGGGTTGTTCACGTAAATCATCATGTTCTGGAGATACAGGGAAGCGGGGTGATAACTGTTTAGCACCCGTCTCAAATAATCGTCATAAGCTTCGACGTAATCTTCGGTATTGGCAAAATTCCGCTCCAGAATTTCATTGGTCTTGAGGTCGGCGTAAAAAAATGAGGACAATCCCACCGCATCGTCAACCTGGGAGCGGAATTCGTTTTTGATTTGCTCTACCGCCAGGTCGATATCCTTGATTCTCCCCTCCCTGACATTATTCGAGATGAGATTATAAAAAATAGCGTTGGTCACGATCATTGGTGTAAAGATGCAAAGAAAATAGACCAGCAACATCTTGTTCCTTAGCCGGGTATTATGAAGCAGTCGGTTCATCGCGTGCCGTCCCCTTTCGCTATTGATTGCTCATGCGATTGCGGTATTCCGTGGGAGTCATCTTCTCGACCTTCTCGAACTGGGAGACAAAATACTCGGCGCTGTTGAATCCGACCCGCTCGGCGATCTCATAAATGCGTATATCTTTTTGTCTCATCAGTTTCTTGGCCTCTTCGATCCGCAGCTGCAATAAATAATCATTAAAATAAACGCCATAATGCTTTTTGAACAATTGCCCGATGTACGCGGAGTTCATGAAGAACTGCGCCGCAAGGCTTTTTAAGCTCAAATTTTGATGAAAGTGCTGGTCCACGTACGATTTAATTTTATGAATTCCGCTCTTGCCGCCGGAATTATAAAGTTTTTTGACGAGTTCCGCGGCTTCGGACGCAAACTCGCTAAATAATCCGCGCAATCCTTCCAATGTGAGATTATAGTCGTACCAGACCAGAATCGGCTCGATCAGGCCGAGTTCCTTCTCGTCGCCTTCCACGCTTCTGACGGAGTACGCGATGCCCAGAACGCATTGCATGATCGACGTTTTGATCGCTTCGATGGAGAAGTTCCGCTCCAGAAAATCCACAAAGATGTGGTGGATGGCACTCCGAATGCCATTCATGTCCGACGCTTCGACCGCTTCGATCAAAGTACGAATCGATGGTTCGTGAAGATGCAAATAGTTCAGTTCCGCATCGGCGATGTCCGAATATAACAGCGCATGGGTGTTGTAACGGATCCACTTGTGCTGCATCGTTTCTTTCGCGCTGTTATAGGAGAACCTCAACCGGTTCAAGGATTCGACGGATTTGCCAGCATAGATGCGCAGATCCAAGGCGAAAGCATCCTTCAGCCGCCGAAGCGCGGACCTCATAAAAGGATGTATATCTCCGCCGAAAAGGGTCAGGTACGTATCCGGTACAATAAAGCCATACGTGCGGCGATGCTCATACACGATCGGTGGCGAAGCGGCAGCGCCGAGTTCTTGTACCGTTTCCCGGATGGCTTCCATTAGCTGGTCTCTTGCCGGGGAAACCGCTTTTTTCCAGGGTACGACATTGTTAACTTCCAGCAATATGTAAGTAAACGCCTTCGCATCGGCGAAAAATGAAACCTGGCCCCACTCATCCAACACTGTCTCGCCGATCTCGTCCCACAACAAGGTTTCGATCAGTTTTTCACCCATCTGCCTCCGGTTTTGATCCCGCAACCGTTGTTTTGCCGACAGCTTGTCCCTAAGCTTGGCCAACGCTTTCTGAATATCGTCCGGATCGATGGGCTTCAGCACATAATCCTGTACGTTGAACCTCACCGCCTGCTGGGCATAGCGGAAATCGTTATAGCCGCTGATAATGACGAATTCCGTTTCCAACTGCAGCTTGCTGACGGCCTCGATCAATTCAAGTCCGTCCAGTACCGGCATACGGATGTCGGTCACGACCAGATCCGGCTTTTTCGCCTGGATGATCGCCAAGGCGTCTTCTCCGTTGTCGGACTCGTCAATCACTTTAAAGCCACTACTTTCCCAATCGATCATTTCGATTAAGCCCTTCCGGACAAACAACTCATCATCCACAATCATGACGGAATACATTCAGTCCCCTCCTTATGAAGAGTTACACTTACTATACTTTTTCGGGAAAACGCTTTAATTTATTTACCTCCTATTGTGTTATGATATAGCAAAATAGAAATAAATGGAGGATTTTTCTATGTCAATCATCCAATAAGGCGCTTTTTATACGAAAGAATACTGGAACCTGTTCAAGGAGCTCGGCTATCCCGAAGCGGGCATGGTCGCCAGGTTCGAGCGAACATAGACCGATTTGTTTTACCGGTTGTGGAACGGCTCGAAGACGTTTCATCAATTTAATTGAAGTCACGAAAGACAACTGGTCTTATGGTAACGGCATCGCCCCATTTATTATTTAATTCGTAATTCTTCATAAGAGAGGGGGAATCTTAACTATGTCGACCGTTCTTTATACGCATTCCGGTAATTCAGAAGCATCTTACAGCCTGGCTGCATACCACGGTCACTTCATCACAATGAATAAAAAGAACCCTTATAGAATAAGGATTCTCAAAAAGGAACTTTTCCGGCGACCTTCAGCTTACTTTAATATTCCCCTTTATTTTGTCATTTTCTTAAACACTGGCTTTTTCCTCCAGGGTCATATTTAAAATAAGTTGTGCTTTATATTTGTTTCATTCTTACGGCCATATACTGCCTGCCCGGCAATTCAATTCGGAACCTGCCTTCAAAAGTACCTTCCAATTCTTCAATCGTCATATTCCAGGTATCAATGATTTCCACTTTGAATTGGATTCCCGGCTTCATTCGGAATTCCCTAAATCGTGGTTGAAAAAAGCCAAAGTAGAATAAATAATATTCATCTGGAATCCCTGCTGCTGGAACATCCCAGGATAAATACAACGGATTTAACCCGTCTTTTGGCCCTTCCTCCATGATTCTACGTAAAAAAGCAATACGTTCCGGGCTGCTGCCATGCAGTTTACCGCCCTTTGACCACCATAAAACTTCATCAGACCGGAAATAGGTTTCCCCGTGGCCTACATAACCGCCGCGAACGGCACCTTCCCAGAATCGGCGGGTCATTTCTTCCCCGGTTATATTACCCCAGCCTTGATCAATATCACCTTCATATGCACATTCATCAATCACAATAGGCTTGTTCCATTGTTTTCGCCAATCATCCGTGCTCTCAGCTGTTTTATAGACATCAACCCGCTGCACACTGCAGTGAGTGATCCATGGGCGATTATAATCATAAAACTGTATACAATTATGAATGGATATTAAGTGATTATATGGATCATTTTCTTTTACGACTTTAGCAAATCGCTCCCAATCATCCAAATCCTTGGCCCACATTAAATCGTATTCATTAGCCAATGACCACCAGACATTACGATAAGCGGAAAGACGAGCCACGATATAATGCAAATAACGATCATCCTGAGTCTTGTTCATATCGGCAAAGCCCCAGCGGTCATATGGATGGAAAAGAATTAAATCCACTTCAATCCCAAGCTTTCCAAGTTCGCTGATTTTTTGTTCCAAGTGTTGAAAGAACGCTGGATTAAATCGTGCAAAGTCCAATCCTTCTTCTAAAGATCCCTCAAATGGATAATAATTCGGTTCATTTGTATTAAAAGCATATGATTTTGGGAAAACGCACATCCGCATTTTATTAAAAGGAGAGGCCTTTAAAGTTTCCAATGTTTCGTTAATGAGCTGCTCGTCTTGATGTATCCATGCATAACAAGTGGTACCAACTGGTATATAAGGAGTCCCATCTTCATATGAAAAATGAAACGTATTTTTTACCCTTACAGGTCCCCGATTGCTTTCCAACGGCGCCGTACAGACAAATTGACCTGAGATTCCATCCAGTGATCTGGCAGAACTTTTTGTTGTATATGTCCAATTGCCTTCTTGGTCCGGCATGAACCTTGCCCGGTAAATCCCTTCGCCATCATAAAAGCCGGTTACTTCTAAAGTCCTGCCTTCCAATGAAAATTCAACATTTAAAGTAACTTCGAGAAAAGGATTTCCATGACTTGGCCCCTGGAATTCTAATTCAAAAACATCCCACTTTTTTGCTGTGTCAGGGGCAGAAACTCTCGCCGAACCGATGCTAACTGAATCATCTTCATAGCTGATTGAAGGAATGACCTCTTCTTCTCCGTTATGATCAGCTGCAATGTTTGCGAGTTCATGCTGAAGGGCCTTTATTAAATCTGGAGAAATTGTTACTTCAGGAAAGGAAGTTTTCATTTGCTCTAGACTAGTTAACTTAACAAATGTTCCAAAAGCAGGATCAAGCATTAATTCGAAAATTTGGGGAAGATGTTTTTTTAAGATATCCCTGGCTTCTTTATTAGATAAAACGTTCCCTAATTTCGTTTTTTCGGTAAATTCCATAAACAGTCCTCCAGGTATCTAAATTTGAATATCCAACCATATCTTTTAAGGACAAATCGTTCTTTAATGCTTGTTCAACCTTTACGTCGGCTGGTTGCGTCATGTAACTTTCCCCCTTGATTAGAATATAGTAAATCAAATCAAGGATCCTATATAAAAAAGAGAGCGCTTACAATCATTCGTATAATAACATTTGGTAAATTTATAGTCAATAATTTTAGTTAATAATTTTGTTTATTTATGTTTTTTTATAAGTTTATTCAGTATATTTTAATAAAACTTTAACTTTAAGTCTTATTCATCCTATAATTACGGATATGTTAATAGATTTGAAATAATGATTAGAACTAAAATTGAACTAAAACAAAAACATAGAAATGTGGTTTTTTTGGTATTATTAACTCAACTTTCGCAGATTGAAATCGCCAAATAAGCCCTGATGTAGCTAGGCTGGAGTTGACGCTGAATCAAATTGGTGATCTTCTTTCCTGCTTTCGTGGCAATTTCGTTAATCAAATCAAGTAGTTGTTGTAAGGCAACAGCCCAATCGAGTGTGCCGACTTCATCGCATAACAAGTAGAACAGACCGCCAATGGACCGCTGGTCCGTACTCTGGCGGTGCTGCCAGGCAAGCAGGACGTAGCGTGTGAACACAATTGTCGTATGGCTAACGAGCAAATCGTATGAACGACTTTGAAACTCTTTTTGAAGTCGAAGCAGCGATTTAGCGCACTTGAAGAAGACCTCAATATCCCATCGCATTCTGTAAATTCGGATGATCTCCTGAGCAGTTAAACTCAGATCGGTCGAGAGAATAGCGAGCCATTCGTTTTTCTTGGAACGATGACGGATAAATACCACTGTCACCGGAATATCTGGAGCCAGTTCCGTCCGGATTTGACGTAGGATGTTGGTATTTTTGCCTTCGACACGAGTCGCAGCAGTATATAGTTCCCGCAGACACAGTCGCTGTGCATTCACCATGTAGCGTTTGTTATCGTTCTTTACCATGCCGATCACATGCAACTCACGACGGGTTACTTCTTGAATCAGCGGCGCATGCGAAAACCTTTATAGTAGCTCCCTGTCGCATGGTCCTTGAAGCGCGCCATCATTTCTACTTTACTCCGATTACGTTCGAACATGGAATCGTCAAAGATGAAATCAGTCTCCCGATGTTCCGAAGTTAGGTTTTCGACTCGCTGTACGGTATCGCTGCTTAGCGATAGCAAAAAACGTCGCCACGCGTACCCGCCGTGATTGAGAAACCGATACACCGTATCTTTTCCGGGGAATGATTCGCCTTTGCTGCTCTCCAGCAAGCGGAACCAGTTCTTTTGGTGGAAGAGAAAAATGAAAACAAGGCGAAACAGATAGGCGCAGGTGAATCCGAACTTCTTCTTGAAACCTGCGTTATTCAAGTGTTTAACGATCTTCAATTCTTCAAAGACCGGTTTAATTTCTTTTGGCAGTTGATCAATTTATAGAGGACACCTCTTCTGTATGGTAGTGATTGCTCGACACTCTCACTTTACCAAACGAAGCGGTGTTTAAGAGGGTTATTTAACCTCTTAAAAACCAAGTAACTACAATGATTCAAGCCGATTTTCGCAGCTAAAATTGCCGAACAAACCCTTGATGTACAAGGGCAAATCAGCCATCCATTGCTGGAGTTGACACAGCCTCGGTAAGATGGGGTTTTGTTTCGAGGATTGTCAAAAGTGAGCCTTGAGGTCTGTTTGCTTTCTCTTCCCCATTTTTTGCTCAAGAAGGCGGAAACCAGCAATGGC
This sequence comes from Paenibacillus peoriae KCTC 3763, assembly GCF_000236805.1. Taxonomy (GTDB): domain Bacteria; phylum Bacillota; class Bacilli; order Paenibacillales; family Paenibacillaceae; genus Paenibacillus; species Paenibacillus peoriae. Next base: position 94,522 of record NZ_AGFX01000009.1, on the reverse strand, counting down.
GGTGTAGGGGGGACCCTGCACCACCATTGCTTTATTTTTGCAAGATGATTTGATCAGGCAAGCTATCCGTCAAGTGCGCAAACTTACTTTTGAGACATCTCATCTCACTAAGCAAGAGGTTTATCCAATGTTTTTCGATATGACGATTTTCCCCCGTTTCGGCAACTCTTCGCTTTTGCGATACGCCTGAAGCAGGCCTTGAGCAGTAAAGGGATAGGTCTCATCGATATGGATATTCAATTTATTCTCTTTCATATGGCGAACAATGGATTCAAAATCGGTACGGTTAGGTCTTGCCTGGAAGAAACATGCGTCAATGTCGCGGACCTTCGGATATTGATTGATCGCGAATGCCACTACTGAAATATAGGTCCCGCCATCCTTGATGACCGAGTAGTTCTTCTTTCCGATTTCTCCCGGTAACCCGGTACCGAAAGCGGATTGGTCCATAGCGGAATCCAATACGATATCAACAGGATCTGTTATTTGGGTGGCAAAGTCGACTTTCGTGTAGTCGAACACCTCGTCAGCACCGAGTCCTTTGACGAAATCATGATTATAGTCCCTCGCGGTTGCGATAACATATGCTCCATGTTGCTTGGCCAACTGGACCGCCGCATGTCCTACTCCTCCGGCGCCGGCTTGAACAAGGATGCGTTGTCCCGGTAGAAGACGGCCATGCTCAAACAGCGCTTGCCAAGCTGTCAGGGCAACCGTAGGCGCGGCGCCTGCCTCTTCGAAGGAAAAACTCTCAGGAATAACGGCAAGAAGATCTTCCTCCACCGCAACATAGTCCATGTAGGAACCCCTCTGAACCATGCCCATGACACGATCCCCCGGCTTGAAATGACGCACTTTTCCGCCAACCTCTTTTACGATGCCGGCTACTTCATTACCAAGAACAAGCGGCAATTGAAATTGAGCCGGAAATTTATCGGCCATCGGACTCTGAAGAATCGCGCCGCTGCGAAATAGAATATCTGCGGGATTGATGGAAGAGGCGCGCATTTCGATGAGAACCTGTGTGTCGGTGAGTGCGGGAATTGGCACTTCCAGATCCTCTAGCACTTCGGGGATTCCAAAGCTTGTCAAAGCAATAGCTTTCATGATTATCCTCCTCTTAAATTGAACATACGTTGATTTTTTAACTGCCGCTGTTTCTAGTGTGTTAACTGGGCCAAATCCTTGGCATTATCCGTTAATTGCTTTCCCCCTGGGGAGGTAATATCAACCGTTTACCATCTTTTATGGAGCCTATGGTGATGTCATCGCCGGGCGGATATCATTTTATGAAACATCTCGTCTAATAACATTATTTCTGCTTTTTGGCTGATGGCATGGTTCCCAAGCTTTACATCAATTATGAAGTCATTGCTCAGCATTTGGCGGTAACGGGAAATAATATCGTTGTCAGGCAATTCTCCCATTGCCTTCGTTTCGGGTGGGATTACCGGAATTCCGGCTTGCTCTACCAGGTGAATGTTTTGTTTAATATCTGCGGCAATCTTGCTTAGAGTGCTTACACTTCTTGCCGTCTCTATATCCACCATTCCGTCATTCGTATAGAAATGCTTGTTGACGATAGCCAACGCAGTATGCGAAATATGGAATGCTTGAATGTCTTTTTGGATTTCATAATGCAAATCCACCGATTCAAATATTTGGGAAAGCTCTTTCACTCTTTCGGTCGTCAATCCATTTATTTCACCAAAAATGGTTCCTTGATGTTTTTCGGAACCGAATTGGGCGTATAGAACATCTTCTTTGATGTCTCCACCGGCGCCCGGGAATCCCGGAAGTAAGCGATCGCCCACGATTTCAAGCCAAGAGTCATATCCAATGGTGTTGGTAAAGGTGACGATGGTCTTGCTCCGATTATGCTTGATCGCAGACAGGGCAGATTCGGCCTGATCATATCGTACTGGAACAAAGATAAAATCATAAATGTCGTCGTTATCAAGCTTTTCTATCGTGTTGATCGATATTTGCTTTATCGATCCATTATCGTTGTATTTCAGGCCGTCCCTTTTCAGCGCCTCCAGTCTCTTTCCTCGTGCCAGTATAGTGACGTCCAGTCCCGACTGTGCTAATCGGAGTGCATATACACTGCCAATCACGCCGGCGCCAAATATCAAAAGTCTATGTGGTTTGGTGTTCAATATGATCCTTCCTTTCATAGAATTAGTCACAGATTGTTTAAGCAACATCTGTTTGATAAGATAATAATATCGCATGCTTATGATTTCAACCGGCAGAGTTAGATGAAAGTTGCATAGGCAACACATTGTGATAATTGATGTTTAACAAGGAGATATAGAAATGGTAAATCAGGAAGATCCGAGGGTGTTGCGCACACGACAGTTAATTAGAGCAGCGTTTAGAGATTTGTTGCGGAGAAAAGGATTTGATGCAATCACCATCAAAGATATCGCTCAGAAAGCAACCATTAACCGCGCCACCTTTTATGCCCATTTTGAAGATAAATATGCTTTGCTTGACGAAGTCACAGAACAGGCTTTTCATGAAATGATTCCTGAGCAAGTGGCGAATGCACAGGAGTTTACGGATGAAATATGTGACCAGTTGATCTTGCTGACGCACCAATACATCGTGGATTTTTATCGGATCTGCAGAATGGATTCCAACTCGATGGCTACGCTTGTCGATGAAAAAATAAAGAAAATGCTGCAGCAAACCATAGAGAGCATTTTTCTGAAAGGGGATACCCACCATGGGGCGGACAGGCATCATATAAGAATCATGGCGGCCATGACAGGTTCAGCGATCTATGGCGCTGCGCATTATTGGTTAAATGTCGAAGAAAAAGATCGAACCGATGTGCTTGTAGACATTGTGCGTCCCTATGTAATGAACGGTCTGGGGCTGTTATCGCAATGGCGATGAATACAGATGAAAAACGAGACTGGTCAGATAGGAACGATGGTGTACCATAAGTTACACACCTCTCTTTGTTTGCATGGTTGCCCGACACATTCATGATACCAAACGAAGAAGATGTTTTTTGTCAAGAAAAGTAAATAGATTGATTCAACGCTTACAGCCACAAAGTGTTTAGGTTAATTCGTTGCTGCGAAAGTTGAGTTATTAAATATACGTTTTTTATCTGAATAAAATTTAATTTTAGTTCAAACTGTACTGGAACATATTTCTCTTAATACGACCTTTTATCATGCCATGTTAATTGAAGAGAATAGAATCTATCAGTTATACCTCGTAGCGTCTTTCATGGGGATTGTAATTTGGTGGATTAAGAAACGATAAACTCCCTCCTGTCGATGAAGTTTCATCTCAGTTTAGTAAAATCGTGGCCTACGGGCATTTGAAAGCTGCCGGCATCGCCGTTGAGGAATAAAATTAACGAGGGAGAATTGCGTCACAAAAAAATGACACCATTCTCCCTTACAGCATACTTTAATATTCTCCTTTGATTACAAAAAACGAGCCCCGGATGGTTCCGGCTAATTTAGACTTCTGTCTTGCAAAGTTAAATTTCTCTTCTAACTCCTTGGGTACCTCCATCCCCTCAGAAAGCTTTAAACCAACGGCCCGCTTCTTAGGATCGTCAATCGTATACATGACATTGAGCCCAAGACCATCCTCATAAAAGACGTAGGTAAATTGGATATTTTCCACTTGAAAGCGCGACGTCTCTAAAGGTTTGGCCGCAAACTCAATATCACGTTCTTCTTTCAAAATCCGGTTCACATAATCAAGTGTCTCCTGGCTTTCGCTAGCTGGTACAACCGTAAATTCATGCTTATATTTGTTCATAAAGTAACGGGCTTCATTCGCTCGTAAACCAGCAAGCGCTTCTGCTACGGGTGAAGACTCTAAACCAACCGTAGACACATTTTTAAAGTCAACGATATAGGACATTTCTATTCCCCCTTTGATCTCTTTATTTCCTAACGACAGGAATCCACATTTCACCAAATACTAAGCCATTTCGCTGCCCCATCACAACCGATGTATTTGGCGCGCCAACATAGGCATAATTCTTTACTTCCGCCAAGACTTGGCCAAAGGCAATGCCGGCAAGCGTATTATTTAGCTCATCAGCCGTCTCTCCTTCCCCTTTAACAACTAGGTATTCCCCCTTAGGAAATTGGATAAGCCTGGTTGCTTCTGGTAACGATGCCTCGGTCATGACACCTGCATAATGCATCATCTTGTTATTCACAGCCTCGTTCACGGCAAAAATGTAGTCATTTGCGGCTACCGCCTTTAAAGTGTCAAGTCTTCCGTCTTGTTTGACGGCCGACCAAAAGTCTGCCTTCTCCTTGTTTATGCCGGCATAGTCTGTGTAATCGCTCTTGAGCTCAGTTCCAATGCCTAAAACGGTAAAGCTGTCTTTTTCCTCAATGGTATAATTTTCCATGTTCAAAACCTTCCTCTTTTTTAAATTTATCAAATGATTTGTCTTTTCACTTGATGGGTTTATAATAACCATAAATCATGTCAAAAAATGATACTGTTTAGGGGAGCCCGATGAAAAAAGTTGAACGGATTAATACCATCATGCGATATATCAACAACCGCGCACACTTTACCATTTCTGAAATCATGCGGGTATTTAACATCTCTCGTTCGACAGCTATTAGAGATATCAGAGAAATTGAAGCCATGGGCATACCGCTTGTCGCTGAAGTTGGGAGGGATGGGGGGTATTTTGTCATGAACAACTCTGTCCTGCCCACAGTCCGCTTTACCAATAATGAAATTAAAGCTCTTTTTATTGCCTTTATGGCCACAAGAAACCAACAACTCCCTTATCTAAAGAGTCGTCAGTCTTTAGCTGAAAAATTACTTGGCCTCATCTCGGAAAACCAGCAAGATGACCTTGTTCTCCTGAATCAAATATTGCTTTTTGAAGGGACCAATCCCCATAATCCCGATCTGCTTGATCTGTCAGACCTGCCGCATCCTATGTTAGAAAAACTCATCCAAATCCTTCTTCTGGACAGCTATTTATTGGTTTCCATCGAAGAAGAGAAGGAAATAAAGTCTTATCCCATTTATCTCTTGCATCTTTATCGTGAAAAAAGCTTATGGCAAATTGAAGGCTTTGACTTAGAGGAAGAAAAGAGACGGATTTTTCCTGCCGACAATCTCACCGATGTAGAACCCTACCCTGCGAAAAAAAGGGTAAGCAAGAAAAAGATTTTAGAACAACTAAGCAAGCAGAAAGAAGTCATCAACCTTGTCCTTGAACTTGGTCCAAAGGCGATTGCCCAGTTCAAAAAATACCATCCTTTAAAAGTTTCACTTTCCTATACAAATCCTTACCAAACCACGGCCATTCTAAAGACTTTTATCAATGTTCATCATTCAGAAGAATTAACCGAAATCATAAATTGGCTGCTTTTTCTGGGTGGAGATATCATGGTCAGAGAAGTGCCGGATGAAGTCTTGGAAGGTTTACAAGAGAGATTTAAATTATACTGCCCATAAAACTCTGATTTATAATGTATCTGTCTGCAGACAACAATTCAGCCTAAGTTTATCGGACGATGTGATCCTGCCAGGAACCCGAACTCTACAAAGGAGCGTGAATTCAAGAATGGACGACACAGGCAAGAAGAAGATTATTGAACACTTCCTCAGCCTTTATGGGCAGGGTCGATGGGGGGACCCTCAGAACACGGAGCCGTTGAATGCACTACTCGACATGCTCACCGATGATGTCGAGTGGTGGATGAGCGGACTTCCACACCCTGGGTTCGTCTCCAAGGATGAATTCCGATCGATGCTGGCCCCGCTGAACGACATTACTGACGGGCCACTTCAGATCGTCCCTACCGGTTGGACCATCCAAGGGGACCGTGTCGCAGTGGAGGCCTACTCAACGATGAAGTTGAAGAGTGGACTTCGCTATCAGAACCATTATCATTTTCTCTTTGAGCTCCGGGGCGATAAAATCGCCGTCTACCACGAGCATCACGACACGGCTCACGTTAACGACGTATTAGTCAATATCATGGGTGACGCCGAGAAATAAGCAACTTTTCTCTCCATCATTCTGAGCCCCCGCTTGCGGCAGGGGCTCATATAAGTGAAAACTTGCCGTATATTATGACAGAGGCTCTTGCATGACGTATTCAACGATTACAATATTTCAATGTGCCCTTCTGTTCCATTCACGCGAATTCGTTGCCCGTCTTTGATCAGCCTGGTGGCATTTTCCACTCCGACAACTGCTGGCAAGCCATATTCACGTGCGATAACGGCTCCATGGGTCATCAGTCCGCCAACTTCGGTGACTAGACCTTTTATGGATACAAATAATGGTGTCCAGCCAGGGTCAGTAAAGGAGGTGACTAATATATCTCCATCTTCCAGATCGGCATCTTCCATGTTTACAATGACACGCGCTCTTCCTTCTATCACTCCGGAAGAAACAGGTAGACCTACAATCGCATTAGTCGGCAAATTTTCTCGTTTGTACTCACCTACAATGATTTCACCATCAGACGTTATGACACGCGGGGGAGTTAGTTTTTCAAAAAAATTGTAATCCTCTTTTCGTTTGTTGATCATCTGATTATCAAGTTTATTGGTGCGTACGACTTCGTGAAGTTCTTCAAATGTGAGATAGTACATATCTTCTTTGTCATGGATAACGCCAGCTTGAACGAGTTGTTCGGCTTCTTTCAGTAAAGCCTGCTTATAAACGAAGTAGCGACTAACCATGCCGTATTTTGGATATTCCCGGTAGCCGATGAAATTCCGGATGAGGTCGATCATTCGTTTTGTTTCTTTGGCTTTTTGTTCACCATCCGGTAATTGCTTCAATCGATCTATTAACTCTTGTTCTTTTTCCAAAGCTTCCCGGCGCCCTTGCTCAAATCTTCGATGGCCGGCATTAGGCTCAAAGTTCTTGATGTTACCAAGAATCATGGGGATAAGTGTAATTGGTTTTTCACTCCAACGAGTTTTCGTAATATCGATTTCTCCGGCACATCGCATTCCGTATTTACTGAGATAATCATAGATAGCGTCTTGGGTTTCCCTTCCTCCATCAAACTTAACCAGTTCATCCAGAAAGTTATCTTCTTTTGCTTGCTGTAAATAATCGATCACTTCTGGATAAGGGCGAATCACATCCGCGACATTCAATAGCGCCAGACCCATTTCCGAAGTAATATTGCCCGGTACAGATTGAGAAAGAGTATCTGCTGCGTTTTTTTCGCCTAACCATTCGTTCATGTTTTCATTGATCCATGTGGAAGCATTTATAGCAGCCATAAACACAGCCGTACTTTGTGGGTCAAATAAGATCTTCTTTAATTGCTGGATATCTTCCAGAATAAAGTCAAACAAATCCGATCCCGATTTCGCTTGGATGTTTTGTTTTAACTCTTCTATCGATGTTTGACTACGCTTAATCAAATCAGAAACGATTGTCGGATCGTTCTCGAATTGTGCCAGCATATCTGTATTACTTCTGCCCAGAATCGGTGCTGTTTGATCATTTGGTAACAATTTTATAAAATCTCGCTCTATTATGGTCATGAGTGCGCCTTTTATGAGCGGATCAGATTCCAGGGTATTTAATAAAGCTTTCCGGCCGACAGGTGTAGCCAGCCTAGGTGCAACATCAACAAACAACCTCCCACCGGCTTTACGCATAGGAGCAGGAGTAATTAACAGGTAAAAAGACAATCCCAATGGTTTTATGGGATCTGTCATCATTTGTTGATGACCAACAGATAGATAGACGTGATTTTCTTGATCATTCGCTTCAGGGATCGGGTATAAAGTAGTGATCGGCCGACTCTGGACAATATAAAATGTATCATCAACCAAACACCATTCGATATCTTGTGGCTGGCCAAAATAAGCTTCGATCTGTCTTCCGATATATGCCAGCTGTAAAATTTGTTGCTCAGTGAGTGTTTGAGTCTTTTGCTGATCAGGATCGATCTGCTTTGTCTCTGTTCCGCCTTCTTTCCGTCCATAGATAGCCAATTTTTTGGTTGCGATCCTCTTCTCGACGATTTTCTCTTCCTGTACTTTATAACAATCGGCAGATACCAAGCCAGAGACCATTGCTTCTCCAAGTCCAAAACTGGCATCGATGGATAGCAATTTTCGGTTAGAAGTAATGGGATCAGCGGTAAATAAAATCCCTGAAGCCTGCGGGAAAACCATCCTTTGAACGATAACGGATAAATAAACTTGCCTGTGATCGAATCCATTTTGCATACGGTAGATTACCGCGCGATCCGTAAATAGGGAAGCCCAGCATTTACTGATATGCTGCAAAATTGCCTCTAGGCCAATGATATTCAAATAGGTGTCTTGTTGACCAGCAAAAGAGGCGTGTGGTAAATCTTCAGCAGTCGCGCTAGAACGAACTGCATAAGCATGTTCCTCGCCAAATTGGGAGAGATAGTGAGTAACTGCTTGCACGACATCGGAAGGACTTTCTACTTCCATAATGATTTGCCTGATCTTCCTACTGATTTCACCAATTTGCTCTCGATCTTCTGCTTTTAGCATTGCTAGTTGATCCAACAAATCATGATATGTTTCGTTTTGTTCGATGGCTTTTTGATATCCTACTGTTGTAACACAAAATCCTTGTGGTACTTGTATCCCTTGAATTTTTGATAATTCCCCTAAATTCAACCCTTTTCCGCCAACGGGCAAAAGCTGCGTTTTTTCTATTTCCTGAAAACCGAGAACCAAAGAACTCATTCAATATCTCTCCTAACCATTAAATTGAGAAAAAACATTTGACAAGAGTTTACCGGCATGGTACACTTAAATTGTAAAGTGGTATTTTTATGACCTCATAACTAGAGACGGTCGTAGGCTGATTATATCATCGTGTTTATTTATGTGCAATATCAAAGAACCTGAGAAAACTTCCCAGGTTCTTTTTTGATTTCCCGCTATCATTAGTCACATCAAAAACCATGGTGCGAGCCGAACTCCATCACTGCATAGTTCCCTAGCGGTCCTATGCAGCCTAAGGAAATCCTGAAGTTGCGTCGGGTTCTTAGTGGTGCTAAAACGAAGAAAGCAATCATGAAGTTCTTTATTATTTGTAATCGTATTCTGGTGAATTCCCCTTCCATCTGGATTGATTTCCTTATGCTTAAGAGCTATTGTTCGGTAGGAAACAGTTTTACCTTTTATACAAAATACTCATATGGTATTAATTACCTAAAGAATTAAGGACAAGCACCTCATGTACGATAGGATAAATCAAAATACCTATATTTTTGAGATTTCCTGTTGTTAAAGATGCAGAATGCCTCGTTCCAGAGACACGGCTACCGCTTCGGATCGGGAATCGACGCCGAGCTTGTTGTAAATATTCGTTAAATGCGCTTTCACAGTCCGTTCCGAAATCCCCATGTCAAACGCTATTTCTTTGCTCCTAAGCCCCCGTGCAACAGACTGTAGTATGATCCTTTCTTTCTCAGTCAGGATCGATGTGTCTTCATGCTGCTCGTGCTCAGGTTCTTTCTTGCTTACATTGGCAAAAACTCTGGCCGTAATTTCGGGTTGAAGAAGCGCCTCTCCTCTTAATGCAGATTCAATCGTCCGAAACAAATTTTCATGGCTGGTATCTTTTAATAAATATCCTTTGGCTCCCAAGGATAGCCCCTGAATCATTAAATCATCTTCGTTATAGGTGGTCAGGATAATAACGGGCGTTTCATTTCGCTTCTCTTTTAAAGCTTTCATCGTCTCTAGCTCGCTCATTTGGGGCATATATAGATCCATTAGGATTATATCTGGCTGAAGCTTCTCAACCAGAGCCAGTGCTGTTGCCCCTTCTTCCGCTTCACCAACCCACTTCGTAGCAGTCATTTGTCTCAATAACAAGCTTTAGCCCTTCTCTAACCACCCAATGATCATCCACGATTAATATTTTAAATTTCATGATGCGTCTCCTTTGGCAAGGGGTGCCTTCACTTGAATTGTTGTCCCTTCTTGAGCTGTGCTGCTAATCTGTATTGTTCCGCCGAGCAGACGCGCACGCTCGTGAATACCTATTAGTCCATAATGTCCTGTTTGGCTGGCCATGATATCCGGATTAAATCCTTTTCCATCATCGCGAATTTCTATCGAAATAATACCTTGGTTATCCCAAATGTTGATCCATACGTTTTTGGCATGCGAATGCTTGGCTACGTTTGTCAGACATTCACTTATAATGTGCAGTCCATGCTCAATCATTAGCCTGGATACCGAGGCTTTAATCTTGATGTCCAGTGCTGTTCGAATTCCCGTAGCCATCATAAAGTACTGTGCTTCTTCCCGGATTGCATCGGCAAAGTCAACTTCCGAGGCCGATTTTGAGCGCAGGTTGTCTATTGCACGACGGGAGTCAGCCAGCGTCTGGCGTGCTTGTGACATGGACTGCTGAACGATCTCATGAGCTCTCTGCGCGCTGCCTTTTGTCAGGTGTGCATCTATGGCTTCCAGTTGCATAATAAGCCCGGCAAGACCTTGGGCCAAGGTATCATGCAAATCCCGGGCCATGCGCTGCCGTTCGTTGGCTAACGTAAGCTCTTCCACTTTTTGATGTGCAAGCTCCAACTCAGCAAGAAAGTTTTGGGTGCGAATGCGCGCATTGACCTGCCTGTAGAAAAGATTGGCATAGGCAGCTACGACAATAGCTATAGGAATAAGCACTGAAATAAATAACACGGAGTTAGCGCTATCGTAACTCCATATCATGTAAGAACAAAATAGCAGATAGAGACTAAAAAACATCAATACAACTTTTTTCGCTTGATAATAAATGCCTATGCTTTGACCGATTAAAACAGGTGTTAATCCAACCAGCACAATCGGAAAGCTTTTAGGCAGAAGAAAGACGCTCGAAAAGATGATGGCTCCTTGAATAATAAAATAAAACCATGAGACATAGTGTAAAACTCTACGAACATGCCAGTGCATAAACACTTGCAGAATCATTATCAAAGAGAACAATATACTTTGAAGCGGAAGTGGAGTGGGTAAATTTTGGAACATCATTGCTTCTATATAGATCAAAAAGGTCCACATTATGATGGGGAATCTGGATGTATTAAGTCCTTCGCTATCGTTTAACTTTAAGTCTATATTCGGGTCTTGTTCACTGGATTCTTTGAACATAGTCCACACCTCTTCTATTCCTTGGACTTTATCAAAATGCTTGAAATGAAAAGTCATACATTTAATATGCCTAGACAAAACATTATTTATTTTACCAACATCTCCAAATGTGAATATAATTTATCTTTTTAGAAAATATGAAAAGAAACTGGCCTAGGATTCTTTTAAATAGAAAGAAACCCTTCTTTGGTAATATAGAAGTGTCGAGCAACCATTACCAGAAAGAAGGGTTTCTTTGTTTATTCAAATACTTTGGTCATCTCTCCTGCGTTCTGCCAGATCTTTCGCAATTTGCGTCTGTTTTTCCTCTGTTAGATCAAACCAGGCTACAGATGCTGTAAATAATAGAACAATAGCCGGAATAACTCCCACTAACAATTTTAGACCAAAGATGGTCTCGCTGCTTTGCTCTACACCTGGTACATACCCAGCCAAAGCCAGTCCTCCTGCAGTTAATGAACCTGCAATAGCTGTAGCTATAGTTTTCATGACACCTTGGATGGAACCCATGAATCCATTTACATTCATACCGGTCTTCCATTCGGTATAATCCATTGCAGCCGGCATCATTGTAGTCTGGGCTGGGGTAGAGAGTCCCATAAAGAAACCATCAATTGCCCTCAAAACCAGGAAAATGATCACGCCAGTAGAACTAGCGGGGACGAACATAATGGCAGCTGAAGTCACCACACTCATAACCACACTAGTAAGGATATTAGCTTTAATGCCAAATCGTTTCGTGATTGGAGCGGCTAACAGGGTACCTAAAATGGTTGGCACTAAACTGGTAATCCCTATAATCATCATAAGATTATCATTATGAAAGTAATATTTTAAATAATCGATCATGATTGCATCTCTAATGCCTTTTGATAAAGTTATCGCCCCAATATATACATATATAATAACAGCAGCTTTATTTGTAAATACAGCCAAGAACATCTCCTTCAGTGAAGGTCTCTTTTCTTCCTTTTTGGGTTTTGTAACATACCTTTCTTTTAAGGACTTTACTTGAAAAACGGATACCAATATACCAATAATAGCGATTGCTCCCATTAGCATTGAGAACCCTTTCGTGTCATTACCGCCCCCCAAAGCTTTATACAGAGGCTGAGCGCCTACCGAAATAACAATTGCGCCTATCATGATGAAGAAAAATCCAATCTGTCCCATTGATATCCGGTCATCTACCCTTTTTGTAATGGCAGGACCGGCTGCATTACCTGGTGCCTGTTGAAGTGCAGCAAATATGCTGTATAGCAGATAGGTTACAGACACATATACGATCTTACCCGTAGGACTTAGGTTAAAATCAGTAAAGACTAACCACCCCAAAATAGCAGTAGGCACCCCAAGTATCATAAACCATGGAACATATTTGCCCCAAGGGGTGCTCACCTTGTCTATAAAAACTCCAAACAATGGAACGATAACAGCGCTAATAATACGAGCAACCAGAAATAACCCAGCTACAAAGGTTGGACTGATTTTCATCATGTCCGTATAGAAAAAAAGCAAGAACATCGCAATCATTTGTGAATGGAGTGTTCCAATTCCCGCTCCGAGACCGGTGGCTACTTTCTCGCGAAAAGTGAGTTTTCTATCTTCTTCCTGAAAGATGGCAATAGATTGATTTTCAGTAACTTTTGTTGCTTGCATATATTTTCCCCCACATTTTATTAATTATCTTTTTTTACATTTATACTAGATACACTTCTTCTTCCTTTATTTTGTTGAAAGCAATGTAGGTGTCCCTCCGACAACCTGGCCGATCCCGTCGACAAGGGTAGAGATGGCAGATATCACCACAATGTCGGCTCCTTTCTTCACGTTAAGTACCGTGACGCTTCATCCATGACGAATCGAACACCTTTAATGTTATAGATTTCGAATGCTTGACACATCGTCCCAAAAGGCAAGGAGATACGGCTTTTTGGGCAAGACTTCGTACACTAACGGTCGTAAGGTTCCTTACATTTATGAAAAATTACATATGGAGATTGACGACTTCTGTGTGAAATCGGTCTCCGAACTTAATTTTAGAGCGATGAAATATGTATCATTTTGGAAATCAGGAACAATGAAGTCGGATTCAATCCAGAAGCCTTGACACCAAAGCTGAGCATTACAGGTTATAGGGAGGATTCTACTCCTCGGGGTAGATGGAAAGTGATCTATAGCGAAGGCGAATCAATGGTAAACGGGATAGCATTAGGAGCAATAGGCAGTTTGCTGAAGGGGATGAACAGAGGACCAAGGGGGGGGTATTCAACTAGACGAGGAGGCACCTACTCCACAAAGAGCAAGTGCCTCCTCATTTCCTTCAATACTAAAGTTTATTTTACCAATATATTCTTTCCCTCAGTTAAAAAGCGACGGGCAGGGACGCTAACCCTTGTGAGCTAAGCATGAAGTTCCAGGTGACGTTCTCCCGAGGAACGTTGAGTCGTAGATTGGGCATGCGTCTCAGCAGTGTGGTAAACGCAATGTCTGCTTCCACACGGGCCAGCGGCGCCCCTAAACACATATGGATGCCATATCCAAAGGCAAGATGTCGATTGATCTTGCGCGTAATATCCAGCTCTTCTGGGTCTGAAAACTGGCGCTCATCCCGATTTGCTGATTTTAATACGAGAATGACCATATCCCCTTTCTTGATCTGCTGACCTGCCAGCTCAATATCTTCAGTGGCAAAGCGCGGTCCCGCGATTGTGGACGGTCCATTAAAGCGCAGCAGTTCTTCAATAGCCGAAGGAACCAAACTAAGATCAGCTTTGAGCTTCTCCAGTTGGTCGGGCTGATCCAGCAACATCAAAGTGCCGGTGGAGACCAGATTCGAGGTTGTCTCATGTCCGGCAAAGATCAATAGCTTGATCATCGAGAGTAATTCTGCTTCACCGAGCCGATCCCCCTCTTCTTCTATAGCTACTAATTGGCTAATCAAATCATCAGCAGGATGTCGGCGCTTGTCGTTCACAAGTTGCACGATGTATTCACCGAAGGCTCGCAGATGCTCCTCAACTTCCGGTGCTTGCCTTCCCAATCCCAGACCGTGCGCGATCGCTGAAGACCAGGCATGAATCTTTGACCGGTCTGCTTGAGGTACCCCAAGCATTTCGCAAATAACGTTGATTGGCAAGGGATAAGCATAGTCCCTGACGAGGTCCATCTCGCCTTTTTCCTGTACCTGGTCGAGTAATTCATCTGCAATCTCCTGAACGCGAGGGCGTAAGCTTTCCATATATCTGGGAGTGAAAGCTTTGGACACCAATGTACGCAACCGTCGATGATCAGGCTCATCGATAGAATTGATCGACTCGGTAAGGAAGTTAGTGGAAGCGGATGGGCCAGTGTCGCCAGTTGGGTTTTGCTCGATGTTACTATTGCTATTAATATATCTCCGGTCTACAGTAAAACGGACATGGTCTTTAAGCACCTGCATTGCCTCTTCCATACGAGTGACCATCCATGTTTGCTGATCTGTTCCTCCCATCGGAAACGGGATAGGAATAACGGCTCCTGTTGCCCGTATCTTTGCGAATAACGGAAATGGGTTCTCGCCGCTTTCACCACTGAACACGCTTAATACTTCTTTCTCTGGTACCGGTTGATTTGAATCATTCATGATGTATCTTCCTTTCTTAGGGTGCCTTTTATGAAAGTTATCTATTTAATTTTCTATTTTTTCCATAAATCTTCTGATTCATCCACAATGCTTTTTGCGTCGATGTTCAATATTCTGATCTGTTGACTTTGGCTAATCGCCTCCTGTTCATCATGTATTTCTTTGACTTCTTTGATTTTATAGATTATGACCCCTCGTCACATCGTCCTAAAGGGCAAGGAGTTATTCCCTTTTAGGAATTACATACATAAATTTACAAATAAACAACCATCGGCTTTATCTTTTGTTGCTGATGCTGCTCGCTAGTTGATAACAAGCTGATATATTTGTTTATCTGTCGGAAAAGTGTTTGACAATAACTTGCCCGATAACAAAGAAAGCCGCCAAAATGGCGGCTTCTTAAGCGTATATATTGACCTTGGATCTATGCCCGCATGGGCCACCAATTCTCGAAGTCATAAAGTAGTGTCCCCTGGCGCGGTATGGACCGGTCTGCTTGCTGATAGGGCCAACCATTTAAAAATGGTTGGCCCTCTGCTCTTATATAATTACAAGGTTGACATATCAATAACGAATCGATACCTTACATCGTTGCGGAGTATACGTTCATGCGCTTCGTCCACTTGGTCGGCGCGAATAACCTCGATCTTAGGAGCAATACCGTTTTTAGCGGAGAAATCGAGCATCTCTTGTGTCTCCCGAATGCCACCGACGATCGATCCGGAAATACTTCGACGCTGCGTGATGAGTGAAAATACATGATATTCATCTGGTTGGCTTGAAACACCAAGATTAACTAATGTTCCATCTACGCGGAGCAATGATAAATACGCATCAACCTTTAGGTTTGCAGACACTGTGTTTAAGATGAGGTCGAAACGATTTGTGAGCTGGGTAAAGGTATCCGGGTCGCTTGTTGCGAAATAATGATCCGCGCCCATACTCAAAGCTTCATCCTTTTTACTCAAAGACTGACTCAAGACCGTTACTTCTGCACCTAGGGCATGCGCGAACTGAACTGCCACGTGACCAAGCCCTCCCATTCCAACAATAGCAACCTGCTTGCCGGGACCCGCGTTCCATTTTTTCAAAGGAGAATAGGTGGTGATACCGGCACATAATAGCGGGCTTGCCACATCCAATTCCAAAGCGTCAGGAATTCGGACTACGAACCTTTCTTTGACCACAATTTTCTGGCTATAGCCGCCATAAGTTGGAGTGCCATCGTAATCTATTGCATTATAAGTTGCTACATAGCCCTTCGTACAAAATTGTTCTTCGCCATTGAGGCAATATTCGCATTCCCCACAGGAGTTAACAAAGCAACCAACGCCAACGCGATCTCCAACGGTAAATTTCGTAACTTGCGGTCCAATTGCTGTAACGACACCGACAATTTCGTGACCGGGAACCATCGGGAATATACCTCCTCCCCATTCATCGTGTGCATAATGAATGTCGGAGTGGCAAATTCCAGAAAACTTAATGTCGATCAAGACATCATCCGGACGCAGTTCTCTCCGTTCAATAGTAGTCTTTTCAAATAACGCTTTTGGACTTGGGACACTTAGAACATGAGTTTTACACATGATTTCTTTTGCTCCTTCACTATTAAAAGATTAAATTCCGTATACTTATGCAGTACATAAGATCCTCTAGGCTCGTACTTCGCCCAGACCCAGTTTCAGCGACAAAACCGCAACTATATCCTCCAGATGAGGGTTTGCCATTCTTTGCCTGGCTTCGTCTATCTCTGTAACGTGCGGTCTTTTCATTCCTATGTCAGGTTAGCCGTTCTTTTGCAAGTGGACTCCATGGGCTAACATCGATTCCATCTTCGCGGCAAAGCGGAAGCATCTCCCTCTCCCTTTTCCCTCCTTTTGTTGAGATAATAAACATTAACCCAATAATGGATATATTAAATTAATGAACTCGCATTTATAATTATAAACAAGTACAGAAATCAAACAATTGTCAGATGAGTGCATTTTGTTTATTAATGAAACGATGTTTGAAATTTGTCTATTATCTTTCAGAAAGTCTGGTGACCTCCGATGTACAGAGTAGATCGAAGCTGCGTCTTTCCACTGCAAATGTAGTATGAATTAAGCAGCAATAAAAAAAGCCTGAGATTAATACTGCATACAGCAGTTTTTCTCCCAGACTTTTATCCCTCAGTAGCACAGTACGACGACTGTGAGTTTTCTCTCGGACCAGCCGATATTACATCGCGGAATCCTCGAAAACATTTTAAACTTATATCATTGTTTTGGTCATTATGAAATCAATTTGTTCTTCATCACCCATATAAAAAGAGTGTGCTCCAGTTCGAACAAACCCCATTTTCTTATAAAAACCAATAGCGTTCTCATTGTTTTCCCATACGCCAAGCCAGATTTTCTTTTTATTATGTTCCATCGCCATTTCCATAGCTTTATTTAGCAGATATTTACCAAGCCCATGTTTTTGAAATTTGTTCTTTATATAAATCCTCTCAATTTCGAGTGACTCATCACCCATGTTTTCGGATTGGGCATCATTCATATTTACCTTTAAATATCCAGCAGGTTCTTCATTAAAATAGATGAAAAAGATTTCTGAAGAGACGTTGGACAATTCCTCCTCTAACTGTTTAGCGTTAAATGCTCTTTCCAGATAGGCTTTCATATTTTCAGGTGAATTCTGATCTTTAAAAGTATCGTTGAATGTTTCAATACTTATTTCTTGGAGTATTTGTAAATCTTCACGGCCGCACTTTATTATTTTTACAGTCAATTTAATGTATCGCTCCTTCATATAAATCAATAATTTCTTTTGTTTCCCTTTTTTACAAATTCCCAGTCACTCCCTATATTTTCTCTTATTCTTTGAAGAAGATTGAAAATGGTTTCTACTTCTCTTTCCGAAAATCCCTCTAATGCCACGTTATTGGAATGATCATTTTCTCTTTTTATAAAAGGATAAACATTGTTCCCTTTCTCTGTTGGAAATAGTTTTTTAATTTTTTTGTTATGATTATCCTCCTTCTTTTCAATAAAGCCATTAATTTCAAGCTTTTTTATAGCACGAGATGCAGTTGTTCGATCTACTTTTATCATCTCAGCTAACTTCTCTTGAATGATTCCTGGGTTTTCACATATTCGCACAAGGTACAAATACTGCCCTTTTGTAAGGTCATATTCTTTAAATTCTATATTACTTATAGAGTCTAATGCCCTTGCTATCATTCCAATTTCACGAAGTACTTCCTTCATAATTAACTCCTTTGCAGCCATTTTGTTGCAAATGCAATAAAAATACTATATATTAAATTTACCCTAATTTTGTTGCGTTTGCAACATAAAATATGATAAAGAGGTCGAGTAAAGTGAAATATGTTTTTTTTATATTAGGAATTTTTATATTATCCCTTGGTATTTCGCTCACTATACAATCAGACCTTGGGACTTCACCTTTTGATGCACTTTTGGTTGGACTGTCCATAAATGTGGGACTTACTGTGGGAAGCTGGGAAATAATAATAGCTATAATATTGATATGTTGTAATTCACTTTTAAAAAGACAAAGACCAGAAGTTTTGGGGTTATTAACAGCATTTATAACGGGTATTGGTATTGATATGTGGCTTTTTTTATTGCACAATTTGATAACACCTGAACTATGGTACAGCAAAGTTGTTTGTTTTGGAATTGGTTTAGTTGTTGTAGGATTAGGAACTGCAACATATTTACAGACAAATTTTGCACCCATTCCAGTCGATCGATTAACAATAATCATACAAGAATTAACTAGAACAAATCTATTTTTTTCGAGAACATTCATCTACCTCATATTCTTGATAATAGCAGTGATTTTAAATGGACCCATTGGCGTTGGAACTTTGTTAACCGTTTGTTTAGGGGGACTAATACTCAATTGCTTTATGCCATTTACTGAAAAAGTACTAGACCGCATATTAACACACTCTGCTACATCACCAAATCATGAGAAAGATAAAAAGCATTCTATATAAAATGCTTTTATCTTTCTTGTTCAACTAACCTGATCCATTAGTTGACCTATCACAGAAGCTTGATGGTCATGTTTCTTTGTTTCGATCTGATCCTGAAGCAGCCAAGACACGCATTAGAAAACTACGAACAGTCATTCCTCCCCATGTAACCTATTAAGCACGTTTGCTGTAAGATTCTTCGTCATGGTTGTTGGAGGAAGCAGATTCTCTCAAACCAAACTGTTGAAAGTGGTGTATTAGAACAGCCGCAAAAATCAAAGATCCAGATAGTTTTTCTTTAGATATTTTGCATCATAAAAGGAAATTTTTTGGGTGATTCGTTCGAGATATGAATGCGTCTCTGCAATTTGCTTCTCTACTTTTTCTTTGTGCCGAGCAAGAAACTCTCTCCTTTCCACCAACTTTTCTTCCCCATCCACAATCATATTCAGATAGCTTTTTATATCCTCAATAGTCATTCCTGTATTTTTTAGAGCAAGAACAAACTTTAACCAAGTCACTTGCTCTTCTGTGTAAATTCTTCGCCCACCTTCATTACGCTCAATATTAAAGAGAATTCCTTCTTTTTCATAAAAACGGAGGGTTGACGCATTTATACCGGCTATTGACTCAACTTCTCCAATTGTATACATTTTTTCACCTCAACTTAAAGTTAACTTCAAGTATGTATTATCATAACTCACACCAAAATAGTTGTCTATCGGTTTGGGAAATGGGGAGATTAAAACAGGTGAGACTAAACGGCCCAATTTATGGGTACTTTTCTTCACGTGATACCGGTAATTGTTGACCGAAATCAAGCTTATACATTTTGCTTGACTTAAACTTAACTTTAAGTTGTAAACTTTTGAATTGTAATATCAAGCAGGTAGTTAGATTGTCTGGTAATCCAAACAAAGGAGAGAATACACGATGACCAACACAAAGATTGCAATTGTTACAGGTGGAAGCCGCGGTATGGGACGAAGCACAGTTTTAAGCCTTGCAAGTCGCGGCGTTGATTCGATTTTCACATACCATTACAATCAGGGAGAAGCTGAAAAAGTAGTCTCTTTAGCACGCGATATGGGTCGCAAGGCCATTGCTTTGCAGTTAGATACCGGTAAAGTCAGTACATTTGACTCCTTTGTACAAAACGTAGTCAACGCACTCAAAGAACTGGGAGCCGACCGATTCAATTACCTCGTAAATAACGCTGGCACCTCGCATCGCAATGCATTCGAGAAGACGACTGAGGAAGAACTGGACAAGCTTTACGAAGTTCACTTCAAAGGAGTGTTCTTTCTCACACAGAAGCTCCTACCGCTTATCCATGATGGCGGCCGAATTGTGAACATCTCCTCAGGTCTTACGCGCTTTACTATTCCAGAAAGCGGTGCCTACGCATCCATGAAAGGTGCGATCGAGATCCTCACTCGCTATATGGCGAAAGAGCTGGGAACGCGCGGAATCGCTGTCAACACCATTGCCCCTGGAGCCATAGCTACTGATTTCAGCGGCGGCGCGCTCCGCGATAATCCTGAGGTGAACAAATATGTGGCTTCAACAACGGCTCTCGGTCGTGTCGGTCAACCCGACGATGTTGGAGAGGCTATCGCTTCGTTGCTTTCCAACGAGAATCGCTGGATCAATGCCCAGCGCATAGAGGTCTCGGGCGGACAGTCACTCTAACTGCAAATTCAAGGACGTCGTCATAGCAGGGGAGATTCAAATGTCCTCCAAAAAAGTCTGGTTCGTTCACTTGCTGAACCTCGCCTGTTCCTTGGCAGCCAGGACAAGCGCCGGAGGAGGTTAAATGCGAAGCCTTCGGCACCCAAGGCAGCGAATCGGGTATCACAAATAGGACATGATAGTGCAATGAATCTGCAGCCTTATCCTGTTAGAAAGGCCACAGATTCATTGCAATCAAAATCATGAATTAAAATTGTTTTGCAGCTTCTCTTGCTTTCGCGATAGCCTCTTCCTTAATGGCTTCAGCTCGATCAGGCATTTCGGCCATTCCCTCAATGAAAATGCTCTGGACATCAGTGACTCCGATGAACTGCATGATTGTGCGTAAGTAACTGTTCCCACACTCCAAGGACGAGGCAGGACCTTCTGAGTAGACTCCGCCGCTAGCTTGGATATGAATCGCCTTCTTGCCAGTTAGAAGTCCCACAGGGCCGGTCTCCGTATAACGGTATGTCTTGCCTGGGATAACTAAGCAATTCGTATAATTAAGCAACACATGCGGAATCGTGAGGTTCCACATCGGCGAAGCAAAGATATATTTATCCGCTGCAATGAATTGATCACAGAGTTCATCTATCTGGGCAAGCTTTATTCGCTCGGCATCAGACAGCAACTGGTCGAACGGAGTGTTGGAGTCAGCTTTTCTCCATTGAAATAGTTTATATCTTGCGTTAAGTATATCGGCATCTACTGGCGGAACATCCATTTGGAACAAGTCGAGATGGATGACTTCTTCCTCTGGGTGCGCTTCACGATAGGTATCGATAAACTCCTTACCGACAGTCAAGCTGTACGAAGCATGTTGAGCAAGTGGATGAGCAGTAATATATAACACGGTTTTCAAAATGATTACCTCCCAATATTAAAAATGTTTCTCAGTTTTCGCGAAGCATAGAAGTATAAATGAGAGAATAATTTCCTCACAACATCCAAGCGGAAATACTTCACCAATTGAATTCTAATTGTTTATAAAAGATCAGTGATTCTTCTTTAACAGTTTCTTCATAGCTACTCCCCAACATCTCATTCGCTATAGTTAGAAAGTCCTTCCGATTAATTTCGAATTGCCCGAAGCGAAATGGATATCCCCAATTCTGCTCCATTCTGGTGAACGTCAACTTGTCTAACAGACCGGCGATTTTTACGATCCTGCAAGGCAAATAACTCATATTCCGACGATGTGGAATAAAATCGTCGCTTATTTTATATCGATAGACAACATTGTCTATGGCCCAGCCAATCGCTGTAAATGCTTGTAGGGTCTCCCCTCCCTTCATTTCTGTGCGTGGTGAGTAATAGATGAGCCAGTCCCCTGATCGCATTCTTCGGAGTGAACCAGCTTTACCATGGCAAGTCTGTGCAATCCCCTCATCCACTGCATAGCTGACGTGGGATGCAGAAACTACGCCGATCCAATAACGCTCTTGATTAGAACACGTTATATCTTTCTCAAAGAGTGCAGCATCAGGTGCCCCGTCGATCATTTTCTTGACCTCCTCCCTCATTTTGCCTACCTAAATATATAAGAACGCTACTGACAACAGTATGTCAGTAGCGTTCTATCATCTTTTGAATTTCTTCTTTCACACGTTTCTTGAATGATTCTGGTTCGACGATAACAACATCTGCACCCCAGCCAAGTATCCATTGTAGTAATTCTTCAGGTTGGCGGACACGGAAATTGACATAGAAGCCATTAGAAAGTAATTCAGCATCTTCCATGTAGTAGTTATTCGCTTCTTTCACTTTATCAGCAATGTTGGCATTAAAAAGTGCGCGAACTCGGATATTACGATCATCTGGCGGTCGATAGTTGTGAAGGTCAAAGCCAATCGGGATTTCAAATTTCTCATCCGTACTACTGACATCTATATGTCAGTGGTGCTCTATGTTGTTTTAAACTCAAAGGTGAATGCATAAAACTCAAAATCGACACAATAGTGGCTAATTCACAATTTTTTTCTCTAAAATAGTTGGAACTACTCTCAGAAAAAGTTATATTAGGATATATATATACTATATTTAACATGGAAAACAAAGGAGGAATATTCTAGATGGATGTACGAAGATGTTTGCAGCAAGGATGGAAAGCGGGCTTATGTATGTTGTTGTTGTGGGTATGGATGATGGGGTCTGTAACAGCTGGTCAAGCTGGAGCCCAGCCGGTGTTTCCGGGAGCCGTGGGATACGGGACTGACACTCCAGCAGGCCGGGGCGGGAAGATAATCAAGGTGACCAATCTGAACAATGACGGCCCAGGCTCATTTCGTGCGGCATTAAAAACCAAAGGACCGCGGATTATTGTATTTGAAGTCGGTGGTGTCATCAATCTAAAAAAGGAACGTCTTGATCTGAAAGAGCCCTACGTGACCATCGCAGGCCAGACGGCCCCCTCCCCTGGCATTACATTCATCCAGGGAGGTTTGCAAATCAGAACGCATGATGTGTTGATGCAGCATGTCCGGTTTCGGATGGGCGACGGCGGCAGCACTCCAGGTGCAGGCTTTGAGCCAGATGTGTCCACTTACGGAGCCTCCGCTTATAACATTGTCATTGACCATTGCTCTTTTGCCTGGGGAGTAGATGAGAACATGTCCTTCTCAGGTCCTCGTACCAGTGGAACCAAGGCAACTACCCACCGTGTAACACTCAGCAATAGTATTATCGCCGAGGGCCTGTATAATTCCGTTCATGAGAAGGGTCCCCATTCCATGGGCACGCTCGTTCATGATTACGTCCAGGATGTGGCAGTCATCGGAAATCTTTATGCTCATAACATGGAACGTAATCCATGGTTCAAAGCTTTCACGACGGGTGTAATTGCTAACAATGTCATTTATAATCCGGGAAAATGGGCTATTCGGCTCGGATTCGTAGAGAGGGAATGGGCGGATACGGGGATCAATCCGGAAGGCCCTAAAGTCAGTATCGTCGGGAATTACATGCGGCATGGAGTAGATACGATTAATGGGTTAGGAATTGTCGGAACGAACAGTAAAAGCGGCTGGGCTTATCTCAAAGATAATCTTGCTTATGACCGTAATGGCAAGTCAGTCCCGCTGACTTTTGGCGGAATCAAGGAACTTGACAATCCACCTGTTTGGGTTGAAGGACTTAAAGCACTAGCTGCCTCGGAAGTAGTAAAGGAAGTCACTGAGCATGCAGGAGCAAGGCCGAAGGACCGGGATGCAACAGATCAACGAATTATCTCCGATTTTCTGGCTGGTCGAGGAAAGATAATTGATAGTCAGGATGACGTAGGAGGATACCCGGATGTTCTAGCGACCTACCGTGCTTTAAATGTACCTGACCACAGTATCGATGAATGGTTGTATCAATTTTCAGGTGAGTTGGAGTAGTCTAGCATTTCGCTAACCGTAGCTCTCTAAATCGGTACATCTGTTGTGTACTCGCTTCAATGTCATCGATGTTCGATGCCACGCCACATTAGAGTTCGTGAGCGAACAGATAAGCTGGTAAACAACAAAAGGCTACTTGCTTTTTTAAAAAGGAGCAAGCAGCCTTTTTCATTTTTTTTAACAAAGGTAATCAACGGGTAAGTTTAAAATACACATGAGAGTTGATCTCGGCCATTGGTCCTGCTCCTTGGAAGACACAAGTTATTTTAGAAATAATAGATGCTTTTAGAGTACAAATTGGACCAGGAACATATAGAGCAGTGTACCGCCAGCAATGGATATCAACATGTTTCTTCGCCAGAGATGGAGCATAATAATGACGACAATGGAAATCAATTCGGGCACACCATGAGACCCAGAGAAAAAAGTAACATCCTTAACGCTGTAAATGACCAGTAGTCCTAAAGCTGCCGAGGGAAGCACTTTGCCGAGATACTGCACATATTTGGGTGTGGGACGCCCCGAAGGGAACAAAATAAATGGAATGAATCGGGTCATCATCGTTCCCAAGACGACCATCCCTATAGTTATGATGTTCTCAAGCAAAGTCTTGGACATCATGTTTCTCACCTGTCTTTCTATCTAGTGATTTTCTCATTAAGGAGAGCACGATGAGAAGACCGATCATGGATGGAACGATGAAATTTTCGCTGTTAAAAATAAGCAGGCAAAGGATCGATATTCCCAAACCCAACAATGCACTGTGATGTGTACTCTCTTTCATCCATTGTTCAATAAAGATCACAACAAAAAGCGCCGTCATCACAAACTCAAGCCCCTCCATATTAATGCGCACCAGTGATCCGAAAATTCCACCAATGGCAGCGCCAAGTACCCAGTAGCTGTGATTAAGCAGGGTTACAAAAAACATGTACCATCCCTTATCCACTTCTTTGGGGATGTTTGCCGTGTAATTAATTGAAAACGATTCATCACATAGTCCGAAAATCAGATAAAACTTTTTGAATCCGGTGCCTCTATATTTTTCAAGCATGGATATGCCATAAAATAAATGGCGGGCGTTCACCATTAAGGTCATTAGCAGGGCATCTAGTGGATTGAACGGACCGAGCAGTAAATGCACTGCAACAAATTCCATTGATCCGGCAAAAATAAATAGGGCCATAAGGATCGCATACCCCGCACCAAAGCCAGATATATTCATAAGAATGCCGTAGGCAATCCCTAGAAACAAGAATCCAGCCAGTATGGGGAGTGTGGGAGGGAAAGCTGATTTAAAGGCCAATTGAAGCTTACTTCTGTGTATCATGGTTGCTACATCTCCTTGACAAGATTACTTTCTTTGTTAGTTTAGCGATGTGAATCCATACAATCAATGGTACAATTGTATGGACTACAATATTGTGAGGTGTACTATGCCATTTAATTCGTTTGAACATTATCCGATGTCGTGGAAACCTGACAAGGATAGATTGCAACGACCGCTTTATCGCTCTCTCGCCCTATTGCTGGAACATGACATCAGACACGGATTTTTGGCTCCGGGTACAAAACTTCCCCCTCAGCGGGAGCTGGCCGACTTTTTGGATGTGAACTTCACAACGATTACACGCGCATACAAGCTTTGCGAACTTAAAGGTTTAATTCATGGCGTGACCGGAAGCGGTACCTTTGTTTCAGCCAACGCGGCTCGGTCGGTCACCATTTCAAAAGATCCATCTTCAAATGTATATATTGATCTTGGCTTTGTTGCCTCATTTGAGCAAACCAATGATCTGGTTGCTGAGACCGTAAAAAGCGTAGTGGAGAAAAGTTATCTGGAGCAGCTATTAAATTACAATGATCCTGCAGGTATTCCGCATCAGAAACTGGCTGCACTCAATTGGATGAAGGCTTTTGGCATCCAGGCCGATACTGAACATATGGCCATCGTTTCGGGAGCGCAAAATGCATTAGCTATTACACTCTTTGCACTGTTTGAACCCGGGGATCGAATTGCGGTTGATCTGTATACATATGCCAATTTTATTGAAGTCTCCAAAATGTTTCGTATCAAACTAGTCCCTGTCCTCAGTGATGAGTGTGGTATGTTACCCGAAGCTTTGGAAGATCAATGTTCTCAATCGAATTTACATGGTGTGTTTTTGATGCCTTCCTGCGCTAATCCCACGACCATTATAATTCCGGAAAAGCGAAAAAAAGAATTAGCTCAGGTCATTCAAAAACATCGTTTGATCCTGATTGAAGACGATATTCATGCCTTTTTGTCAGCGGGCATTATAGATCATTATGGTCAGCCGATGTATCAGCTGCTCCCTGAACAAACGGTTTATATTTGTAGCACCGCCAAATCCATCTGCTCAGGTCTTCGAGTGGCCTATATCGTGTTTAACGAAGCATTCAAAGACACAATGATGAAGGCCATATACAATGTCAACGTCAAGACATCCTCTTTGGACGCAGAGATCATAACCGAGCTGATTTTGTCAGGAAAAGCGAATACGATTGTTGCAGAGAAAAAACAGCTGGCCGAGACGGCCAACCAGTTATTTGCTGAATTCTTCCCAAATACTCTCCACAGGGGACATCCACTGAGTTTTTATCGATGGATTCCTTTACCAAAAGTTATGCATGAAACTTATTCTGAAGGCTTTTTCCTGGAAAAAGGGATTCGTGTATTTCATTCCAATCGCTTTCTGAGCGGGGGGAATGCGGAAGAGAACTATCTAAGAATAGCCCTTTCATCCACTAGTTCTTTAGAGGAATTAAGAAGAGGATTGGAGATTTTAAGGCAGAGCCTCGAATGAATGGATATCTATATTGATGCATTACTGGACATCTGTATATAATTATAAATGAGTACACATTACAAGCAATTGTCAATTCTAATGGATTTGTCAATTGGTGAACTAATACTGTAAATTTGTTAATTATTAAAGAAAGTCCGGTGAGCAAAATGTCTAAAGTCGATAGAAGAATACTTAAAACACAGGAAGCGTTAAAAACAGCAGTCATTGAACTGATGGCTGAGAAAAATTTTGATGATATTACAATCCAGGATCTCTCGGACAGAGCTAATGTCAGCCGTGGAACGATCTATCTGCATTATATGGATAAATACGATTTGCTGGACAAACTGATAGAGACGCACATTAATGAACTTCGTAAAAGATGCAAAGCTCCGGCTGAAGTGGATTTTGTAAAGGGCTCTCTAATTTGGACGGAATACTTTGAAAGTAATTACTCATTCTTCTCTTTGATGCTGGCGAGTAAAGGGGCTCCGTTTTTCCGCAATCGGTTCCTGGAATTTCTTGTAGGAGAGTTTCAAAATGAAGTTGATAATACCCAAGGAAGAAACTTTGAATTAAATAAAGATCTTGTCGTTCAATTTCTGGCATCTTCGTATGTAGGAGTGGTCGAATGGTGGTTTACCAATGAAAGACCTGTAACCCATCAAGTATTAGCGGAACAATTGGGGACACTATTAGAAAGAATATGTGAATAGCTCTCCATCAACGATTCCCTAATTTCCATAGTTCGCTCCTTTTTTAGATAGACATCTAATCGGTTATAAAAATTCTTGTTCACAGCTCGGGGTAAGAACTTATATCGTTAAAACAAAAAAGCCGCCAATATGGCGACTTCTTATGCGTATATGTTAGGTAATCAGCGGCTAAGTTTAAAATACACATGATAACTTTGATCCTGAATTTGGTACAGGGGAACAAACTTGATGCTATCCAAAACAAATGTCAAAGGACTATCCTTTTGTTGAATGATTTGTTTCAGAAATTCTTGTTCACTGTATGTCCAGGAGATATAATCCTGTTCTCCGCTTATTGCCGCCAGTACATAGGGTCCATAAGCGAGACTTTTAAGGGTGTGGTCATCGGGAGCGTCAGCCAGTCTCAAGGAGCAGGGCAGCGTCAGCTCGATTTCATCCTTTTTCCATACTTTGCGCAGCTTTAAATATCCGTCTTCATACTCCAGATCGCGACAAGGCTCTCCGTTTATCTTTACTTGAACAGGCTCTGATATCCAATCGGGAATTCTGAACATAAGGGTCGTTTCGGGAACGCCCTCAATATAAAAGCGGACCGTCTCCAAGCCGTCACTATCCCGCTTCTGCACCAGACTCAGCCCCTGATCGCTCCAATCCAGTCGAGAGGGAATATATAAGTTCACATACAGCCTGTCTTCATCATGAAAATAGATGGCTTCCTGGTATTTAAAATGATTTTCCAGACCGGTTCCATGACAGCAGGTATTTTCATGTGTATCGAATTTCTTGATAGATCCAGGTGCCAGTGGCATAAAGTAGGTGCTGCCCCCCTCCGCTTTTTGGCTATTCTCTGAGGCAAGAATATGGTTATAAAGCGCCTTCTCATAATAATCCATATACGTTTTGCGCGGGTTAAACTGAAAAAGCTCTTTGGTCAGCTTCAACATATTATAGCTCGCACAGGTTTCTGCCGTTTTATCGGTGAGAAAACCAGCAATGGCGTCCGGCTCTCTGAACATTTCCGTCTCTCCGGTGCCCCCGATAGGATAAATATGACTTTGTGTCACCATCGTCCAGAAGTTCTCTGCGATATTGAAATAAGCCTCATCCCCCGCAACCTCAAACAGCTTCAAGGCCCCAATCACCTGCGGAATGTGCTGATTGGCATGCGTATTTCCCAGCGTGTCCACATTCTCCTTCATCGGAAGGAACAGCTTTTCATTGTCAAAATATTTCGCTGTCATCAAATAATTTTTATTGCCGGTGATCGCATATAATTTGGCCAATACCTCATTCATACCCCCAAATTCCCCGGCGATATACAATGACCACATTTTATGAAGCTGCTCTCTCGGAAGCCGGCCTAGTCGGTTGTGAAGCCAATGACCCAGCTTATCGCAAATATCCAAAGCTTCCCTCTGGCCCGCAAGCTGGTAGCAATCTAGCAGACCGGCCATAATCTTGTGCAACGTATAGTAAGGAGCCCATATTTCCGGATAAGTTGTGTACTGCTCCAGAAGATTAAACTGTTCTTCCGAATACGCGCTCAGGAACCCCCGGCCATAGCCCGCCTGTTCCGACAGGGCTGTTTGGCATTTGCCCAATTCTACAACCATGTATTGAATTTTCCCCAGTAGCGCAGAATCCTCCGTGGCATTATAAGCAAGCGCCAGCGCAGAAAGATAGTGTCCAGTGGTATGCCCCTTCAGATTGCATTCTGGAGCGTCCCACCCCGTCATTGGCTGTGCTCCTTTGGTGTCGATGGCGGCTGCCTCTCTAAAATTATACAGCATCTGGTCATCATTCACTGACCGTACAAACTGCAGGAAACGGTTCATAGCTGCTTCAAATTCACTTTCTCTTTCCAGGCTTACCTTTTGGCCCTTAAATTCCTTCACCCGCTTGGCGTGATCCGTTGTTTCCTCAACCTTATCCACCACTTGAATGGTGACTAAAGCCTTCAAAGCACTTTCTTCCACTTTACCGTGGAGTGAAAAAAATCCTGATTGCCGATAAGCCTCCTCTTTGAGCGGGTCCCAGCAAACCTGGCTTACTGTATAGCTTCCGGTATCATTTTTTACAATGACGACGGTTGGCAGTTCCGGCTGTTCCCCAACTTGCGTGCGCACGGTCAGTGGGTTTACCGCAACGATCTTTGCTTTATATTCTTCCTGGAGAACCGTTGCTTCAAATGTCTTGCGGGTTACCTCTCCTTCATATGTCAACGTTGCGACAAGAACAACTTTCCGGTTCCCCACCCCAAAGGTAGGTCTGGTAACCTTGCCTGTATGACTTATAAATAGAGTCTCTTTCGATTCCCATTGAACGGAAGAACCATACTTCCCCTTCAGCGGAAGCTTCAAATCGGCTTCTACCGTATTTAAGTTTCCCAAATAAATCGCATTGCCGTCCAGTTCCGTTAATTCTTTCGCGGTTGCCGAACCGACGGCGTTTTTCCCCACTTCCATCTCCCATCCGCCTCTCTGTACTTTACGCCTGTGTCACAGCGCCTATTTTTTGTTTGATCCAGTTCTTGCCTTCGATGATCCGTGAAATCACCATGCTAATGGCCGGATCGCCGGTTACATTCACCATAGTGCAAAGCGGGTCTGTAATCGTTCCCATAATAACCAGGATCGGAACCGCTTCCATCGGAAAGCCGAAGGCGGTACAGATGAATAGTTCCCCAATGAATCCACCGCTGGGAATCGTACCCACAATAATTCCGCTTATCAAAGCTACCAGAACGGCCTTTACCATATCTCCCGTACCCATCGTCATATTAAAAATCCCGAACAAGAAAATAATTTTGATCATTTGAACGGCGACTACACCATTTTTGTGCATGCTTGCGCCAAGCGGAACGATAATGTCGCCGATTTCATCGGGAATGCCCATTTGCTTCACGGCCAATCTGTTCACAGGGATACAAGCCGTACTGCTGCAAGTTCCCATCGCCGTGGTCAGTGGCAGCCATATATTTTTCCAAAAACGCTTGATTCCGGTTTTACCTCCGCCAAAATAAGTGGCCAAAAAGGAGAACAGAATGAAAAACAATATACAAAATGCCACGTAAATAATGGATGCCCGGGCAACGGACCAGACAATTTGATTGCCTACCTTGCCGATCAGTGTCGCGAAATAGCAGGCAATGCCCACAGGAGCGTAATACATAACAATGGAAACGATTTTATTCAACACAGAGGATAAACTATTAAGCAATTTGGAAACCGGAGCTCCCTCTTCTCCAATGGAGCTTACGGAAATTCCAAACAGGATTGCAAAAACAATCAAGGCCATCATATGCTTTAAGGACAACAATTCAACGAAATCGCTTACAGTTATCAAGCCGACAATATCCAGCGAAGCAGCCGCCTGATCCTGAACAGCCTTCCCAAAGCTAACCTCAGCGTTCAGGGCCGGATTAAAGATCAAACCGATGATCAATGCCAAAACAGCTGTAATGATGCCTGTAACCACCACCACCAAAAAGAAAATGCCCAATATTTTCCCCAGCTTTTTCAAATTGGTCATGCTCGCTATAGAACCGGCTATGGACACAAACACCAGCGGCACAATGATCACAAATACCATGTTCAGAAAAACATCTGCAAAGGGCTGCAGGACTGCGGATTTTTCACCCATAATCGTGCCAGCGATTGCGCCCACTAAAACACCAGCCAACAGTATAATCGAGAATTTATAGTTTTTTAAGACTTGCACCCTTCTTCCCCCCCGGGTAAATTATGAAATGAATGGCCCATTCCGTCGACTGAATGAAAGCGCTATACTTTTTAAGCGGACCGACTTATTGATATAAGTATGACACCCTGAGAGGGGGATTAAAATCATTAAAATAAACCAAAAATATAATGTTATTAGCTTTAAAAATATAACATTATTATCATTTTAATTTTTTTGATTCGTGAATATCACACTTATTTCCAGCCTGATTTTTGAATTTATTGATGATTCCGATGTTTCTATGCTATGGTTTATATAATAAAATTGATTCGAGGTGGCAGAATTGCTATACATCCATTTCAGTTGTCCTCCTTTGCCTCATCTTATCGTCGGGGGGGTATCGCTGTTCCGAAAAGGAGATCTTCACGAACGCCGTGTTCTTGAGCATACCTTTGACCTGATATTCGTTTTTTCGGGAGCTCTTTATCTGGAAGAGGATGGGCGCAAATATACGATCGAGCCCGGCCAATATTTAATTTTGACACCTGGCAACTTGCATAAAGGCTACAAAGCCTGTACTTCTGATACGACCTTCTCCTGGGTTCATTTTTATACAACGGGAGATTTCTTCTATTCCGATAATCCCATCACACATGTCGATTCCAAAATGAACAAAACAAAATACTATAAAAAAGATGTATTTTATATTTCGCTTCCCCAATACGGAAGGATTGACGACAGTCTGCACGAAATCCTCAAGAATTATATGGACAGCATTTCACAGGTTAAAATTGACAAATATCATAATGAAAAGCTGTTTTATTCATCAACAAAATCCCAGATCGAATACCAGCAGTTATTTCTGAGAATATTAACGATTTTTTGTGATTTACGTGAACAGGAAAAAGAAAAGGAATTGGCTGAGGAAATTTTCGATTATTTTTCTTCGCATTATCAGGACGCTTTCGATTTGAACCAACTTGCCGCCCAGTATTCCTTTCATCCGGCTCATATCATTCGCTCCGTAAAGAAAAAATACGGACTGAGCCCTTTGCAATTGCTGCTCTCTATCAGGGTCCAAAAAGCAATGAAACTCCTGGCAGAAGAACGTCACTCCGTCGGGGAAATCGCATCCCTTGTCGGTTTTACCGACTCTTCTTACTTTTGCAAGCAGTTCAAAAAGATATCTTCTGTAACGCCGTTGCAATACCGCAATCAGACGCGACAGCAAAGCTTTGATACATGAAAGGTAAAAGAGCGTTACATTAAATACGATAAAATACGCTAGCTTACTTTATACAGGAGGAAAGAACATGTCCACAATTAAGGAAGCTTCAGATATTACAGGCATCTCTGCTTACACGCTTCGTTATTATGAGCGGGAAGGTATACTGCCTGGTGTTAAACGTGATCCGAGCGGAAATCGGTTATACGATGAAGAAAGCCTGGAGTGGCTGCATTTTATTCTGGCGCTGCGGTCGACTGGTATGCCACTTGTGGAAATCAAGCAATATGTGGATTTATACCAGGAAGGCGAAAGCACACTCAAATCTCGCAAACAAATGATGCTTAAACATAAGAAAAAAGTAGAGAAAGATCTCTTGCAAACTTACAAATATTTGGAGCAGATCAATTACAAACTGGCGTTATACGATGTGCAGGAAAAAGAATTATCGAAAATGATGCCCTAGATCGACCTCCATACAAGTGTTTCTACCGAAACCAAGCGTGCTCATTGGAAGGGTTACACGCTGTTTTTTTGGGCAAATTGATTTAGAGCTAACTCTAATCAATTTGCCCTTGTTTTTACCGGTTTTTGGTGGGAATCATTTTTGAATTTTTATAAAAGCAGCGATTATTCAAGGTTTCCCAACTTGTGCTACTGATTTCGACTGAGGCTTGACTTACAGTTAACTCCACTTGGTACTCTAAAGTCGAGTCAGGAACGACTGGCTACAAAAAACAAAGGGGAATCCGATATGAATACAAAAGTAGCCATCATCACAGGTGCCAGCAGCGGAATGGGGGCAGCCATGGCCAAGCTCCTTGCTAAAAACGACATAAAAGTTATGCTGGCAGCCCGCCGTGAAGACCGTTTACAACAGCTGACGGAAGAAATCCGCAGCACTGGAGGTGAGGCCAGCTACAAAGTGACGGATGTAACCTCTCATGATGACGTTGAGTCGTTGGCGGAAGCAGCAATAAAAACCTACGGTCAAATCGACATCATGATTAACAACGCTGGGATCATGCCACTTTCGTTTTTCAGACATTTAAAGGTAGATGAATGGGAACGCATGATTGATGTGAACATAAAAGGCGTCCTCTATGGGATGGCAGCAGTGTACAAGCATATGGAAGAACGCAATGAGGGACATATCATTAATTTCTCCTCTATTGCAGGACACTTGACCTTTCCTTCCAGTTCCGTCTACAGTGCAACCAAACATGCGGTCCGGGTGTTCACGGAAGGCATGCGAACTGAACTGGGAGCCAAACAGAATATTCGGACGACCCTCATCTCCCCTGGTGCAGTGGAAACCGAATTGTACAGCACTATTACCGACACCTCGATTTATCCTACATTGGAGAAATTAGGAGGTCAGGAATGGGACCAACTTGACCCAGGCGACATTGCCAACACCGTGCTGTTTGCGATCCAGCAGCCGACTAATGTGACAATAAACGAACTGATTGTCCGCCCCACGTCACAGAGCTTATAATCCAGAACAAGTAACTCTTAACTTATATAGTTGAAGTGCTGTTTATTTATACAATTAGTTTACCTAATCGGTTATGATACCAAGTTCTTGCCCTCTGCCAGGGACAAGAACTTGTACCGTTTCCTTGGCATAATTCAAACCTAAGCGGTAAGCTTGGTTCAGCAGCATTTCGAAATGACCGGGATTTGAATCCAGGGTCTCATATAAGAATTCAACCTTGGAATTGGAAACACCACAATAATCTGCAATTCCCACATTCAGCAGATGAGTAATCATTTCATCATAGTTACGCTTCTTCATTTGTTCTTTCGAAACGCCAGCCAAACCAATCCACAAGACATGCTGATGATGAAGGTGGTTCGAACCGTACGCAAACCCATTGTTCCATACACGGTCAATATACCCCTTTAGCATAGCCGGCAAATGCCACCACCAAAGTGGAAAAATAAATGCCAAAGCATCATGCTCCTTCATCCGCTTTATTTCCATTTCTACTTCAGGGGAAAAGGACTGTTCCGCAACTGACCAATCGGGTTCGTCTGCTCCTTTTAAAACAGGATCAAAACCAATCCCGTGCAAATCCAATATCTCATAATCGTGGTCAGCCTCGGCAAGACCTTGTACGAAACGACCGGCTACCTCAAAGGTCAAGGAATCTTTTCTCGGGTGTGAAACAACGCTTAATACTTTCATGCTTGTATCTTCACTACCTTTCTTGTGCAGCTAATTTCTAGCCATGATCAATGGCTGATGCTATTATAAACAGTAGGAAAACGATCTGGAAGTACGCACTTTTAAGTTCTATAGGATGATACAGGTGCCATAGGAACATGGAAGTACCCTAGGTAGATTCCCTCGAAACTGGCCTGAGTAACGGATTGAAGTGATTGATTGTTCTAAGCAAATGTAGCCTTTTAATGAAGGGTTAGGAGATGACTGAACAGATGAAAAATAGCATTCAAAAGAAGTATCAAGTTGGAGTGGAAGCGGCTTTAGAAGTAATGGGAGGAAAATGGAAGCCTTTAATTATCTACCATTTGATGACAGGACGGAAACGAACGTCTGAGCTTCGTCGGTTAATGCCCGACATTACTCAAAAAATGCTGACCACTCAGCTTAGAGGCCTGGAAAAGGATGAGATCGTTACACGAAAGGTTTACAATGAGATCCCTCCTAAAGTGGAATATGAGTTAACGCACTACGGCTGGGGTTTAAAACCCGCACTAGATCTATTATGCTATTGGGGGGAGGATCATCTGGAAAAGATTCATGGAGACAAATCCAAGGTTTTGGAAGAATTCCAAGGCTGCTGCATAGAGTAAATTTAAGTTACTACTTAGCCCCCAGTTCATCCTCTCCCCTCCATTTCTGTTACGTTTGCCAGCCAACCTAAGTAGTCAATAAAAAACTGACATTGCCCACAAAAATAAGTATCCCACCCATTTTAAGGAGTGAAATGCTATGTGCGCAGGAATGGTAAAAGCAAATACAAGGAATGTAATCGGCAGCTATTGCATCGCGGCTGGTATGATTTTAACTCTCACGGGATGCTCGCTTGCATCCGCCGCTCCTTCGTCCTCATCCTCAAGTAAAACCAATAATGAACCCACCTCCTCCCTGGTTACATTTCAATTGCAAGAGGCTACGATTGCTCAGATGCAGGACGCGATGAATTCAGGGGCACTGTCGAGTGTCGAGCTCACAGCCATGTACCTTAACCGGGTATATGCTTATGATTCTAGTGGCATTCGGCTGAATTCCATCCCTGTTCTGAACCCTGACGTACTAAAAGAAGCCGCTCAGGCTGATCAACTAAGGGCGCAGGGTGTACCTACCGGACCTCTGCTAGGTATACCCTACACAGTTAAAGACAGCTACAAGGTTAAGGGACTCACTGTCGCTTCTGGATCACCAGCTTTCAAAAACCTGACCGCAAAGGACGATGCCTTTACAGTCGAGAAGATACGCGAATCGGGCGGTGTGCTGATCGGCAAAACCAACATGCCGCCAATGGCAGCGGGAGGGATGCAAAGAGGCGTTTATGGTCGTGCTGAAAGTCCATACAATTCGGATTATTTGGCTGCAGCCTGGTACTCTGGCTCCTCTAACGGATCTGGCGTCTCAACAGCCGCCAATCTTGCTGCATTCGGTATGGGAGAAGAAACGGTATCTTCTGGAAGATCACCAGCATCTAACAATGGTTTAATTGCCTACACGCCATCGCGGGGCCTAATCTCCATTCGGGGGAATTGGCCGCTCTTCCCTATACGGGATGTGGTTGTCCCGCATACGAGAACTGTCGAGGACATGCTCCGCTTGCTTGACGTGATCGTTGCAGAGGATAAGATCAGCAAAGGCGATTTTTGGCGAGAACAGAAAGCCGTTCAGTTACCTTCTGTCAACAGCGTCCGTCCGGGATCCTATTTAGA
Organism: Paenibacillus peoriae KCTC 3763; assembly: GCF_000236805.1. Taxonomy (GTDB): domain Bacteria; phylum Bacillota; class Bacilli; order Paenibacillales; family Paenibacillaceae; genus Paenibacillus; species Paenibacillus peoriae. The sequence goes on along the minus strand of NZ_AGFX01000009.1, from coordinate 58,297 downwards.
GCTGCGAGACACCCAAGCTTTGAGAGGGAAACGTATTGGCGTTCCGAAAATTTATATCGGTAAGGACCATGAGAGCTCAAATCCAATCAAATTCAGACCTTCGATACAAGTATTATGGGAAAAAGCTGCAAAGGATTTAACTGCTCTTGGAGCTGAAGTTGTGGAAGTAGATTTCCCCCTGCAGGCGAATAGCGAGAAAGACCGTGCAACAGCGAAAACACCTGAGGAGCGCGGTTTGATGCCAGCAAAATGGCATGATAAGGAATTCGGGCTGCTTAATCCTTATGCGGCTGAGGAATTCCTCAAAAGTGTGGGCGATCCGAACTTCCCGTCATGGGCTAATATCGACCCTGCAACCGTTTTCCCGAATCCGCCAGGTTCGGTAGATGCCAAACGTGGCAGAGATCTCGGTCGATACGACGCGTTCATTGAAACCATAAAAAAAGGCGTCACCCCATACGAACAAATTCCACAATTTTATGAAGCACTGCAGGGGCTTGAGAATGTTCGAAAGATTGATTTTGAAGATTGGATGAAGCAAAACAACCTTGATTTCATATCGTTCCCAGCAAATTCCAATATCGGCAAAGCCGATTCCGATGTAAATGAAACATCCTATGAGGAAGCTTGGGAGAATGGAAATTATTTCTCCAATACGAATTACATTCTGCGCGAATATGGAATCCCAAGTGTGTCCGTAAGCATGGGCGCTATGAAGGATACCGGTATGCCCGTTAATCTGACGATGGCGGGTGCCGCATACAGCGATAATGACCTGTTGCGCTACGCTTATTCCTATGAGCAGGCGACAAAAAACCGTCCTATCGCAACGCGTACACCAGCGCTTGAGAACGAAACCTTCTCCTATAACCCGCAAACTGTGCTCCCACCCTCTAAACGCAAGGAAACAGAAGTCCCTGTGCTTAAGTTGAATGCCTCGATCAAGGACGATGTTCTCGCTTTGGACGGTTCAGTCACAGATCAAAGCGCTATCGCGCAGCTCAAAGTTTATGTCAATGGCATTCGTGTCATGATTACAGAAGATAAAGCCAATTGGTCAGTAGCACTACCTACTACTAAATACAAACAGGCTGGGGCCTCCCAAGCCGATATGCTGCATATTCTCGTGCTGGCAAAGGATATTTACGGAAATACTTCTGCTCAAGTCAAGTCTGTCACTTTACCCCAATGACGAAGGACCTCATCACCCGCCCCATCTAAATGACGGAGGGAACTTTACAAATGTCAGGTTCCCTCTCTTCTCGTGCTACAGCACATTGCTGCAGCTGCCCGTTCACCAACCTAATAAAACCAGGATGTAAACAGATTGTTAACCGGTTTATAAACCATCATGACCAGAAGCAGTGGGCTCGGCACATTGATTTTGTACAAGGTACAGACCACCGCACCAATGCCCGTGATCCAGAACAAGCCCCAGACCAGAAGGTCGCGGCGTCTGCTTCCTCTTGTCAGCAAAGGCACATCGATGATCACACAAGCCGCCGCTATAGCCAGAAAAAGCAGTAACACCATTGCGATCACTCCTTAATATCTTGAAGAAAGGATTTGTCTGTAATGCCAATCCGGTTAATTGTCACGTTGGCTTTGTAATGGATGGGTAGTGATTTTAGGTAAGTGTCCCCTTTTTCCCGTTGCAGCCTCGCCCAAGCTTGGGGATTGGCACGATAGATCAACTGTCCAAAGCCCATTGTATCCGCATTGTAGCGCTCATTAATTTGCTCAACTGCCGTTTTCATTCGCAAGATAATTCGTTCTTCCGACTTCCGTTCCAGCTCTGTAATCACGCGCTCTGCTTCCAGATTATCTTTGCTCATTACCTCTTCAACATTACACAAGGCCTTTACATGGATGTAAATATGTGGTTCGCCGTCAATAAACTTGACTTTACGTTTGGTGTCTGTTTGTAGCGCTTCAATGACGATGGGACGTCCGTTGTCTCCTGTCAAAGGACCTGAGCTTTTGACAACGTTATTGGTGACATAATTGTAGCCGATCGTCTCGTTATCATTTAACCACCCGATCATCTTATCCTTCCTGAATACGGCTATATTACTGTAACGCAATCTGACTGGAGGCGAGCTATCTTCCAGATTGCTCTTCTTTTCGCCCTCACTGACATTGCCGGACATCTTCACTCCGGTCAACACCGGATTCTTCCCCTGGTACAGCAGATCTTCAATAAATTTGTTCAAAGGAACAGCGACTGTTTTGGCCGATGACTTATATGATTGGTCCAGGGAATTATACAATTTACTTGCTGGCAATTTCTCTAGCGGGGTAAGGACCTTCAGGACATCTTCGGCAGTGGTGTCTTTGGCGACCATAGCGTAGAAATCATTACGCGGCTCCCGGCTACGCTTCAGCATATCAAGTACCTCGCCAATTCCGGCGCGGGCAAGCTCCTCTCCGATCACCAGTATACGGATATGCCCATAGTAGCTGGCTCGCGCGCTTTCGAGACTGTACTTGCGCTGGGCTTCATAGATCGTGGGTACCGTGAAACTAGATACAGTCACCGGCACCGCGGCACCTCCCGCCCCTCCTGCCGCCTGCGAGGCAATTGCTGAAGGAATAACCACCTGCAGCGTAACTTTATAGCCAGATTCAGCCTTATCTAGCCCCATCCCCAGCACAAAGGCCATTTCATTTAACTCCTGTCTTTCCCAGCACCCGCTAATCAGCAAAGGGACCAAAAGAGCAAGCAGCAGCCGCGAAACAGTTTTACGGTTTTTTGGACTCATCTGCCGACTCCTTTCGCTTGGTTGTGCTTTGGCGGTCAAGGTTTTGAACCATATTTTCTGCCGGCCTTGTCTTTAAAAGCGGCCAGGGAAAGCGGAAAATGGAATCCTTCAGATCATTTGAACGGTATGGCCCGATCGGACTCATATAGGGCATGCCGAAAGAACGCAGACCCGCCAAATGAAGCACAATCAAAAAGATACCGAATAGAATCCCGAATAATCCAAGAAAGCCGGCCAGACCAATAAGTACAAAACGAATAATTCTTGCAGCTATCGACATGCCCGACTCTGGTATGACAAAGCTGGCTATAGCCGTAATGGACACAATGATAACCATAGCTGAAGAGATAAAACCCGCTGCAACCGCCGCCTGACCTATGACAAGTGTTCCAACAATGGATATCGCCTGCCCTATATTTTTTGGAATTCTCACTCCCGCTTCCCGCAGAATCTCATACGTTAATTCCATAAGCACCGCCTCCACAAATGCGGGAAAAGGTACGTTTTCTCTCTGTGCGGCAAGACTAATAACCAGATTGGTAGGGATCATCTCCTGATGATAAGTCGTAACCGCCACATAAAAGGAAGGGGCAAGCAGCGTAATAAAAAAGGAAAGAAAACGGATAAACCGCAGCAAGGTGGCGATATCGGCCCGCTGATAATAATCTTCAGCAGACTGAAAAAAGGTGACAAAAAAGGTAGGCACCAGCAGGACAAATGGTGTTCCATCCACAAGAATCGCTACTTTGCCTTCGAGGATTCCCGCTGCGATGGTATCCGGTCGGTCGCTGTTATAGATCGTGGGAAACGGCGTAGCAGCCGTATCTTGAATAAATTCCTCGATATATCCGCTCTCCAGAATACTGTCCGTATCGATTTTGGCCAATCTGCGCTTCACTTCCTGTACCAGGTCAGGGTTTGCGATGTTGGTGAGATACATAATGGATACGCTAGTTTGAGTCACCTTACCGATCTGGAAAGTTTCCAGCCACAATTGGCTGTCTTTAATCTTCCTTCGGATCAGCGCCGTGTTTGTCCGCATATTTTCTGTAAATCCTTCCATCGGCCCACGTACAACTGATTGTGAGCTTGGTTCGCCTACATTGCGGTCCTCCCATCCAGGCAGTCCGATCCGCAGGGCGCTGGAGGTTCCGTCAACCAGCACCATGATATTACCGGATAGCAGTTCATGAACAAATTGCCCAAGATCATGCGTGACGGACAGATCCCCCGCAATCAGCATACGTTTTCGCAAAAGCTCCATCTTCTGATTAGCATCAAGATCTCTCATCTGCTCAGGGTTACAGCGTTCCTGAAGTGAAAATAATATGGAGTTATGCAGCACCTGAGTATCCACAAGGCCATCAATATAAAGCAAGGCGATATGCGTAGACTCATCCAACTGCAACTCTTTAGTGATCAAATCGGTGCTTGTCCCGAGCAGTTGAACCAACTGCACCACATTATCCTCCAGGCGATGTGATAGTGTGCCCGTAATTATATCCTTCATGTCGCAACCTCCGCATTCCGTGAGCAAGCTGCAGATAGTATGACTGAAGAAGTTGATAATTATTCCGTCACATCCCTTTTCGACCATCAATTAATAATTATGTTATAAAATCACATACTAAAGGAAATGACAAAAGAAAACTTGAGAGACAGTTTGCAGCAGATTTGGAGGAATCTCATGAATCTTGAAAAAGATCGGATTAGTACGGCTCAAATGATGATGCTTGGGCTTTTTTCGCTCATCGGGGAAATGGCACTGGTTTATCCCGCGGCAATAACAACAGGAGCCCACGAGGATGCGTGGATTGCTGGCATAATTAGTATTCCACTAGGACTTGCAATCGTAAAGCTGATGGTATCTGCATCAAATATTGATCCAACTAAAACGATTATTGAGCTTTCACTACAAGTATTAGGAACATGGGTGGGTGGAGTTGTAGCGTTGAGCTATTTATTCTTTTACCTGATAGCAGCCTCCACCTATGTCAGAGAAATCGAAGATTTCATGTGCACACAGATTTACGAGGCGACACCCGGCGGGGTCATTCGCTTCATGGCAATTTTTCTGCTGGTGTATGGCTTGCGGCTGGGTCTTGAAACGCTGGGCAGAGCAGCCCAGATTTTCTTCCCTTTCTTTGCGTTTTTTCTGATTTGCCTAGTCATTCTCCTGTTCCCTGATGTCAAGATAGAGCGTATCTATCCTATTTTGAATACACCGTTTCCTGACATGCTGCACACCATTATGTTCGGCGTATTTTATCCCTTTGGAGAAATTTGCGTGTTCTTCATGGTGTACCCCTATGTCCAAAAACAAAGCAATACAAGCCGCAATTTATTTATTTCCCTGTTGATCGGGGCCGTTGCACTCAATCTTATTTTGTTTCTCTCCCTGACAGTACTCGGGGCATATTTCTCAGAGCACGAATTTTTCGCTGCCTATATTCTTGCCCAGAGAATCAACATTGCTAATTTTCTGCAGCGGCTCGAGGCATTAATGGCTACCACGTGGATCATCAGCACCTATTTCAAGACAGCGCTGTTCTTCCACGCATTTGTCTTGGGGACAGCTCAGCTTTTAAAGCTTAAATCCTATCGTCCATTGATCTTTCCAGTGGCGTTTTTGATTTACGGATTATCGCATCTGATTGCAAAGGATATTATTTTCTATATGAAGGAAATCCCTAACTATTGGGTGGACTGGGATCTCACTTATGCCCTCGTATTCCCGTTAATCCTGCTCATTGTTCATCATATCAGGAAACGCATCAACCAAAACAATCAGACTACGTAACCCATTCGATACATACTCCCATCATGAATGTCCAACCATAAAAATAGTTGTCGCCGAGGAACTCTCAGCGACAACTGTTCGGTAGGTATATCCATCACCATGTAAAGAATTATCCGTAACTTGCATCTCTCATGCTTTTCTGTGCAACCCCGGTACGATACGCCGCTTCAATCACGGCATCTCTAACTTTTCTTACCACTTCCTGATTGAATACGCTCGGAATAATATATGTTTCGCTCAGTTCGTCATCTGTAATAACGGAGGCGATTGCTTGTGCGGCTGCCAGCTTCATGGCTTCGTTGATTTCGCTCGCTCTGCAATCCAATGCGCCACGGAAAATACCCGGGAAGCATAGCACATTGTTAATCTGATTGGGAACATCGGATCTCCCGGTTGCCAGGATCTTAACGTAAGGTTTGGCCAACTCCGGGTCAATCTCCGGAATCGGGTTCGCCATGGCAAAGACGATTGGATCCTTCGCCATAGAGCGAACATCATCTACTTTTAGAATGTTGGGAGCCGATACGCCAATAAAAACATCCGCATTCTTAATGACTTCGGACAAGTTGCCGGCTTCCAGGTTCGGATTCGTCATCTGAGCAAATTCAGTCCAATGGGGATTGTCATAATGTGCCCCCCGATGAATAGCGCCATTACGGTCCACCCCGATTAAATTCCTCACACCAGCGGACAGCAACATTTTCGAACAAGCGATGCCCGCTGCTCCGATGCCATTGACAACGACCTTAATCTCCGACATTTGCTTGCCAGTAATTTTGAGTGCATTCAACAAACCCGCTAATATGGCAACGGCTGTACCGTGCTGATCATCGTGAAATACCGGGATATCTAGCTCCTGTTTCAAACGCTCCTCAATTTCGAAGCAACGCGGTGCCGAAATATCCTCCAGATTGATGCCACCGAATGCCGGAGCCATGGCCTTAATGGTTCGGACCAATTCGTCAGGGTCTTTCATGTCCAGGCAAATCGGAAAAGCGTCCACATCTGCGAATTGCTTGAACAACATAGCCTTGCCTTCCATCACTGGCATAGCCGCCAATGGTCCGATATCTCCCAGCCCCAGAACGGCCGTTCCATCGGTAACGATCGCAATCGTATTGCTTTTGATCGTCAGCGAGTAGGCTTTGCTGGGTTGTTCCGCAATCGCCGTACATATGCCGGCGACACCGGGAGTATACACCCGTGACAAGTCGTCACGGTTCTTCACCGATATTTTAGAGGCAATTTCAATCTTCCCGCCCAAATGTGCAAGGAAAGTCCGGTCTGACACGTGAATTATTTTGACACCACCCAGCTTCTGAAGCGACTCACTGATCAATTGGCTGTGTGCTTGATCGAATACGTTCACAGCGATATCGTGGATGGTGCTCGTGTGATTGGACGAGATGACATCAATCCCCACAATATCTCCGCCCGTTTTTTCAATTATTGCAGCGATATCGCTGAGAGGGGTTTGTCCTTTTTCTTTTTGAATCCGAAATATCATATAAGTGCTGGCACCGCTTGACACTGACATTTTTTGTCACTCTCCCTTTGCTTTCGTTAAACGTTTATTGCACGCCACTCTTTAATTCTTTTCCAATAATTCTGCTCCTGCGATACCCGGATTCGTCATCTCATATGGGTTAAGAATGATCTCAAGCTCCTCTTCCGTCAAAACATTATAAAGAAGGCACAGCTCGCGTACCGGACGCCCCGTCAAAATCGCCTCGCGCGCGATTCTCGCGACTGTCTCATAGCCTAAGTGCGGGTTGAGCGCCGTTATAACCCCTACACTTTTCTCCACATACTCTTTACAGCGCTCTACGTTTGCTTCGATTTCCTCCAAACAGTACACGCGGAATACGTTGAACACCTGATTCATCATGCTGAGCGATTGCAGCAAATTGAACACGAGCACAGGCTCCATGACATTTAGCTCCAGCTGCCCTGCTTCGGAGGCAAGACAAATCGTATGGTCATTGCCGATGACCTGAAACGCCACTTGATTCACTACCTCCGCCATAACCGGATTGACCTTGCCCGGCATAATGGACGAACCGGGTTGGCGTGCCGGCAAATTCAATTCCCCTAGCCCGGTGCGAGGCCCGGAGGCAAGCAAACGCAGGTCATTGGCAATCTTTGACATGTTGATCATGCAAACTTTTAAAGCGGCGGACACCTCAGTGTAAGCATCCGTATTTTGCGTCCCGTCCACCAGGTGCGTGGCATTACAAAGCGGCAATTCGCTGAGCTCGGCAAGATATTCCACGACCCGTTTAATATATCGGGGATCAGCATTTAAGCCCGTACCAACAGCTGTTGCGCCCATGTTAACTTCGTACAAATGGCCGCGAGTCTGACTGATCCTCTTGATATCACGTTCCAGCACTCTACTGTAGGCCTCAAACTCCTGCCCAAGACGGATCGGCACGCCATCTTGCAGATGAGTACGACCCATTTTGATAATCCCGTCGAACTGCACAGCTTTAGTCTGAAATGCTGCGAGCATTTCCTTCATCGTGACGATCAGCTTATCAATCAAAGAAAGTGTTGCAATATGAATCGCCGTAGGAAAAGCATCGTTGGTTGATTGGGCCATATTCACATGTGTGTTGGGGCTCACTTTGAAATAATCCCCCTTGGTTCCCCCCAGCAGCTCGATCGCCCGGTTGGCGATAACCTCATTGGTATTCATGTTGATGGATGTACCTGCTCCGCCTTGAATAGGATCAACTATAAATTGGTCATGCCATTTACCGTCCATGATTTCTTGTGCTGCTGAGACGATCGCATTCCCGATATGTGGATTCAATTGCCCAATCTCCATATTAGCCAACGCTGCCGCCTTTTTAACCGTAGCCATAGCACGAATTAACGATTCATGGATACGATAGCCTGTGATCGGAAAATTTTCTAATGCTCGAACGGTTTGTATACCGTAGTAGGCTTGAGATGGCACTTCTTTTTCTCCAAGAAAATCTTTTTCTTTACGATATTCATTCATGAGTTTTTATCCCCCTATTTCTAGTTTCAAGTCTCATTTACAACACATGTTCCCGGTATGCAATATCTACAACCTTCTTGGCTAAAATATAAGTTGGATCTATTACTTTAATCCCGTCTACTTCACTCAAAACAATCGGAATCTCTGTGCAAGCTGCAACAACGGCCTTCGTTCCTTTGGCAATCATCGTTTGACATGCGTTCACCAATAAACGCTTGCCTTTTTCGATATGTCCCGCTTTTACTGAATAAATACCTTCCATTACGATAGCTTGTGTAATCTCATCAGGCTCCAACACCGTAATTCCTTTCTCACGGAGAGCGTTTTGATAAAGCAACGTTTTCAATGTACCGTCAGTCGCTAACAATGAGACACGTCTTATCCCAGCCTCGCCTATGAAACTTGCCGTTTCTTTGGGCATATTAACAATCGGAGTCCTAACCGTTTCTTGAATGTTCTGCAGATAATAATGCGCAGTATTGCAAGCGATTACAATCAAATCCGCACCGGCATCCTCCAATCTCTTGGCAGATTGTTTCATAAAGGGGAGTGGATCATTGCCTTTACCCATTATGGCTAATGTACGATCCGGAATCTGAGGATAATTATCAACGATCATATGAATATGATCCTGGTCATTTTGGGCAGGGGTTAGTCGAATAATTTTGTTCATCAAATCGACTGTTGCGAGCGGTCCCATTCCTCCCATAATTCCAACGGTCTTTATCATGAGAATCCCTCCACTTTTTTCTTTTGCACATTAAGAGTATAAATCTTAAGTGGAAAGCAGTGTATATCAAGAGAATTTATTCAAATATAGAAATCCTATATATCCAACAGAAACAATTGGAAAAGAGGATAGGATCATTATTTTAAACGATCTGATTTTCCATGATCAAACTGGCCTTCCCATTTGGAAATGACGACTGTAGCTAAGGCATTACCTACCACATTCACAACGGTTCTCGCCATATCGAGAATACGGTCAATTCCAGCAATCAGCGCAACACCTTCAACAGGAAGGCCTACGGAATTTACGGTAGCTAGTAGAACAACCAGGGAAGCGCCAGAAACACCAGCCATCCCTTTGGAGGTTAACATTAATATGACCACTATGCTGATCTGTGACAAGATCGGTAAATCGATACCATACATTTGTACAATAAATAGAGTAGCCAGCGATTGATACAGTGCAGAGCCGCACAAATTAAAAGTATATCCGGTAGGAACGACAAAGGATACGATCGATTTCGGGCATCCGAATTGTTCCATCTTATGCATCAGTTTCGGTAGAACGGCTTCCGAGCTTGCGGTCGAGAAAGCCAAAATAATTTCATCCTTCAATAATTTTAAAATTTTCACAATGCTGGTGCCGCACATTTTTGCTACTATGCCTGATATGACATACACAAATACAAACATGGACAAATAGAGTACAATTACCAGTTTGCCAAGCGGTATTAAAGAGGAAACACCAAATTTAGCAACTGTAACACCAATCAAAGCAAACACACCGAGAGGGGCCAATTTCATGATCTGATTGGTCATCCAGAACATCGTTTCAGAGACGGCTTCCAAAAAATGAATCACCGGTTTACCCTTTTCACCAATTACAGAAATACCGACCCCAAACAGTACAGAGAAGAAAATGATGGCTAGCAAATCGCCGTTCCCCATAGCTTGAACGATGTTTGTCGGAACGATATTAACAAACGTGTCAGCCAAACTGTGACTAGCGTTTTCTGCGGTATTTACATATTGGTGTATATCAGTTTTGCTCAGTTGCGACATATCAATGCCTAATCCCGGTTTGAAAATATTTCCCGCAAACAAACCTAAAACTATTGCTACAGTAGTTATAATTTCAAAATACAGAATCGTTTTAAAGCCTATCTTCCCCAATTTTTTCTTATCTCCAGAGCCCGCTATGCCTACTACAAGAGAGGAAATGACAATAGGCAAAACAATCATTTTAATAAGACGGATAAATACATCACCAACCGGCTGCAAAATCGCCGTTACTAGAGGATTTCCGTAGAAAATGGCACCTACAGCAATGCCTAGAGCAAGTCCGATGAATATTTGCCATGCTAGTCCTAACTTTTTCATCTTTAATCTTCATCCCCTATTCTTATTCTGAGATTGCGGTCAGCAAAGTGTAATCGCTTACATTTATTTGGACCTGCAATTATTTTAAGTTATAGGGTGCCATGTAGAAAATTAAATGTATTTTATTTCTATATAGGATAAATCTATATAGAAATAAAATAATAGACAGCCGTTATATTCCCATCAGTTGAAAACCCTAGACCAGTTATAGTCAGCTATTTTTTTATAAAATATTCTATATATGCAGGTTTATGGTTTCCTTTTGCATAGATAAAGTCAATTTTTACATCGAATCTCCCGGATGAGACTAATGGCACACGGAATAACTGCCCACTTTCCAATTCTTTCTTCACACAATGCTCCGGTAAAAAGCTAATTCCCATCCCATTTACCACTAAATTTTTTGCAGCCTCCATACTATCCACTTCAAGAACCACATTTGGCTTTAGATTTTTAGATTCAAACAAGCCATAAATCATAAGCCAGTCTACCGATCCATAATCAAAAAAGATGAGCGGTTCTTCACTGACCTCTTCAATTGTCACCTGACTATTGTGCAACAAAGGATGGTTGATAGGGACAAACAATCCGATTGGATCATGACGAAATATCTCAGATTCAATTTGGGGATGTGTAACTGTTCGAACCATTCCGAAATCCACCTCGTTATTAAGAACCTTGTCTAATATATCATTAGAATGTCCGGTTAGAATTTTGACGTTCACATTGGGGAATTTAGTTTTAAAAGCAGGAAGAATTTCAGGGATAATGAAATTCGCGATGGAGGTAGCACATCCAATTTTCAATTTATCAACCGTAAGTATCGGTTGGTGCAACATTAATTTGGCTTCCTGATAAGATTGTAAAATGTTTTGTGCATATGGTAAAAACGACTTTCCCTTTTCATTTATTGAGATTTGCTTCCCAGAACGATGAAATAATTCCGCATTAAGCTCACGTTCCAGGGAGTGAATACGGGCAGTTACAGAAGGCTGGGTAAGATAAAGTGCCTCAGCTGCTTTAACAAAACTCCCTAAATGAACAGCATAGACGAATGCCTCAATATTTTCTATATTCAAAACGACAACCACCCTTCTTCTCATCTAATCTTTTTTTATTGTACTCTTAATGAATGCTTCAAGTGTGTTTTTTTTAATTGACAGACCAAAACTTTCCATATTCACACTTCTAAGCTAAATATAACATATTCAGCTCTTTCATTTCTTGAGTAAATATTCCCCTTTTTTTACCAAACAACTCATTAACCTAATAGAACATATATTCTCATTTGGAATACGTTCTATCCTATTTACATCTAAAAATTCAGATTAACTTGTTTGTCTCTTAATATTAATATAAATTTTTTAAATTGAAAAATGAGCGAATCAAATCTGATTCCTGCGTCCCGGTAATGACCTCCCCTTCCATGTGTTCTAATATTATTCTGAAACAAATAGATACATTAAAAGATGAACATATTGTAATCGTTCTGACATTGATTTTTCTATAAGACAGTTGTATTATCATGAATGTAAACTACAATTGTCTTATGAAGGGAGAGTGTTATGGACAAGCTGAATCTGGGCGATTCCGAGTTGAAGGTCATGTCTGTCCTCTGGCAGGAAGGCGATACAACAGCCAAGCATATCGCCGGTATTTTGTCCGACAACTACGGCTGGAATGTAAATACGACATATACGCTGATCAAGCGTTGTATCAAAAAAGGAGCAATTCAACGCTCCGAGCCTAACTTCATTTGCCGGGCGCTAGTGTCTCAAGAGGAAGTGCAGAGAAAAAGCACTATGGATCTGGTGAACAAAATCTTTGATGGCTCCACCAACAAGCTATTCGCCTCACTGCTCGGCAAGAAGGAACTTTCCAATGAGCAGATTGACCGGCTGAAAAAAATGGTAGACGAGTTGGATGAATGAGGTGCTTATGATGAACTGGCTGCAAATGGATATTTCCGCAGCACTGATGATCGTTATTGTGGTCGGTGTACGGATATTGAACAAAAACACGTTTCCCCGCTCTGCTTTTTTATGGCTGTGGGCGATCGTCTGGCTGCGACTCTGCATTCCTTTTTCCCTGCCTTCGGAGTGGAATCTGTATTCGTTGTTGAATACAGCGGCCAATAAGCTGAGTGGTCCAACGGATATGGCAGCTACAGCAGTCCCTTCTTCAGCGGTGGCTGCCTGGACAGCGGCTTTATCGGGTTCAACGTTCCCCCGATCATGGGACGTACTGTCCGTACGCCCTTCCACTTTTCCACAATCAGCACCTGCCGTGTCGGTATGGATGCTCATCTGGCTGATAGGTGCAATCGGGTTCGCAGTGTTTTTCGGCGTAGCGTATATCCGGTGGTATCGCCGTTTCCGCTCTGCCCATCCGGTGAAGCAAGAATTTGTAGATCGCTGGCTTTCTCGTCATCGTCTGCTGCGGAGCATTGAGGTCAGACAAACTGGGCAAATTGATTCTCCACTTACATACGGGATTTTTCGGCCTGTTATTTTAATGCCCGTAGCAATGGATTGGAGTGACCATAAGCGGCTGGAATATATTCTGACTCATGAATACGTGCATATCCGTCGTTTCGATAGCGCTAGCAAGATGTTGCTACTGCTAGCTTTCTGTCTACACTGGTACAACCCGTTTGCCTGGCTGATGTATATGCTGGTGAATCGGGATATGGAGCTGTATTGTGATGAGGCGGTTATACGGAATCTTGGCTATCAGCGGCGCTCCGATTATGCGCGCACCCTGATCCATATGGAAGAGCAAAAGCTGGCACTGCCATCCATGAACAATTATTTTAGCAAATTAGCAATTGAAGAAAGGATTGAATCCATTATGAAAATGAAAAAAACAACCGTCGCAGGTGTTCTGTCTGCCTGTCTGCTCATCGGAAGTCTAGCAGCTGTATTGGCAACTTCTCCTGTTTCCGCATCTATCGTGACCTCGCATAGTGGCGGTTCCCCTAAGTTAGCGGGACATGCGAATGAATATCATGCCGGAGAAACCTGGAAAGTAAACAATGAATGGGAATTTACCGTGAATTCGGTTCGCGAGACCACACTTGCGGGCAACAGTATAAATGGTAACCGACCGGCCAAGCAGGTGCTAATCGTGAATTATAGCTACAAGAATATCCGTCCAACTGGTGGCGAGCCACTTGCATTCTCCAAGGCCCATTTTTGGATGACAGATGCACACGATCCGGGAAATAATAATGCAGACGGTTCGCATTACACCATATCCGTGCCTGGCATGGATCGCATTGGGGTTGTAAATCCAGGCCAAAGTGCGCAGAGCGCAGAATGGGTTTACGCTTTTTACGACAAAAAGACCGATAAGGTTGAATTCAACGTCGGAGCCTATGACTCACATGAGAAGCTGCATGAAACCAAATTTATTGTGCCTGTAGAAGCACATAAGGCAGCGAAGTAAAAGAGCATTGCCCAAATGTACGGAAGGTCATATTAAAGAACACCTTGAAGACATTCTAAAAGATTTATAAAACGTGTAGAAGTGGACTTTTACTACCTAGTAGTTCGCCTAGCACGGCAAAAAAACAGCTCCTGCATCGCCTGTAGGAGCTGTCTTTGTTGTTACTAATCGCAACACCGCCAATCAACCAAGCTGGCCCGGCTCTTGTTGCTAGTTCACTCCATCGAATTGATTTTTGCAACCACTTTACCTGTTATTTTTCCTTCTTTTAGTTTAACTAAATACTCAGGAATTTCTTCCATAGAGATTACCGTCAATGCTGGAGGTGCAATTTTCTTCTCAACTAATAATCGAGCGAATTCATCTCCTATTACCGCCAAATTAGATTGTGCTGTGTAATCCCGTTCCGTGTGAGCTGCTCCAAGCGCAATTTCATGCAGCGACATGCCCTTTTCATAAAATCGAAGCCGATTAAATTCAGGAAAACCAGCTGTGACGACGATTTCACCACCAAAAGCAAGTACATCAATATCTCTAGTAGCACTTGCTGAACTAATGGTATTCAACACGTAGTCAACGCCTCTTTCATTTGTCAACTTGGCAATCACTGCATATACATCTTCTTTGGTAAAATCAATTGCTTCATCTGCACCAAGACTTTTTACATATTCTATGTCTCTTCCTTGGCAAGTCGTGTATACCGTTAAGCCGCATAATTTAGCCAACTGAATAGCATACCCCCCTACACCACCTGCTCCTCTGTGGATCAGTATCGTATTTCCTGCTTTCGGTCTGAGTTTTTGAATGATTGCCTGATATGCTGTAAAGCCTGCCCCGGGAACTACGGCAGCTACCTCGTAGGGAATCGATTCAGGCAGTTTACTAGCCGTGTGAGCTGTCGTAGTGGCATATTCCGCAAATCCTCCATCCAGATTTGTTATGCTGCGGAGATAGTACACACGATCGCCAACCTTAAAGTTGTTGACCTCGCTTCCAACCGCATCCACAATCCCGGCAACATCTAATCCGAGCACCCTCTGCTTTTCACTTGCCAGACCGGCATAAGCTGCAACCTGATAATCTGAAGGATTTAAACCAGATGCAAAAACTTTTACCCTGATTTCATTTTCTTTCGGCATTGGTTTCTCTCTATCCTGTACAATCGTAAGACTTTCTATTTTCCCCTGTTCTTCTAAAACAAGTGCTTTCATAAAATACTACCTCCTGAATTGATCTGTGACATCGGTATCTGCTACGTTGAGCTTCTTATCTATTTGACATTTATCTTAAGAATAAATAGAATACACATGTGTTTCCGTTACAATTGTAACGTCAGTGATATCAGGCGTCAATCGGATCGGATACGGCCTAAACAAAACAGGAGGAATTGTAATGTCTGAAAACAAAATGACAGAAATGCAGCGATTAGAAATCCTGCGCTTGTCTAACGCAGAATCCAACCGCATCACTAAAACATGTATCGAATCGGCTATGATTTTATTAATGAAGGACAAATGCTTCCATGAGATATCAATTACAGATATTGTAAAGCGCGCTGGCGTGTCTCGAACCGCCTATTACCGCAACTACAACGCTAAAGAGGATATATTGCGCAGCGTAATGAAAGAAATCGTGGACAAAGTCATAGTTGCCATGAATCTGCGTCTTCCAATCCAAAACTCATATGAAAACTGGTGCTCCTTATTCCACATGCTAAAACAACATGCCGATAGTCTGAAAATACTTCTCATGGCGAATTTCGGAGATGCAATCCTAAACGAATTCCACAGAATAATGCAAAGTTCTGTATCCAAAATCAGTATCCAGGAAAATTACAAATCTTATTTTTGGAGCGGTGCCATTTACAGTGTAGCAGCGAGTTGGATTCGAGATGGTATGCAGCAGACGGTCGAAGAAATGGCGAAGATTTGCTATCAAATCATAGATCGCATGGATGAGGATTGTCATTCATGTTAATTATAATTCTTTGACCATTACCTTTTCTCCGTTTATATCCAACTCTCCATTAAAACGAAAACCAAACTTTTGGTATAACAACAAGGCTCTGTAATTGTCCTCATAAAGACTTAGATAGATCTCTTTACAATGGTATAAATTAACAAGATGCTCAATAAGCGCTGTAAGCATCATTTTTCCAAGTCCCTGTCCTTGGAAATTCTCGTCAATCATGAAACGATCCAACCATACCCGGCCGCTTTGACCTTCTCCAGGAAAGAGTCCATACATGGCAAACCCGACCAAAACATTTTCCCAATAAAGTCCTGCTGGTCGGTAGAAAGTGCAATCTTTAGCATCTTCCAAACTTTGTTCCGAAGCTTCAATATATGATTTTTGATGATCACTTACACGCAAAGACAATATTTCTTGCAAATTTTCCTTAGTCACTTCTCTAATAGAGACTGTCATCATATCTACCTTTCCCTTGCTTCTGCTCATTACTATTCATACAATAAGGTATACCGTAACCAGATAGTCAATTGGGGATGAAATGATGAGGAAAAATTCAGAGACGTATTTTACAACAGGACAATTCGCTAAAATATGCAAGGTAAATAAGAGAACTTTATTTCATTATGATGAGATTGGGCTATTCCAACCTGCTTTTATAGATGAAAACGGGTATCGTTATTATTCTTATCATCAATTTGATTTATTCTCCATTATTACTGTTTTAAAGGAATTAAACGTCCCTTTAAAAGAAATCAAGACATATCTTGATGAGAGAACTCCAGAACGAATATTGGATTTGTCGAAGCACAAGATATCAGAAGTGAATAAAGAAATCGAAAAGATGAATAAAATTAAGCACATATTGGAAGAAACCATTGTCTATACGCACAAGGGATTAAACTCTACAAGTAGTGAAATTAAATTGGAAGAACATGAAGAGGAAAGAATCATTCGAAGCACTTCATTTGAAGAAAACAATATAAAGGATTACGCTGAATGGATGATGACTTTCAAAAAATTTGAACATAGCACGCAATCCGTTGGGACATCTTTTGTTGGGTCTATGTTGGATAAAAAAGCTATTTTAGCAGGGAAACACGCCTCAAAATCGTATCTTTTTGTAAAAACAAACCATAGAAATAACACACATTTTTCAAATTTCATAAAACCAAAGGGACTATACGCTGTTGCATATCATCATGGAAGCTATGAAAAGATCGGCAGAACCTATGAGAGACTCATTCAGTATATTAAAAAGGAAAATTTCCTTATTCAGGAATTTGCTTATGAAGAATATCTTATCGATGAAGTTGGTGCAAAAGATGAGAGTGACTATGTTACTCAGATTACGGTTGGGGTAAAGAGTAAACAAAGCAAGTCCAATTCATCATGCTAGCGTCAAAATTGCATTAAAAATCACTTGGTTGTGGCTTCGTACAAACGCTGTAAAAGGGTAACAGCTTCAGCCCGTGTGACTTGCGCTTTTGGGCGAAGGAATCCTTCATCAGCAGTAAGAACGCTCATCTTGGTTAGCGTGTAGAATGCTTCAGCCTTTTGATCCTGGAAATCGCCATCATAGGAGTACTCTTCTCCGCTCTTGTCAATGTACAGTACTGGATAATAGGCCGAGAAATTGTCATAGTAATTCGCCTCACGAACTTTCATATCCTTGTACTGCGCAGCTGCGGAAATCACTTCCTCAATCTCAGGATGAAGAGTCTGATTAGTATAATCCGTCCGAACGGAAGCAATCATCATCATATCCCAGCGGGTCAACGGCTTGTCGGGCTTGACATAGAATTGATAATTTGGATATTTGCCCCCTACACTTTCAGCATACGGCCAAATATAATCCCCGTTGAATATTGCTGCAAAATCTTTATTCGCCCAGTGTTTACGCGCATCCACAAATTCTGAAGAGTTGCCGGATGAATGATTGATTTCTGGAAAAAGCTTGTGAAACATATGTACAAATTCCGCTTTTGTGATGGTTTTGCCTGGCTTGAAGGTCCCATCCGCATAACCGTTGATAACGCCCTTGTCGACCATCAAACGAATTGATTCGGAAGCCCATTCATATTTTGTCCCGTCCACATCGGGAAACGTATTTGCCGCGAATGCGGATGGACTGAAAAACAGTGTCGCCGCAACCAATGAGGTGATAAGGCATTTCTTTTGGAACATCTCTTTCCACTTCCTTTAGGTAAAATTCATGTAGAAAATAGTTTTCCGGATTCCATTTTATATCGGCATTTCAAATGCAAATGATGATAATAAACAGAAAAAATCACTGTTAAAATTTACCTGAAAGTTCATTTTTCGAAAGGGCCAAGGGTTCAACGCACTGGCCAAAACATTCATGGCTTCCCCTTTGTTCAATCCTCTATGGATTTTTCGTCGCAGCGCGGTAGTCAAACTGTTTTGTCTCGCATAGGAACCGACTTTCCGCATAATGAGTGATGCTGAAACGGTGCCTTCCCGGATGGAGTGAACCAGTCGGAGAACATCATCGTAGTTTTCCTGGATGATCTTTGTATTAATCTGTCCGCGCGGCAGCTTCTCCAATTTTGGAAAATCGGAGAGAAGTAGACACCGAGCCTTTCCCCGAATCAGACTTTCGCCTTTCAACTCATCCGGCTCTCCTATTTGAAGTAGTCTTAGGTTACACAAATTGGCGGGGACAAGAGGAACCCATACCTGACAACTTTCTGCGTCAATCCCGTAAGAAGGAAAGACGCGCAGTATCAATAAAGATTCCTGATGATCTCCCCGCCCGCCAGAAGAGCCTAGTCAATCAGGATGGCCACGCGTCCTTTCGTCTGGCCCGCCTTGAGCGCATCGACTACTCGCGGCGCCTCCCGCCAGCTAACCTCCTCTGCGATGTCGAGATCTAGCCGGTTGTCGACGACGAGCTTGGCGAGGATGCCAAGATCACGCGCGACGCCTGTCCGCCGCAGGACGTGGGCGGCGACATTCTCGGCTTCGACCCGCGCACCTGGATGCTCACCGAACCAGCCGAGGGGGATGATGGCCTGCTCGGACGGGGCATCAAAGCCTTCGCCACCGCCCATCGTGACGATGACTCCCTCGGGACCTACGACCTTCAACGCGTGGCTCAGGCTGCCGCCGCCGAGGGTATCTATAATGAAGTCGAAGGGCCCCACGGTATCATTCGCCACTGCGATGTGGTTGAGATCGAGCGACTTGAGCGCCTCCGCACGTTCCGCACGACTGACGCTGCCCGTCACTTCCGCTCCGGCGTGCTGCGCTAGCTGAGCTGCGATCCGGCCGACTGCGCCCGTCGCACCGGTAACTAGGACACTCAATCCTACCAGAAAGCCAGCGTGGCGAACGGAGTAGAGCGCCGTCAGTCCAGCATTGGGCAACACGGCGGCCTCCTTCCAACTGAGTTCGTCGGGGATGACACCGAGTGTGGAAGCCGGCAAGGCAGCGAACTGCCCCCAGCCGCCTCCGCTAAAGCCGGTCATGGCGATCACTCGTGAACCAACCGGCGGACCGCTGCCATCTGCGGCCTCCTTGATAACTACACCTGCTAAGTCGAGGCCTAAAACACGTCCGCCCGGAAGATAGGGTAGAGAACGGATCTCGCCGCGAGCAATCGTGGTGGACTTGCATTCGATCAGTGCTTGATCCGGCGCCGGGGTAGGAACAGGAACATCTGAGAACGAAATACCTCCTTTGCCATCAGTTACCCACGCCTTCATCGTTTTTGCCATGTCATTCATTCTCCTTTCATCTAATCGAATCCATATTGTGGCTACAATAACGATCATAGAGTCAACGCTCTTGTAGAGGCCATCCCAGTCAAGCCTGAAAGATTTGATCGATCCGATCGATTTCCTCTTTCGAGAGCCGCACGAACAGTGTCTGCAGATTGTTCTCCACCTGCTCGGGCCGTTTAGCACCTGGGATGATGGCATCGATAGCGTCCCGGGTCAGGTACCAAGCCAGTACGATGTGCGCTACCTCGACTTGCTTGGTATCAGCAATCTCGCGCAATCGCTCGACCTTTTCCAGATTAGTAATAAATGTCTCACCCTGGAACATCGGGAGGCTGGCACGCACATCCGAGAACGTTGTCTCCTTTGTGTATTTGCCGCCTAACAGACCTGAAGCGAGCGGGAAGTAAGGTACGAACGAGAGGCCGTTCTCCTTCGCATAGGGAAGGATATCCTTCTCTCTGTCCCGTTTGAACAAGTTGTACTCGTCCTGGACAACATCTACATAGCCATCTTTGTTCGCTTCTCGCAACTGCTCGATTGAGAAGTTAGAGACACCGATCGCACGGATTTTCCCCTCATCTTTCAGCTCCTTCAACGCTCCAACGGCTTCGTCCTTTGGCGTCTCCACATCTGGGTAATGAATGTAGAACAAGTCGATGTAGTCGGTTTGCAGCCGTTTCAGGCTGTTCTCGACGGCTTCCTTCAGAAGACTCGGGTTGTTATCGAAAGCTTTGGTAGCGATGACAACGTTTTCCCGTCCACCTTGTTCTCTAATCACCTCCCCGATGAGCTCTTCGGAGCGTCCATGTCCATATACGAATGCAGTGTCCAGAAAATTAATGCCTTGCTTAAGCGCCGTACGCAACACGTCTTTGCCTATTTCATCGTTTAGATTCGGATAAAGGTTGTGCCCACCAACCGCATTAGCACCAAGACCAATCGGATTCACCCTCAACTCTGTACGTCCCAATCGAATTTGCTCCATGTTGCATCCTCCTTAGAATCATAGTTTACTAACGATCTTGACTCTCCCTTATCAGATTTTTGGTATGTTGTTCAAAATAAAACAACAAGAACGAAACTGTTCTGTTTCATTAAAAAGAATAATACAGTACAGTTTTGTTTCGTGTCAAGAAAAAAAATTCATAAAAAACACCCTTGAGAATAGATAGTGGAAAAAATAATCCGAATTCATTCTCAAAGGGTGATATCTAAATTAATGGGTTCAACCAGTCATTATTTTAATGTTTTAGATGCAAGTCCATCAAAAAAGTTGTAACTACTTTCAACTGAGCGGCTGGACCGTTTGCGCCTAATATAGGACCTATAGAAAATGCCCCGTTAATCACCAGCAGAAGCTGATCCGCCAGATTCTCATCTTGCACGCCCGCATCTTTCGTAAGTCTTATCAAGCGTGAGCGCAATTCGTGGTTGTATTCCAATACCAAACGCTGAACTGGATGATGAATATCGGAGAATTCCGCATATGCGTTCAAAAAACTGCACCCCCTATATTCCGGCTCTGTTAGTGAGTCACTGATGGCATTGATGAATGCAAAGATTTGCTCTTTGGGTGATCCTTTATACTGCTCAATAAGCTTGTCAAATTGCTTCAAAGAGAGCTCACTCTTTTCCTGAAGATAAGCGACTATCAAGTCATCTTTAGTTGGAAAATGGCGGTAAAGAGTGGCCTTGCTTGCTCCGGATTTTTCTGCAATTGTATCAACGCCTATTGAGCGTATACCCTCGCGATAAAACAAATCAGAAGCCACATCCAGGATGCGCTGCCGCGCAGATCTACGCGATGTTGTCATTTCATACACCTAACCAATCTCTAAAATTTGACGGAATTGTTCTGTTTATTTGTTTGTTGGTAAGAGAAGAATACAGTACAGTTCAGTATCGCGTCAAGAAGAGAAGTTTTAACTGAGGGTTTTATTAAGGTTAGCTCTAAATTCGTTTATGAGGTTTATATAATTATACAGGCAAGTTATTTCCGCAAATACGGACCATTAAGCAAATGGACCCAGCAGATGTGATAGTTCAAGATCACTATCCTCTCGGAGGTATGTTGGAAAAAAGAAATAACGCTCCAGGTTGCATTATTGCTGCTGGAACGTTGCTTCCCTTTTATTCCTCTATGATTGCTACGGGACGAGCCCATCCGGCACTCGCTCTTTCCACTTTAACCGGAAAACAGCAAACCTTGAAGCCAAACGGCTTCGGCAGAAGCTCCAAATTGGCCAACTTCTCGATCTGGCAATATTCCCGGTCTTTGCCGACATAGTGCGCTGCCCAAAGGACGCCGTCTCTTGGCTGCTGCTTGTAGGCCTCCGCCTGGAGATTAAGCGGGATATCCCAACCCCAGCCGTCAGTACCGACTACCTTAATTCCTTGATCCAGTAACCACATGGTCGCTTCGGCCGAGACACCGGCATGAAGGAATGCATACTTTTCATCATACAGCCGCTTATCCGCATCGCTCCGGATAAGCACAATATCGAGCGGCTTAAGCTTGTACCCAATGCGGCTCAGCTCCGCAACTAGATCTTCAGACGTTAACTCATAACCGGGCGGCTTAGAACTAAAATCAAGAAGCACGCCATCAGAAAAAAACCACTCTAGCGGCAGTTCGTCAATCGTTCTAGCCGGTTTACCTTCCGATGTTGGCCAGTAGTGCCAAGGTGCGTCGACATGCGTCCCCGAATGGGTGTTAAGCGTTACGGTTTCGGTAGCCCATGCTTTGCCTTCCGGAAAGTCGTCAGGTTTTAGACCAAGTATGGCTGACGCTTGCATCGCGCCTTCGCTATGGCTCGAATACTCGATCTTTGCTGCTATCGGCTCACGGATGCTTGGGCTTATCGGGACGCTCAAATCAATGAGTCTCATCGCTTTCCCTCTCTTTCGTTTCTTCTCTATCATTTTCCGTTTCATGGCCATTATACCATATTGCACTTACTATCTGGCGGCCGTAGTCTTAGTATACAGATACGGCCGACCAGTGGCACCAAGTTACAGATTCTATCCCACAAGCTGAGGTAAATAGATGTATACTGTGAAAGACGTTGCTAAAATCGTATTTTTAACACATTCCGCTGCTTTGT
This sequence comes from Paenibacillus peoriae KCTC 3763, assembly GCF_000236805.1. Classification (GTDB taxonomy): domain Bacteria; phylum Bacillota; class Bacilli; order Paenibacillales; family Paenibacillaceae; genus Paenibacillus; species Paenibacillus peoriae. The sequence continues at coordinate 35,354 of NZ_AGFX01000009.1, read as the reverse complement.
CATAGTATTTGCTCCCTATTAGGATGTGTAAGCTGCTCCACTATACGTAGGAATTTCCGCTTACCTTTACTTCTGTTTCCCATTATACTTATATCATGCAAGTTCAAGAATAATAGCCGGAACGATTTTCGTTATGTTGTCCTCTCACATTTTGAAGAGAATAACATTTGCGATAGACAAACATGATGGAAGGACCACCTATGTTAAGATATATGATTGCGAATTTCGCCTTGTTAACGGCGTTCCTTTTTCTCTTCAACCATTTATTCCGGCGCTACTTAATGGAAGACCATCGTACCTTGCGATTTAAGCTGCTGACAGGAATCACGCACGGCTGCTGTGCTCTTCTTCTTCTGTTATTCAGTTATCAAATAAACGAGACATCCTTTATCGATTTCCGCCATATCGTTGTCATCAGTTCCGCATATTTTGGGGGGCTACCCGCTTCTTTAGTGACTGCCCTATTCTTTGTGTTGGGCCGGGTCACATTAGTGGGGACCTTTACACCTTCACCTACCAGCATGGCGCCATTATTATCGATTACATTAGCTGCCGTCGGCAGTGGGATCATTATGCAGGTTGTCAAATGTTATAAGCGCCGCTGGCTGCTCTCGGTATTACTGAGTATGACGCTCATTACGATCCTGTCGCTCATGAGGGGCATTACAAAGGATACCTTCTCCTATTTAGCGCTTGTCGGTGTGGGCGGACTCTTCGCAGCATCGTTAATTGCTTTCTTTTCTACAACGAATCAACTAACTAAACAATTGGAGCAGAGCGAGCGAAAATACCGTACTCTACATGCACTTCAAGAAGCGATTTTTCAATCCGCAGTAGGTACGGCTATCATAGCCATCGATTGGCAGGGACAGATCACGCATGCCAATAAGGGTACAGAAAAAATGCTTGGCTACCGGGCCGACGAGCTGATTGGCAAGGAATCTCCTCTGATCTTTCATGACCCGAATGAAGTCGAGGCTTATGGGAAAGAACTATCCAAAAAAACAGGTAAACCCATCCATGGATTAGATGTATTTTTTTACGGCGCGGCAGAATATGTATCCGAAGGACGAGAATGGTCATATATTCGGAAGGATGGTGCCAGGATAACGGTATTGCTGACATTGTCACCGCTTTTACTGGACGGGAAAACAGTTGGAGTCATTGGGCTTGCCAAGGATATTTCTGAAAGAAAGAAAATGGAAGAGCAATTGAAGCAGCTTTCCCTGTTGGATGGACTAACCGAAATTGCAAACCGCCGTTTTTTTGATGAAATGCTCAAGCAGGAATGGCAAAATGCAGCGCAAAATAACAAAGGGTTGTCTCTCATTTTCCTTGATATTGATCATTTTAAAGCTTACAACGATCTATACGGGCACCAGGCCGGGGACGATTGCTTGCGCAAAGTAACGGCCATCGCCAAAAAGACCATTAATCATCCAGCGGCTACAATTGCCCGTTACGGTGGGGAAGAATTTACGATTATCCTGCCGGATACGAGTGCCAAGCGAGCGGCGCAACTTGCCGAAAGTCTGAGATTAGCCATAGAAAAAACCGCAATCCATCATAACGGAGCGCGCATGAAAAGTGTGGTCACGGTTAGTATTGGTGTCGCAACCTGCTATCCTGATGGCAACAATGTTCCAGAGGAACTGATCGCAAAAGCAGACGAAGCGCTTTACTACGCCAAGGGTCATGGACGCAATCGCATTATTAATTACAAGGAACTGCCAAAGAAGGCAGGGACATTTGGGCATGATCGGTACTCCTGATACTACACTCCCAACCGTATAGATAATACCTTGGGACTGTATATCACAAAAGAGACAAGGCTTTTTCCGAGTGATCCGCCTGAAGAGCTTAACACAGCTGGGGCTCGAATTTGATATCATCGGATGCTTCGTAATCTTACAATTACAGAGCAGGCAGCTAAACGTAGCCAAAAACGCTCCTTGCTCTATCCGAGTTGCTTGAGCAGCCGGTATCATACCTTGGGTGCTTTGAGGAGATGCCTGAAGGCACTATTGGGGAGAAAATTAAAAAGGCCAGGCATTATCATGGCCTGACCAAAACTGAATTAAGCGCACGAATGAAAGTTGATGCAAAGACCATCTATAATTGGGATTCTCATTGGCTTCTTCTAACTGCGCTTTCAAATTTCCTTTAATTATAAATATAATGGAAAGTTAAAATTCATTCAAATTAATATACACTCTGAAAAATATATTTTTTGTTATTTGAGAAACGTTAATCATTTCAATATCATCATATTTGCAAAAATCATTAAAATGCTCTTTAATAACTATACTCTCTACATATTTCCCATTGTTGAGAACGATCGTCATATTAGTAAGATTTCAGAGCCATATTTGATCTCAGTAACCCAACCGACTCTTTCTCAATCATAGAGATAAACTTTTTTTTCCATATATGATTTTATTGTGTAAATTGATATTTTGTCCAACTGACTCATCAGTTCCTTGTACTTCCTTTCTCCTTCTTCGTTGTTCACATAAATGCTGAACCTGTCCAAAAATGACGCTCACCTTGAAAGCCAGTTATCTTATAAAATTGTTCAAGACTCAAATATGTCTTATTCTTTAACAAAACGGAGTAACTGGTTTTGGATCAGGCTTTGGTACAGTTTCTTTCTTCGGAGTCAATGTTGGCGTTTTAGTTGTAGATCTGCAAATAATATCTTTAAGAACATAATCATATTTCTCCGGTTGACATGTAGGCAAATCTTTATATAAATTTATTGCTTTCTCAAAAGAATGAAATCCGTTTTCTACTAATCTCATGTCATAATCACTACACTACACGGATATCGCTAATCTTTCAACGGGCTTAAAGCCAGACGTCTTTAAAAATTTCATATTATGCTCGAAGTTCTGCATAGAGTCTGAACAATCGATGTTCTCAAAATTCAACATATTTAAAGTGGCTCTATCAATTTTTACAGACAATACAGTAACTTCATTTTGCTGACCTGTTGAAGAATCTATTGCATCATTGATAGCGTGAATAATTACATAGTCTAACGGTAACAAAGCAAACATATCTCTTGCGATTCTTAATGTGCAACTACACACGTAATCTTGTTCTAAATCAAAGTACTTAGACTTTGGCATTGCTTTAGTTGAGAGTTTTCCTGTACTTGTTAGCGATTTAATTTCTTTAGGAATTACCTGGTCTGAATGAACTTGAAATTCTATTTCCACATAAGATGGGTTATCTGTTCCAAAGTTAAATCCACTACCGAAATCACTTAAATCATCTAATGGTCTCATTTCATCAATAACACTAAAATAAGTATCAATATCCCCATTGTTAATTTGTTGAGCAACCTGTACTAATTTCTCCCAATCGTTATAATCTTCTTTATCTTTTTCTTTGGCTGTGTCAACTAGTCTTATTAGCTCCTGTCTTTTTGAATCGTTGTTGAAGAGCTTATCAAAAAAACCAGGTTTAAAGTTTTCAAGATTCCTCCGAGCCTCTAATTCATGTGGACCTGGAGAAGCATTTAAGAAAGGGGGCCTAGAGCTTTGTATCTGATCCCAATAAATAGGCTCATCACATTCTTTATGTATTGATTTAATGAAATCAATCTGATTCTCGAAGCATGCAACTTCATATTCCGCTTTCATCTTTTCTTCTAGTTTTTGATGCTCCCGCTCTCTGCGCAGCTCCTCCCTGCGCTGATAAGCATTGCTATTATATCTTCTCCTGTTTGTTGAAGTTGAATATGAAAGGCCAGTACCAGGAATACTTGCTGTTATGCGGCCGCCTGTTCGAGAATTAATGCTGTAACGAAGTCCCTTACCACCAAAACTTAGGCCGGCACTTTTACTTCCAACATTTAGTCTTACACCAGGTACAATCTTAAAACTTTTTCTGAATTTTAGAGCCATTTTGTAACCTCCCCATTTATTCTATCTTCACTGCAAATACGAAATTATTAATTGAATACCTGACTTAACATAAGGACAGAATTTACAATAGGATAATCAGCAGGCAAGAAATTGTATTGATCCAATTTTCCAAATTCAACCCATTCAATCGATTCATGCTCTCTTAAATTCAACTGGCCATTTCTCCAAACAGCCCAGTAAACCATTAACTTAATGACTCTTTGATCATATGGGTGGAGACTCTGGCTGAAATAGTGAAGCACTTCAATATCACTATCTAGTTCTTCCTTAATCTCTCTGATTAAACATTCTTCAAGGGTCTCCCTACTTCTAGCTTCCTACTAGGGAACTCCCACATTCCTGAATGTTTCATATTTGCTCCACGCTTGGCGATCAGGATTTTGCCTTCATGGACAATAAGAGCTGCAGTAACAATCTTCGCCGGTACTCCAAAATGTTCTTCCCTGTGGCAATTAGGGCAAACAGCAATCGCATTCCCTACCGTATCATCACCATCATCAGCTAAAGGTACCTTATGGTGCACTTCTAAATAAGACGATTGATCGCTAGCTCGTAAAAACGGTGCCTGCTGCATACATATTTCACAGATCCCATTTGCTCGAGCCAATACCTCCCCTATTACATCCGGATTCCTTTTATAAGCAGTTGTTACAATTGGTATACTTTTCGGCTTCTTAGGGGCCTGATTCAGCCTTACTTGTCTATCATGCTGATTTAAATTTTTGGACTTTTTGACCTGCTTGTTTATCTCTTCTATATATTCATTGTTTGTAATAGGATTTTGAAGATTTAAAGAGCTGACTTTATTGAGAATAAACCATCTTGATCCGTCAGTCGGATCATGGTCATGTCCCCCAAATTGATATATGCCATTTAGGTTCAAAATCGTGTCATTTTTAGTGAAGAGGTAAATTGGCGTATTGTTTTCTAATGAATTTAAAATTGCCGCATTGTATTTATATTCAGGTTTAAAGTTCCCATTTAAACTGTAAAAATAATACTTTAAGCGTTCGTTTTTGATGATCCATTCGTTTGGATATTTCCCGTTAGATAGAGTGGCCTTAATAAAAATGGCCTGTAATCAGTCATTATCACCAATAAGATAAATTCCAGATTGAGTATCGTATGTTTGAGATAAAATTGAAATGTCCCATGAGGAATAATTCTTTCCGATGATGAAGTCATCCAACACTGTAACATCTTCAAGTTCATTCTTGAATTCATTACAAAATCGAGGGTATAGGTTCCTCATACGTTTCCAGTCCTAAGGCTTTAAAACGATCATATAATACTCTTCCTGGAGAACCCTGAGTCGGAATCGTTTCAAAACGCTGAAGATATTTCTGTAGGTCTCCAACTTTCTTCATATTACGAACTATGATCTTTGAACGAGTAACCTTATTTTTAAATTCCTTTTCAAGCTCAGGATGATTTAAAGCAGGAGCTTCTACTTCATCAATTACGTATTGAATCGCTTGTTGTATACTAGACATACTCTAACACCCCTGTTTAAAATTTATTAGCTCTCAATAGCGATTCCACTGCCGTTGCGATGCAGTTTCTTACTATATACGGGATACGGGATACGGGATACGGGATACGGGATACGGGCTATCCAACATAGGTACATAGCATTAGGCTAAATATACCATGTGACATTTCCAAATTCTACTTAAATATGACAAAACCCCGGTTTTTCTCCGAGGTTCATGAACACATTATTTATATTGGAAATCACGTTGCCTGAATAATTTGGTCTGCAAATCACTAATAAATAGCAATGATCTCCTTAAGCATAATCTACTGAAAATTATCCATTCCTTGAGTTAGCTTGACCTCTCTTCTAGCAGTATTGAGTGACGTGACGACACCAGATATTATAATTTCCTCAAACGGATCAAATAGCTTCAACGTGATATCTTTTCTTTTGTTATATGGAATCACAAGCACTTGTTTTTTGCTGAACCTCTTGATCGTCAAAAGTATACGCTCTTAAAAAAACGAAGCTCCATTGGAAATGTTTCGCCAATGGAGCTTCGTTTCAATTTTTTCTTTTCCGAACACTATTAATACGGAATAATATAATCATTGAAACGATAATTAGTAGAATAATGATTATACTGTCATTATTAATTGAACCGGTCGCTATCATGTTAATAATTGCTAGAATGATTGCTGCGAAAGTAACACCTGAAAGAACATAAGTGACTTTCGCTTTGTCTTTTTTGAAAACTAGACTGACAATCGCAACAAGAACAATAGCAGGTATTAGAAGGAAGAGTATAATAATTGCCAATGCTGTCTCCATGTTCACTCTCTCCTTTCCATTAATATACTGCTTTCACCTTAATTTGGTGTCACCTCATAATAAACTGCAGGGGCCCAATGAAGATTTAAAGTAACCCCCCTACCAGCATTTCTATAAGACATTGAATTGGCAATCATCATAGCACCAGTAGATTCAAGAAGAGCCACTATTGCCCCCAATTGGGCATAAGGGATGTACGCAGCGATTGCGGCAAGTAATGCACCAACAGCTGCTGTTTGTTGTAATGAATAAATCATTCTTTTAGTTTCTGCATCATCAAAGGTAATTGCGACTCCCCACCAGTAAGGATTACTGTATACATAAGGAGATATTTGACTTCCACTCGTAGATAATTGACTGTTAGTTGCAGAATTCAGGTTCTGAACCCCAGTTGCGAAATGATCATATACTTCTTTATCAACAACCTCTTGTGCGGCAGGATCTAGATGGTATAAGTTATCTGAACCTTTAGTTACGTAAGGTGCCATCACTTCAACTGAATTTAGAATTTCTTTGGAAAATTCATCTTGTAAAAAAACGTTGTGTTTTGTTAAATACAATCGGTTGAGAAACAACTGCTTAACGGAGTCCACGTATATGCGAAATCATTTCGAAAATGAAAAAAACTCTGTCGGCATTAACCACCAGAGTCTCTTCAATTTGACTATAAATTCTATTTTGGTGCTGCCCGGGTAGTCATCCAATTTGTGACCTACCCATGATCCTGCTCCCCGGTTATCACTAGGGCTTATGTATCTAATATCAGCACCCGCGCCACCTTCTGCACACATCGCCATAGGCCATTCATCACGGTCTTTACCCTTACGCGTGGGCACCACCTTTAAGGGACAGTTCACGGTTATGATCGGCCCCCTCGCGGTCTATGGTACATACGGCTGAGTGGCTAGCAGCTATTGCTTCCTTAATGTGCTGTGCGGTCTCGGGATACTTTGCTGATGGAAATTCCATTTTGACCGTTTCGCCCGTTGTCACTGTTTTCGATTGCTCAGACACCGCAGGATCTTTGTGAACTTGTGGAACTGGTATCCCGTTGTAGGCGACTAACCCCATCGTTACAGCCAATATTGCGCTTACTATTAATCCTTTGAAGCTCTTCATTTTCATCCCCCTAAATATAAAAAAATAATACCCCGCTTAGTATTTAGCAGGGTATCAACGCGCTCGATTTGATGATTTTAACGGTGTGTTTTGGTACCGTATTTCCCTGTTATCGGATTTCAGTTACCCTTTGTGCTTCAGTTATTACTGAAGCCAAGATCTCGATCTGAGCGATAATACGGAGCAACATGAGTACCGTTCTTCTTAGTATAGCCATGTACATATGTACGAGTTGAAGCAGCGCTGATAAATCCAAAACACATGACCACAGCAAATGCGCTTACCGTTAGTTTTTTTTAAGATTTTCATTCTATCACCTCACCTATTTTCAACATAAAAGCATTACTTTAGATCTAATCATTATATATATTGAGAGATTTTGCAAATGAAAAACACCTAATATCCGTAAATAAAGGGTGTTTTTTCTGAAACTCATTTCATTATTTGACCTTCGGCATATCGGCGTAGGAAATCCATTTTGCTAATAGGGCTGGCGTAACTTCCAAGCTCCATTGGAAGCAGTTGCTCAATATCATTTCCTTGCCGAATCCCGTTTCGACTGATCGCATCCTTATGCTTCAAACGTTGCTTGCGGTTTACAATCACCTTCATACGTCCGGCCCATGCTGCAATCTCCCGAAGCCTTCTATCACTGCTCAATTTTTCATCTAAAAACAGTTGGTCTTTTAATGGAACCTTTTTCAACTCCCCGTCACCACTTCCAGCCTGTATACCTCCTACATTCTCTTTGGCTTCCACAGCTTCCTGTGCTGCTCTGGAGAGCATACGGGATTTACCATTCTGACTCAGGGCTGCGGACAGAGTATCTGCTGCCTGCTGAGAAGCGCCCTGTTCTCCATCCATGAGCTGACGATTCATCTCCATCTCATCAGAGACATCTTCTAACAATTCAGGCTTCATTTTAAACAAACCTGCCCAGAGATCACCCATTAATGGCTGAAAGGAACAGCTCGTTCCCTTCTTTTTCAACCTCTTTGAGCTTTTCGGACATCTCCAATAACTGTCCAAAACGTCTACGATCATACGACTAAGTTTGAAACCCCGGCATACACCTAAAGATTTGATTTTGAATACCATAGTACAGAACTGTAGAGGTAAAGGGGAGGGACAAAATGACGTATACTTTTATGGATATGGCTTCCAATCAAAGGGATTCTTATCTTGAGGCGATTCAAACGGCATTAGAGAAAGGGATGGCTGCAAAAGAAGTCGTCTGTTCCATTACTACGGGATTTCGAGCTGTTCCATCTATGCGGGCCCAACCGGGATTAAATCCATACCATGCTTCAGTTGCTGATATTGGATATGGATTTGATGCTGTACAAGGAACAATCAACCGGATCCGTCAAGGAGAAACGATTCCACTTTTAAAAGAATTGCTTGTATTTGATCTTGATACATTGCGTATTAGTGAAGAACAGTTAAGCCCAAATTTTGAACTAGCAGTAAAAGGGGCAAAGCCGGATGCATTCCATCTGATCGAGCAAAGCCGATATTTAAATCGGCTAATTGCCGATAGTATCTACGAAGCAATTCGACTCGGTAAGCTTCTTCTTGGATCGGAATGGGAAATGATACGTGAACGGATCGAAAATATTCAAGCGATCCCGCGGATTTAAATGGAAAGGAAATGAAGAAAAATGCTTGATACGCAACCCTTAAGTATGAGTGCAGAGGAACAGCATCGTTTATTGGAATGGTGGCAGACATTGGAGGCGGCTCACCCCATAGTTCAACGTTTATGCTCATTAGTGAGTGAGCTTCGGTTGAATCCGGAATCGAGTCATGCCGAAGGAATGATTCTTTTTTATCGGGCAGCTTCTGAAGTTTCATATGGTCATGCTGGTGTAAGGGGCGGTATCCGCCGAGCATTTAGCAGTGAGTATTGTGAAGCGCTTCGAATGAATTTGGTTATGTGTCACTTCGTTGCCCGTCTATTTTCTGGTGATACTAAAGTACTTCTTGAACGTGTTGCAGAGCACATTACCGGACCACACGCTCAACAATTAGTACGCCGTATACGCGAAACGTTAATGGAAAATGACGCAATGATTAATGAAATGGTGAAAAAAGCTCATGCTTTCTTTGGTAAGGAAACTTTCCAAGCCCTTCAAATGAAAGCGATGCAGTCCATGACGTTGCCTATGGGATCAAGGGAAAACTTCGAATTTAGCGCCTTTGACCGTATTTGAAGTAGGTTTAAGATGTTCATTAAACCAATTTAGGATATATTCTAGTCGGACCACACGGTGCCATGGTTCTCCCGAACGTGATAACTCATGGGTTTACGTAAGAAACCGGAGAAAGCGTACTTTACGGTCAAGTAATTTTAGAGCCGTATAGAATTGTTCCCCTTGTTCGATTGGAGCCCGGTAATCGAAATCGCTATGAATGATGAAAAGTGGGGTCCGAACATTTTCCACATCAACTTTTGATAATGGGATACAACAAGTGAATGTAATATTGATAACGTTCTTCTTCCATAAGACAAATATAAAAAGTTTCATATTTCGTTTCTGCAATTTTAATTTGATGCTTGGTGCAATAATCGTCTACTTCCTACTTGGACAAAATACGTTCGGCTCTTTCAACAATCTTCACTTGAACCCCAAGCCGATTAAAAGCCTGACTTAACTCAATCCCAATAGCTCCGGCTCCGACAACAATAAGATCTTTGGGTAAAGTCTTCATTTTAAAAACGTTTTCGTTCATTAATAATCTATCTCTTCCAGTCCGTTCATGTTCGGTACGAATGCAGAAGAGCCTGTACTAATTACGATATGGTCTGCTTTAATTTCCTGGCCATCCACCATTATAGTGTGAGTATCAACAAATTCTGCGGTTCCATTCATATATTCAATACCGGCTTCGGTTAAAACTTCAGCAGCTTCTCCTTGATGCTAGGCTTCTTAAGCATTTAAAGAATGAATCCATTATTTTTATATTTTTTGTATGCTAATGGTGTCATGTTCATGGACTTTCGGAAATGATTAATGAAGTAGCTTGTGCTATTAAATCCTACTTGATAAGCAACATCTGTGACATTGCATTCGGGTTGTTGAAGTAAAATTAAGCTTTGTTGAATTCGATAATCCATTACATAATTCAGAGGTGTCTTCTTTAAAATTCGTTTGAAATACCTGCAGCATTCGGACCGACTTAATTGCCCCGCTCGTGCGATGTCGTCTAAAAGAATTTTCTCAGCATAATGCAGGTGAATCCAGTTCAGCATCTCCTTCATTCGAAGATTCTTCAACATTTCTGTTTGTTCATATTCCAGTTGAAAGCCATTAACAATCAAATTTCTCCAAATCAACGTTAGCTGTACGGTAATGTCCATTTCATAGTAGGGTGGGTTTTGCTGAATCAGCTGATTGATTTTTAAAATAGCGCCTAGAATGTTTTTGGCCCAAAGCTCCTTGGTATTCAAGTGTACGTAAGGTAAATTAGTTGCTTGAATATAGGGATATACATAGGCTGTATAAAGTTCTTGGGATAGTACAAAGTTTGGAGACACATTTAAACAAATATAGACGCAGCCCGAATTATTCTTGTCTGTCGCCATGTGCAGACAGCCGCTATTTATGAACAAACCCTCCCCTTCGTGAATCGTAATTTTTTCTTCTCGTATTTGGAAGATAGCTTGTCCTTTTAAGATCAGAACAAATTGAAATTCATCATGCCAATGAAGCGGAATATATCCATTTATATTTTGGCTAATCGTTGTTTCGTAACATGCAATCGGCAACACAACGGTACGATGCTCAGTTAGCTCTTTTAAATTCTGGTCAATCGTGAAATCCTTTATTTGCACCCTATCACCTCAATATATTTATACTTTTCCATTCGATTCGGGTATTCATTCAGCGATTTCCCATTTATCATGTGAAGTATAACATACTATTTTTATATTTTACGATGGAGAGTTGATTATGAATAGAGGAAAAGGAATATTTCTCATTATAACCGGAGCGATATTTTGGGGAATTGGTGGCACCGTTGCCAAAAAGCTGTTTCAACAATACGCCATTGACGTGAATTGGCTTGTCACGATTCGGCTACTCATTGCAGGTTTATTACTCCTGTTAGTTCAATTTGTTGGAAAAGACCGTGCTCAGATTTTTGGGATCTGGAAAAATAAAAAGACATCGTTTCATCTCATAATATTTGGATTAGTCGGTATGCTTGGGGTTCAATACACCTATATGGCATCCATTAAGCATGGTAATGCTGCTGTAGCCACGTTATTACAATATTTGGCACCTGTAATGATTATTGTTTACTTAATCATCAGTAGACAATCTGCTCTAACAAGAAAAGATGTGTTCACCGTTTCGCTCGCTCTAGTTGGCTGCTTTTTGTTATTAACCAACGGCTCATTCTCTCAATTATCTGTGCCGTCAGTTGCAATCGTTTGGGGAATTTTATCTGGGCTTGCGCTTGCATTTTATACTTTATATGCTGTTCCTTTACTGAAGCAATACAATTCCTTGGTCATTGTTGGCTGGGCTATGATGATCGGGGGAGTCGCATTAAGTTTTATCCACCCACCTTGGCAAATGGATTTTAAGAACTTAACACCAGAAACCTGCTTTTATTTGATTTTCGTTATCATTTTTGGTACTATGCTTGCTTTTTGGTTTTATATAGAAAGTTTAAACAGTCTATCGCCGAAAGAATCGAGTCTTTTAGGAAGCTTGGAACCACTAGCGGCTGTGTTAACAACAGTCTTTTGGTTAAAAGATTCCCTTGGAATGTTTCAATGGGTTGGCACAACCTGCATCATTATAATGATTCTATTTTTGGCTTTTAATAAAGAATATTCCACAAACGAGACATGAGCAGCAACATCAGCCTTCTTTTCGGCTTGTTTTTCGTTTGCGCAAGGAGGCGACGACCAGCAATAACAGCGGAATAAGCAGATAAGTCGATAGAATGTGGAACGGAACCGCCGACCTCACCAGAAACCCGAAGACCGGAAAATTGGGTAGATCCCAAATGCCTATGATCAGACTGAGCAGCGCGAGCGGAAAAACAATCGGACGGTAGTCCGCTAACTGAAAACATTGTGCAAAAGAGAGCGTTGCAGCGTAAAGAAAGATGCCAGCCTGCAGGAAGTTTCCGACAACCCACATCGCCAGCAGCAATGATTCCAGATTTTCCAGGAAAGAACCGACGCTGACATACCGAAAAGCGATGAGAATCGGGTAGACTCTGCTCCCCAAATTCGGCCCCAGCAAAAATAAGGCGATCAGGCTGGAATAAGTCAGGAACAAAACAATGTTGATCATCGATATGTATCCCCATTTTCTCCCCTTCTCTGGATCCGTTACACTGGGCAAAAGAAAGGTCATCAGGAATAATTCGTTCATCCACCCCATCATCGAGAAAGACCCTTTGATGACCGGGATTACTCCATGATTCAGGACCGGAAATATAGCTTTGGCATCCAAATCGGGAAGCAGCAGCAGTAGAAAAAAGACAGGAAAAATAAACACTGGTAAAAAAATGACAGTGCACCTGGCCAGCATCTCCACACCACCGCGAACGGCGATCGCGCTTAGCAAGATCAAGGATCCCATGATGATCAATAAGGGGGTTTTAAACAAAAAATTGCCTGTGACAAAGTCTGCATATTGCCGGGTGACCCCTCCGGTGGCATGCAGATTGTAAGTGATAAAGGCGAGGCCGATGACTTTTCCGGGAATTTTGCCGAGAATCTGCTCGCTGTACTGGACAATCGTTTGCCCCGGATAAAGCTCATGCAATCGGGTCACGGTATAGACGGTAATCCAGCCTGTCAGAGCAGCCAATATTCCCGTAAGCCAAAGATCATTTTGGGCAAATTGGGCCGTTATGGTCGGCAAAACAAGAAAACCGGAAGCCAGCACGGCCGGATACATCATAAGCCCCATTTGAAAAGCTGAAATCTTCCCCTTCTCCAACATGAGCCTTCACCTCGCCTTAAGTTAGTCCGTTCCCTTCTTATAAAGACCGGTTACGGTTCCGTTAGACCCCGAAATGGCTTGAAAATGAACAGAAGCACCGTAGTTGGCCCGGGCGTATTGGGCAGGTCCAGCATGGATAAAATCCAAACCAGGAGCAGCAGTGATACGAATACAGCTTTATCCTTTACCGGCTTTGCTTTCAGTTTCGGCCACTCGAAACGGGTAATCAGCAGCACGGAGATCGTAACGACACAGAAAAAATACCATCTCATTTCTTTTTTACCTCTTCCTTGGGCACCCCTTCTGGAGAGCTGACTAATCCAGGTCTAAGAATCTTTGCTTCAACTTCCGTGTTGACTTCAACTTTGGAAAACTGCTCATCCCATCGGTCCTTCATCTTCTCCCATTGCTTGGGATACTTTCGGTGAAACGTCTGGGCGAAATTAAAAACGTCCTTCTTGTGCCGCCGTTGAACCTCGTAAAGCGCCAACTCGATTCGTTTTCTTACATCATCCTTGAATCCCTTGCTTATAACAGCGAGCAACTTCGGATTCATGGGATCCATTATAGTGCCATTTTGTATAATGTCCCCTTCTGTTTTAACCCGGACTGTCATCTTCCAGGTTTCGCCTTCAATATTTGGAATCAGCTTGATATTCGCCTTTACCGGTTTTAAAGACATCAGTCCTTCCGATCCCTCCGGTTTAAACACAACTGTAAACCCTTTGATTTCATTCCTGAGCCACATGACACCCCTTGTAACCTTTTCGGAAACTTCGCCCACCATTTTGTCATTTTTGAACAAAGCGCTCCCCAACAGGTACGGAACGGTTTGAAACGGCCCAGCTGATTCGATTTTCGGAAGGATATGGATCATCGGCAGAATAGCCGTCTGGGAATCCCCGCTTAACATGAGGCTCAACTCGTGCATCGTCACCCGTATTCCAATCAGCAGATCAGACAGCTTGCGCAGCACTTCGGCCGAGGAATTTTCGATCGGCGGAAACAACTCGAGTGCCTGGGCCGCTTCCCCTTTACTTACGAACATATAGGCCCGCTCTCTCGTCTCAGGAAAACGGATTAAGAAATCGAGATGTTTGCGGATTCCCGCCCTGGCCACGGATTCGCTGAATATGTAGATTCTGCATTGCCCCCAAAACATCTCCCTGGGGATTGTCCGTTGCAGCTTGGACAGCGCGTCCGTGATGTCAAGACCTGTTGCTGATCGGACGGACGTCCGTTTTGCCGCTCCACCTCCCATAGCTCCACCTCCTGTCGTTCCCCCTCCAGACTGATTCTGCGGAAGGACGAATTGGACGGTTGCGCGAACCTGATTATTCTCCGCCTCGTCGAAAGCGAGCGCTGTAATCAGTGTCAAGTCATTAAGCTCCGTGCGATCCCAGCAGCCTCCCAGCACAAGTAGCAGCGGAATGGAAACTGCCATTTTTATCCACATCCTTATCCATGTCTTCATCCATCCGACTCTCCTTTGCCAGGTGTTTGGTTCGGCTACTCGCTGTTCCCTCGGGCTGGATCAGGCTTTTGACCGGATGGCTGCCGATATTTGTCATACGTTCCCGTAAGGCGCGGGCGTGTGTTCATCTTCCACCACGGAGCTCTGACCAGAACATCTTTCCATTCATTCAGCTTGGGAGTGCTGACTTCGGACAGATAGGGGACGCCAAATGAGCGCAAGCTGCACATATGCAAAACGATAGCGATGATCCCCATAACCACGCCGACAAGCCCCAGGCTTCCGGCAAGAAAAATTAGTGGAAACCGCAGCAGCCTTATGGAAATGCCAGCGATGTAACGCGGAATCATAAATGAAGAGATTCCCGTAATCGCAACCACAATAACCATGGGCGCGGACACAAGTCCAGCTTGGACAGCCGCCTGACCGATGACCAGCGCTCCGACAATGCTGACGGCGGCACCAACCTGCTTGGGCAACCGCACGCCTGCTTCACGCAATGCTTCAAAGGTGACCTCCATCATCAACGCTTCGATTAACGCTGGAAAAGGCACTTGCTCCCGGGAACTCGCCATACTGACAAGCAAGGAGCCAGGCACCATCTCTTGATGAAAAGTAAGCACCGCCACATATACCGATGGAAGCAGGAGAGAGGTCGCTATAAAGAAATAGCGCAGCCAACGAATGATGGTGGAGATCAGGGACCGCTGATAATAATCTTCATGCGACTGGATTAACGAAAAAAAAGTGATTGGCGCGACCAAGGCAAACGGCGTTCCTTCCGTTAAAATTGCCACCCTTCCTTCCAGCAAACTGCCGGAGACGACATCAGGCCGTTCCGTGCTGAGCAACTGCGGAAAGGGAGAATACGGATGATCCTCAATCATTTCCTCGATATAACCGCTTTCCAGGATTCCATCGATCCGAATACGCATGAGCCGGTTGCGTACTTCCTCCACCAGCGTCTTGTCCACAAGTCCTTCAATATAAGCCAGGACAATATTCGTTTGGGTATATTCGCCGATTCGCGTCGATTCCATTTTAAGCAGCGGGCTTTTGATAATGCGCCGGATTTGGGAAGTATTGGTGCGCAAGGTTTCGGTAAATCCCTCACGTGGTCCCCTAATCCCCACTTCTGCCGAAGGCTCTTCGATGGAGCGTTTCTCCCATTTTGTCAATCCGAAGCCAAAGCCGGAAGTGTAGTTATCAGACAGCAGGATCGTATATCCGTTCGAAAGATATTCGATACACTTGGCAAACGTCGTGAATTCTTTCGCTTGTATGGCCGATACTTTCCGTTCAATAAGCTGCCTGATATCATCGTTATCACCGGCTGCCTCCTGCATGAAAGGAGTAATCACATGCCGTTCGATCGCTTCGGAATCGGCCAAACCTTCAATATACATTAACAAGACGTTTGTTCTTCCGCCGACCAGGAAGGAACGATAAACTACGTCCGAACAATTGTCGTAAAGCAAACGAAGGCGGACCTCGTTTTGCAGCAAATCCGGATAAAGCTGCTGCGCCTGTGGATTCTCGGCGCTTTCCCGCTGAACCTGATTTCCGTTCTGGTGGGTTCCGGTTGGTTTGATCCGTTTTCTGAATATGCGGAATTTTCTCATGGAGATGAAATCCTTTCAACCACCCTGGTTTTTTATATAAAATCACCCAAATGATTTCAGTTTATTCAGAGTGAATCGAAAAAGGGCATCCGATTTTCATGAAATACTGAAAATAAGAATACCCTTATCAGCAAACAAATCAATATAGACGTAAGGAAGTAGGTGGTGTGAACTTCTTGCTAGTGATGTTCAATATGGCACTGGGCTCCCGGTCTATCAATCTGTATTGTAATATGCTTGATCTCGTATTGCTCTTTCAACAACTTCTGTGCCCGTTCCATTACAACACTGCTGTACATTGGATCTTGAATGATGATATGGCAACTTAGCAACGGAACATCCGATGACAACGCCCATACATGAAGATCGTGTACTTCAACAACATGCTCAAGATCAAGCAGGGATTGCTTAATTTCATCTGTGTTCATATTCAGCGGCGTACCTTCCATCAGAATATGTACGGAGTCCCGAGTCACCCGATAAGCACTGATGATCACCAGAATCGCCACCAATATACTGGCAATCGGATCAGCCAAATTCCAGCCAAAGAACATAATCAACAATGCAGCCACAATCGCCCCTACTGAGCCTAGTAAATCCCCTAGTACGTGCAGAAAAGCACTGCGAATATTGAGATTTTCAGATGTATCTCCTCTCATGAGGATAAAAGCAGCAGCTATATTGACCAGCAAGCCAATAACTGCGATTGTCAACATACCCGAAGTCATGATTCCTGGTGGGTTAGAAAGCCGTTCGAAAGCTTCCCAGAAAATATAAATCGATATCAGGGCAAGCGCTAAGCCATTAATAAAAGCGGCCAGTACTTCAAATCGTTTGTATCCAAACGTCTTTGACTTGCTCGCCTGCCGTTGCCCCCAGGTCATCGCCAGATAGCTTAACCCCAATGCACCCGCATCACTCAACATATGTCCCGCATCAGATAACAGTGCCAGGCTGTTAGTCAGTAATCCACCAATAAACTCAATGATCATATACCCAGCAATTAAAAAGAATGATAGCTTCAAAGCATTTTTGTTCGCTCCCTGTCCATGAGAATGCCCGTGGCTATGGGAGTGCCCATGTCCGTGAGCATGTGAGCCTTTAGCATGATTGTGTTGATCATGCTGGCTGCAATCATGTTCATTATTATGGTCGTGTCTGTGACTTTTCTCGCTCATCTACCTACGCCTCTCTTCTATAAGATTCTAACAATTCACTATTCAAATAAACATATGAGCACTTGTTCATATGTATTATATGTAATCAAAATGTAATTTGCAAGAATAATATTGAGCTATTTTTAATGTGTTGATTAGTATCTCTATAAGATAAATCTTTTATGCTTTGATATTCATACACGAACGAGCGGGAACTCCTTCTGCTCCTTTTATTGATTTATACTAAAAAAGCTTGAGGGCAGGTCCCCAAGCTTCATGCAGCAAAATATGCGTTAATTATTCAGATACCAAACTGTATTTTACAAAGCTTTTATACAATCCATCTTCCTCAACGCTGTCAGTAATATCATTTGCAATTTCTATCAAACCTGGCTTTGCATTGCCCATAGCAATACCTACAGCGCAATATTCGAGCATCTCGGCATCGTTCATTCCGTCTCCAATGGCAATCGTCTGTTCCTGGGGCAGGCTCAAATGATTCAGCAAATCAGCAATGGCGATTGCCTTGTGGATGCCAGGGATCATCATTTCCCCGCTGTCCTTGCCAAAGATCGGAACCGTACACTGGATGACCTCAAATTTCCCCTGGAATTCTTCCTTGATGCGTTCAAAAGGTACAGCACTTTCCAGAAAGCAAACCTTATTGACATCGTCTTTATACAAATCAGTCTCTCCATAAGTCAAACCCGCGATAAATGGATGGGGGGAACGCTCCATTTTTTCTCTGGCCACAGGGTCGTTCTCAACATCCCCATAGATCCGTCTCTCCAAATGAGGTCTTAAATTATGGCTAGCATAGAGCGCTGAATTAGATTCCAGATAAAAATCAATTCCATGTGAATTAAAGAAATCGACCATCTGCCTAACATCCTCAGGCGTGACTTTTTTATGATAAAGAATCTCATTCCCGGACTCTACATACCCCCCTCCTGCTCCAATAAGACCATCAAATCCGATATCCCAAATGGCATCGTAGATTTCAGCTTTTGAACGACCTGTACACAGATAAAGCAGATGACCGTTCTCGCGTGCTATTTTGCAGGCTTTTTGTGCCGATTCAGGCACCATGCCGTCATCACCGACAAGTGTTCCGTCAATATCGATAAACACAATTTTTTGAGTGTCTCTATTCATTAGTATGCTGTCTCCCTTGCTAAAAACGAATGATGTTTAATGAGATGATTGTTATTTGTTCTACAATTACACTGTAATTTGTGTAACGCATTACATGTCAAATCTTTTTTTGAGCTGCCGAATCGCATCATCGAGAATAAACTTATATCGTTGGAACAAAAAAAGCCGCCAATATGGCGACTTCTTTATATCTTAGAACCTGCTATTCTCAGTGGGAATCGTTAAGTTTAAATATTTAAAATTGACCCGGCAACCTGATCCCATCGGTGACTGGGCCAGTGCACCTGCTATAAACTGAGCAGAATGTTCCATTCCAAAGTAGCGGATTAGCTTCCAATCCTCGCCATCGGGCGAATAGTAAAAAGAAATTATCCTTCCAATCTTCGTGATCCTCAAATGTGGGTTATCAACTACAACACGCTCAGAATTACAATCATCGGAGGAGCCATTCTTGGTTACAACAGACACAATCGTGGCGGAATTGCCGTTAAATTCATAACAAAGTTTAGCCCAATTGTTCTCGTCAACCATCAACATCAAGCACCCTGAATCATAAAGATGACGCATGTCTACCTGAAGCTGTGTCGTAAGCTGAAAAGATGAATCAACCTGAAAATGTAGAAAAGGAGCAGAATGGGCTACATGTTTCCCCGCAGGATCCTTGAAAAAATCAACTTTAGCCGGTGCATCAATGATCAATCCACCTTCTTCGGTGTACTCCCAGTGCTCAGGTTCATTCAACCACTTTAATTTTTCTCTTACTTTTGACTGAAACATATTACTCATATGAATTCACTCCTCCATTTGTATTAATTGAACCTCCCTATAAATATAATGTCATTATAATTGCATAAGTTTTCCCTATAAATATAATATTAGTGCAAATCGATATAATAATAAGGAACTGTACAGCTCAAATGGTTTTCAAGGCTGTGCCAGCTCCATTACTCCGTGGTCTCCTTGAAAGTAGCGTCTGATTTATCGATCGCTGTAACAATCGGGTCCAAACGGAGCAGATTATTGTAATGTCTCAAGTATCTGTCAGGATAATTGTACGATGCGTACGACGTCCAGGCTGAATTAGCAAGTCCGTCTTTGCGTCGAAACGTGGCATCAGCCGTGAAGGCTTGGCTGCCTTCATTTTTTTCAAGGTAGATCAGATCGTTTTTATGGCGTAGGTAATATCCTGGGAAATTGACAGATTCAAATGAGATGGCGGAAGCATCCGCAAGGCCGGGAACAATTCGAAATTTCGAATCTTCCACAGGGCTTACGTTCTTATCGATCCGTGCCTGATAGTTGTAATGCCGGATATAATTTCCCTGCATATTGTAAGACTCCAGCCCCCGTATGTCACCCGGCTGCCCGGTTTCTTTCAACACGGTCATGTGTCGGACCAATCCGGTCAAACCTGGCAGCTCCTTTTTCACAGTCCATGTCTGGAAGCCGTCAGAGGAGTCGCTGTAGTAATATTTTTGCGCAGAATAACCGTCAAAATAGATGCGCCATGTTCCGTTATCTAGCTGCACCAGCGCAGGACCTTCTACCCAAGACCCCCAGTTGGCCCAGTCTTTGGTGCCACGGAAAGTATAAGGACCGGTTAGAGAGGGCGCTGTGGCATATTCGATATATTTGGTCGACTCGTTCTTTGTAAACGCATGATAAGTCGACCCGATCTTGACGATGAAAGTGTCGATATAATTTGGGGCAATGCCTGCAAGCTCGACCGGAGCCGACCAGGCCGTAGAAGCAAGGTTGCTGTTCGCTGCCGTGATGGCATACGGCCTGAAGTTTTCATAGTTGCCTGGCGATAGGGACACAATGACATTCAAGCTTCCATTACTGTCCACGAACCATTCGGGGGCCCAGGTGTGTGCGATTCCACTCGGCAAGGATAGTGGGATGTTGCGGACAAAATTCCAGTTTACCTTATCCGGGCTTGATGCTATGCCGATCGTATTCCCTGACCAATTCGTGGTGTAGACCACATAATATAGGCCATCCATGTGTTTTATGATGCTGGGATCGCGGATTAGGCCCTCGGGCGGAGTGTATGCAGAGCCTTTTAGGAGACCATAATTCATGGCATTATAGGATTGGTAAATATACAGATTAGACTCGCTGCTATTGGTAAAAGCCGAGATTGTATAAACACTTGTTGCTGCACTCGCTGTATTTGGGCTTATAATGCCGGACAGAATCATTGCTGTAAGCAATACGATGAATACGGACTTACATGCTTTTAATAGCCATGAGCGTTCTTTCATTACCGTTAACATAGAGCCCTCTCCTTTATGCTGGATGATGATGCCGTTGAACCGGCTGTTGTATTCCAACGCTTCACTTTCTGAGGTTCTAACATGTGGTCATATGACATCCCCCCCTTTCGCAGAATTGAAATTTATAATTCGTAAGCGTTTACACCGATATCGTTACTAGACTCTTATCTGATTTATACCATCCAAGATGACTGAATCAGAATCAAATCGATCATTCAACAATATTGATCTCACTTCAACTTCAAAGTAACTTCGTTCAAAACCACAGTTGTAATCGAATTCTCTGCCGTATCCACTTCCAGCCCGTTGTAATACACCGAGATATTCTCAAGGCGCTTCATATTACTGTCGGGAGAAGTCTGGTAAACCTGCGCCTCCAAAGCATCCGAGTAAGTAAAATCATTTAACTCAAAGGACGTCTTACTTGCCGACAACTCATTGCGAATTACCAGCACCAGTTTCCTTCTGACCGGATCATAAGCAGCGAGCATTCGTCCGTCATCGGTTGGAATAATGGATGCCCCCGGTCGGATGAACTTGCTGAACTGGGCCATACCATAATATTGCTTGGTCACCTCATACTGCTCTTCTCCGGTGAAGTGGGCATGGATGAACCCCCAATTGTTATTCGCGCCTTCATCCTCTACGGCCTGCCAGTATACCCAAGCGGACGGCTGCATGATTTTCAGATCGCACATGATCCGTTCCGCCAGTTCCTGCACCGAGGTCATATCGTCATGACTGTGTGTCTCACTGCCGCCCGTACCGTACTCAGACATCCACAGTCGTTTACCCAGTTGCTCCGCC
The DNA here is from genome assembly GCF_000236805.1 of Paenibacillus peoriae KCTC 3763. Taxonomy (GTDB): domain Bacteria; phylum Bacillota; class Bacilli; order Paenibacillales; family Paenibacillaceae; genus Paenibacillus; species Paenibacillus peoriae. The sequence continues at coordinate 13,532 of NZ_AGFX01000009.1, read as the reverse complement.
AGCGTCCTCAGTTCCTCTAGCCGGCTTCCGTTGTAGGAATGTGTGTTGATCTGTCCGATCACGTCCAGAGTGTCCAGATCATAGGTCTGTAGATTATGCATTGTCTCATCAATGCTGTTGTTATCCGCCGCACTGACCACCGTAGCATCCAGCCCCTTGCTCTTCAAGGAGCCTGCCACCTTGCGGATAATCTCGGCCTGCTTGTCGACCGTGAAGTGGCTTCCCTCCTGTATGTTTCCCTTCTTCCACCAATTCGAGGACGGTTCATTCAGCGGATCAAGTGTGCGAAACGTGATTCCCCACTGATCCCGGTAGTACTTTACTACTTCGGTCAAATAATCGGCAAAAGCATCATATTGGTCCTCACGCAGATTGTTGCCGCCATCCACTGCCCCTGTCACCGAACTGCTGATGGTCATCCAATACGGTGGTGAATTGGAGAAAGCTTCGGCAATGTTGGCGCCGCGTTTCAGCGCTCCTTGCAACACCGCACGCTGTCTGGCATCAGCCTCCCAGTCCCACTTCCCCGGTTCTGGCTGAAAGCCCGGCACATCTCCACCAGGGCGTAGCTCCTGCATATCCGAATTTTCACCGCCACCGATATTATAGCGTACGATATTCAATCCAAGACCCTTCTCCGGGTCAAATACGAGATCCATCACCTCGGCAGCCTTCGCCTGATCCTGCCATCCACCCAGCTCATTCGCCCACCAAGCAAGCGACGTACCCCAGCCTTCAAAATGATCGTACGATTCTTCCAGCTTGAGACGCACCGGTTCGCTCATAAATGTAATGGACCTAGTTATTTTTTTCGAAGCATGATTCATGAGAATTCCTCCTGTCACTTAATACCACTGCTGCCTCCACTAATATTGGCTTCATATACATAACGCTGTCCCCATAGATAGACCAGCACCATTGGAATGGTCAAGAACAACGATGCAATCATCACGAGATTCCATGGAGGTAACTGTCCACCACTTACTGTGGTGAGGAGCTGCACACCCAGTGCAAGCGGCATTTTCTCCGGATCATTGATGTAAATGAGTGGTCCCATGAAGTTACCCCAGTTCCACGAGAACGAGAAGATAGCAATGGCGGTCAGAATTGGATAGGTCAGTGGCATAATAATCTTCCAATAGATGCCCGGATGTCCCATGCCGTCGATCATGGCGGCTTCATCCAGCGACCTCGGTATGCTCATTACGAACTGCCGGATCAGGAACACATTAAACGCCCCGGCAAAAAAACTCGGTACAATCAGCGGATAAAACGTGTTGATCCAGTCCAAATGGCGGAAAATAATGAACTGCGGGACCATCGTTACCTCACCCGGGATCATCATTGTGCTGAGCAGCACGATGAACAGGAACCGACTGCCCTTTGCCTGAATACGTGCAAAGCCGTATGATACGACCGAAGCCGACAGTACCGAGCCGATAATGGTGAACATGGTGATAATGACCGAATTTTTCAGATAAGTGCCCAGGTTATTGTTTGTAAAGATGGTATAGAAGTTGGACCACTCGAATTCTCTTGGAACGAAGGTAAATGCCAACTTGATCGTAGTTGCATCACTAGACAGGGCTATGGAGATCATGTAGAGGAATGGCGAAGCGAGGAGCACGCCAACAAGAATCAGAAAAATGTAGGAGATGGACTTCTCTGCGGTGGATGGATTACTCATTTGCTTTTCCCTCCTCGTAGTGCACCCATAACGCCGATGACCGGAAGATGAGTAAGGTTAATACCATGATCATGATGAACAGCACCCATGCAATCGCGGAAGCATAACCCATCTTGTAGAACTGGAACGCATTCTGGAACAGGTAGGGCACGACCATCTGGCTCGCATTATCCGGCCCCCCGGAAGTGACGATAAACACCTGCGCGAAGGTCTGCAATGCTCCAATGATGCCAGTCACTAGGTTGAAGAAAATGACGGGCGTCAGCATCGGAAAGGTAATGTGGAAAAAAGACTGCGTGCTTTGCGCTCCGTCGATGGCAGCTGCCTCGTACAGTTCCTGAGGAATCCCCTTCATCCCGGCCAGCAGCAGGACGACACCTCCCCCGACGCCCCACAGGGACATCAGGATCAAGGCGGGCTTCACCCAGTTGGGATCAAGCAGCCAAGCTGGCCCTTGAATACCAAATAAGGCCAGTGCTCTATTAATCAGCCCTTTGTTCGGTGCTAGCAGGTGCACGAACAGCAGTGAGCTGGCCACTACCGGAACGACAGAAGGCAGATAGAACAGAATGCGGAAGAAGGTAATGCCCTTGATCTTCTTGTTCAGGTAATAGGCAATCCATAGCGAGATTGCCATGCCAAGCGGTATGGAGATCAGCGCGTAAAAGAAGGTGTTGCCCACCGACTTCCAGAACAGCAGATCATCGGTCAGCAAGGTCTTGTAATTGTCCAATCCGATGAATGATGGGGACTGGAACAAATCCCAGTTGGTGAAACTCATATAAATCGAGAACAGGATCGGCCCCAGTGTCAGCCCGACGAACCCGATCAGCCAAGGCGAGATGAAGATATAGAACCATTTACCGTCCTTTTGCCTCACGTCAAGCCCTCCCTATTGATGAGAGAGAAAATGGAACCTGCACTGTATCCAAATTCCATTCATCCTCTCTCTGCTATGCTATTGAACTTGCCAAAGCTGTGCAGTTACGGGTATAGCTTCTCCAGCCCACTCTGAACCTGGGTCACCGTATCCTCTAGTGACGCCTTGTTGTTGAAATAGACACTCAGCTTATCATTGATCAGCTTCATCATTTCATTCCATTTCGGATTGAAGGGCTCCGCGTAGATTTTCGATTCGCTGAAGGCTGCCATATTGATTATTTTACCTCCATATTCGGCATTGAGGAATTCGTCACTCGATAGCCCCGCCTTGGTCGCCGGTGCATCCTGCCCTGCCTTAATTAATGGCATCTGGCCATCCAGTGTCGTCAGTGCCTCAATGACCTTGAAGGCTTCTTCCTTATGCTCGGATGCATTCGTAATTGTGAAGCCGTTGAAAAATGCGTTCGTCTCACCCCAGATGGAAGCAATATCCCAGTTGATGCCTTCTACTTTTGCGAGCGAGCCAATGTTCCAGAAACCGGTGGTTTCCATAGCGATCTTGCCTTGGGCAAACAGAGGGTCAGCCCCGATATTGCCCATGTCGGCAATCTCCGTTGGTGTCGGTCCGGTACCGTACTTGAAGGTAAGGTCATTCATAAATTGCAGGGCATTGCGCACAGGTTCGGTGTTAAATGTAGACTTTCCCTTTTGGTCGAACAGAGAGCCGCCATTCTGATAGATCAGCTGCATCCACTGTGGCCACCAACTGCCCGGATAGTACCCCCATTGAATGGTCTTGCCGTTCTCCTTGACCGTCAGCTTCTGGGCTGCATTCATTAAATCCTGCTGGGTCCAGTCCTTAGATGGATATTTCACTCCAGCCTTGTCAAATAAGTCCTTGTTGTAAAAAAGGACCATCGCTCCCGCCCGATCCGGCATACCGTACTGCTTGCCATCATACTTCATCAAGTTCACAATATCCTGGGAATAGCGTTCTGACATATTCACATTGTTCGTCTGGATCATATCGTCCAGCGCAATAATTTGCTTTTTGGAGGCATATGCTTGATAGTTCTCAGCAATCATCATGATGTCCGGCGCTGTACCCCCCGCGATCATGGTCTGTACCTTCTGATCGTAATCTCCGGCCACCAGATTCAGCTTCACGTTGATATCTGGGTAGGTCTGTTTCACGATATCCAGCCGCTCTTGATAGATCTTCTTCTCATTCTCCGAACCCCAGATGGTCATCGTCAGATTTACCTTGCCGTCGGACCCGGATGCACTGCTGTCCCCTTTACTGCAAGCCGTCAGACCTAATGCCATGGCCAGAATCAATAAGAAAATCACTTGCAAGCTTCTTTGCAAACTAAGCGCCCCCTCAAATGTGATGGACCAAAGAAAAAATAAAATGGAACCCATTTCATGAAAGGGGTTCATATTTGGTCTCATTATATTTTACCTACCCAAAAAATGTGCTTGAACGCACCGGAGCCGTATCATTCAGTATCCTGGAGACGGTAGAGACGGATACATTCGCTTCTCTTGCGATATCGTATATTGTGATCGGTGTCATATGTGAAACGGGTTTCATTAACAAAATACAGTCATTGAACAAAAGCAGCTTTCATAACAAAGCTTCTGGGCATTGTAAAGGCAGCCGAATGATCGGCTGCCTAAATCTTGCATGCTGAGCTCTTCAATTAGGCGTATTCATTTCATCACCTTAATTTAAAACCGAAACCATTGTCTTCCCCGGTGTCTGCTCTGCTACATATTATTTCAATAAACGCACCGGTCCAAGCAGCCCCGTCGGCTCCTGAATCATGTATTGGGACAAGAAATCCTGCTCCTGCTTGCCGAGATTGTTGGTGACTTCAATAATGATTTCGTTCTTACCCTTACGCAGTGCATCTCCAGCTTCAATGATATAAGGTGGACAGATTTTCACTCCCAGATATTGACCGTTGATGGTTACCTCGGCTACCTCGTATACACGACCCAAGTCGATTCGGACGTCTTCGACTTCTTCTTCGAGATGGATCGACAACTCATAACGTACTGTTCCAGAGAATTGACCGTGCCCTTCCAATCTGGAGATATCCTGAAGCGAGTCCAGAACATTTTGGGATGAAAAATGAGGATAAGCTTCAGCCGTCGAAAAGGAAATGTTCCATGGGCCACTGATGTTTGCCAGTTCTTTTGCTGTTTCTCTGCCTGTTTCAACAGCCTCTTCACTTTCAAATACCACGATCGACTCATAGGGTTGCAGCGTGAGAGATACAATCCTTTTACCATTTTCTAAGGTTTGAGGAATGGGCTTCAGACGGTTGTCAAAGCCATCGTAAACGGCAACTTGCTTTCCATTGCTTAAAGTTACCTTTGTCTCAATGATCCGGTAAGGGTCTTCATTGAAGAACATATATAGATTTCCATCCTCCTGGCGGTAGTGATAGTAACGTAGATAAGGCTGAAACTCCGATGTCCGGATATCGTTAATTCCTTCCTCCTGTAGCTGGACTGCAAAATCGCTTAATTTTTTAATAGCTGCTCCTGCCAGAAGCAGAGGATCTACCGCTTCCCCGTACTCATTACGCACTGGCAATCCGTCAATAAAATAGACCGGGATGCCGGCATCCGTAAGTGTCTTGACTTGCGTCAGCAGTTTTTGCGGTAAAGCTTCCGCATAGGGGATGATGAGAACCTTAAAGGCTTTCCCATTGATCTTGTATCGATTGCCCTCAGGCTCGGCCTCCACAATCAGATCGACAGGAACCACGTCAAAATCAATTTGGTGCTGCATAAGCTCACGGGCAGGCTTTTGGAACAACATATACTCTCCCAGCCACTCCGCTTCCGCATGATAAAGCAGTCCTACAGGAGCAATATGCTCCCCTCCATTCAACAGGTGGCTGACACGGTTGAGGTAATTGAACAGCTCCCTCATGAACCGATATTGCGGATTATGTCCCCTCGCATCCAAATGTGGCGGGCAATCGGGGTCCGGAAATTCCTTCGGCGAAAAAGCATGAGGAACAAAATGGGTGACCCCCCGGACTAGCATATGATCCGTTATCCATTTCATCAGCTTAATGCCTTCCGCCCAACCATAGGCTCCGTATACTTCACACAGGGTGCGGTTGTTTTTCTTCGGATCGAGGTGCCCCAAGGATGTGCCCATTTTGGCAAGTCCATAATGGAAAAATTCACCGTCCCATCCTTTAGCCGTCATAGATTTGAACGGCCCTTTGTCCATTCCGGGCACAATTTGATTTAACACCACATCAATACCGGACATATCTTGTTCCCAAATGGCTCTGAAGAAATGTCCAGCTCCATAGCCAAGACGGGCATGCGCATTGTTATCTTCGATCAAATGACCGATATATTCAACACCACGCTCACGGCACCAGGCCGCCAATGTACCCGTAAAGGACTCACCGTACATACGGCTGATCATATCCATATATTTGTAGCGAATCGAGTGCTCGGTTCCTTGTCCCTCTACCGTGGACAGCAGCGGAAGCCGAAGCCGCTCCTCAGGTGTAAATTTTTCGAGAAGTCCTTCTTTCCAGGGGAAAACCATTTCGGCTCTGCCGATGGACCCAAACGCGCCATGTATATTTCCAAAACGCGGCTCATCCGAGAAAAAGCCAGCGAACGTTTGTCCAAAATCGTCTTTATAATGCTGATAATGAGGTTCATACACCTCCTCAATCAATACTTTTACCGCTTTCGGATCTAGCGGGTTTAAATATCCATCCGTATGGGGTTCTCCCCCATGCACCGTCTGCAGCATAATGAATATCCGCCAGTCCCCTTCCGGTATGTCCCAATACAAAACTCCGTTTTTCTCAAAAGAGGTCACATCCTGCAGGGTTAAAGGATCTATGCTGTTCTCTCCTGTTCTGCGAGCAGCAACGATCCCCAGAATTTCATCCTGAGTCGGGACTGGTTTCAAACCAAGACTCATCCGATTCCCGGGACTGCCCCATTTCACCAAAAAAGAGGAGTCCTTCAGAGGGCCCACAAAATCCAATTGGTGAATTTTTAAATATTTTTTGGCATGCTGCGGATAGTCAGAAACGATTTTACCGTTGGCATAACCTGTAGGAAAATGGGAATCGTCCAGGAGCCATACCTTCATGCCCCGGTTGCGAGCCTCATCCATGATGATATCCATATCTCTCCACCAAAGTTCACCAACAAAATCCGGATGTGGTCTGGACTCCACACACAAAGCCTGAATGCCGGCATCCTGAACTTTACCTACGGCTTCTCTGAGAATCTTTTCTTCTTCACCATGAATCCAAAATAGTGGAAAAATATAATTGTCCTGCTTATTTTCCAAGACATCGGTCAGCCTTTTCATAACACACCCATCCTATCGATTTGTTTTATGATTAATTCCATGATAACAAAGGTAGCCTTGACTTTAATATCTTCTCAACTTAAGCATTTGACTTACTAAACTTAATCTTCTATAGTGATAGCTGCAGAGGTGAATCAAACATGTATCGTGAAGAGCTCAGACAACGCCTTATGGAAATGTCGGAAAGCGAACTTCGACATAAAAAGGACCCCGATAGCGGGCTTCAAATGTACGAAAAAATGAGAAAAACGATTAGTGCATCCGAAGAGCCAGTGTATATATTCGAATTCGATAATGACTCGCTTCACAGTCAACGGAATTCGAAATTTCCGGAAAATGCATTTAACAAATTACAAATCAACCAAATGTCGATTCGCCAGCATTCCAGATATTCCAAGATTCCCGTTCACATTCACAACTACGTGGAGATTAATTATGTTTATGCCGGTCAGTGTAAGCAGCTAATTAATGGGCAGCATATCACCCTTCAAGAAGGTGATCTTTGTATGCTCGATACCAATGTGCCGCACACCATTTTAGAAACAACAGAGGAAGATATCATTATAAACTTCATTATGCTTAAGCCCTTTTTTACAACTTCTTTTTTAAGCAGGCTGGCAAGCACGGGAATCATTTCCCAATTCATTATCAATGCGGTTTCCCAGATCCAGGACCACAACCGCTATATTATTTTTCATACCAGTAATGAAATCTCTTTTAAAGAAACCATGGAAAATCTGATGTGCGAATCATTTGATCCCAGCATGTACTCCAAGGAAATCATTGATTCCTATATGGTTATCATGTTCAGCAAGCTCTTGCAGACATTTCAGGGAAATCAGGAAAAACAATACATTGATAATCCTTCCCGAACCAATCTGATTGAAATTTTGAAGTATCTCGAAAATCATTACAAGGACGCGACATTAGCCGCAACAGCTAAGCATTTCAACTTCCACCCCAACTATTTGAGTGCTTATCTAAGGAAAGCGACTGGGAGAACATTTAAGGAAATGATTCAAATCCAGCGATTAACAAGCGCAGCTATGCTTCTAACCAACACTTCATTGACGGTTAACGAAGTAGCTAATGAAGTCGGTTATAACAACCTCGGCTTTTTCTATAAAAAGTTCACTTTCTTTTTTGGTCAAACACCCAGCGATTACCGTAAAAAATACAGATAGCTGACTGGCCGGCAGCAAGCCAGCCAGTCAAGCCTCTGGATACATGCCCATTTTATTGAATGCTAAGAACAGGATCTCCAATTTGAACTTCTTGATTTTCAGCAGTCTGGAGTTGGAGTTCAATGACTTGATGATCAAAGCTATTGGTGACAATGATGGGTGTAGTGACATCATAGTTGCTCTCAACAATCATGGCAAAATCTACTTCTGCCAATAACTGCCCCTTTTTGACAATATCATTTTCCTTCACTTTAATATCAAACGGAGCACCTTTTAGTTTGACTGTGTTGATTCCAATATGAATGAGCAGTTCCACACCATCCGTGGATAAAAGAGCCAAAGCATGTTTGGAATTAGCAACTGTTACAATGGTCCCGTCGAAGGGAGCGTATACTTTGTTGTCTCTCGGAATGATCGCATAACCTTTACCCATCGCACCGCTGGAAAAGGCCTCATCTTTGACTTCAGAGAGCGGAATAAGAATACCTTGAATAGAGTTGTAAACCGTTTTCGTATCATTGGTGTGCAAATCACTTTTGCTGGGACTCCCCTGTACAGGCTTGGCCGCTTCATCTGCCACTGGCTCTGGCTGGTTTTTGTAACCAAACAAATAAGACAGTATAGTAGCGACCACCAAGGCTGTCGCACTAGAGATCAAGAAGGCGTAGAAGCTCACATCAATTCCTTTTGGATTGATAAACAGCGGAGCCGCAAACATCCCCGAGCCTCCGAAGCCATACATCCTGGCTCCCATAGCTGCAGTTATACCTCCGCCCATGGCTCCCGCTATTCCCGCCATCACAAAAGGCATTTTCATAGGCAGGGAAATACCGTATATCGCTGGTTCCGTGACACCCATGGCAGCTGATAAAGCGGCAGGTCCAGCGATGCTGCGAACTTTTTTACTCTTGGCTTTGAGAAATACCCCGAGTGCAGCTCCGACTTGTGCCAGAACGGTAACGTTCAAAATCGCGTTTACGGGATCATAATGCAGTGTAGTGATATTATTAATCAGAATCGGTATAAAGGCATAATGAAGACCGAAAATGACGATGATCTGCCAAAATCCGCCCAGAATTATGCCTGCGACCACAGGGCTAAGATTGTAGATAACCATGGTGACCTTTGCAAGTCCATCACTGAATGCTGACAGTAAAGGTCCCACGATCAGGAATGTCAGTATTCCAGTAATGAGAATAGTAAACAACGGAACAAATATCATTTTGAGCGAAGCAGGTAGTTTTCGTTCGAACCACTTTTCCATTTTCGCGGCCATCCAGGCTGCAAAAATAATCGGAAATAATGACGATGTATAATTGGCCAGGACGACGGGAATACCCACAAAGCTTAGACTATTCCCGGCATTATAAGCCGTAACAATGTTGGGATATACCAGTGCTGCTCCAAGTACAGCCGTAATGAACGGGTTGGCACCAAACTTTCTGCCTGCAGATAACCCAATCAAAACCGGAAGAAAATAAAACAAGCTATCTCCAAGTGCATTTAGTAAGATGTAGGTACCATCGGTCTGCGCAAGCCAATTTAAGGCGGTAAAAAGAGCAAGGAAGCCCTTAATAATCCCCGCTGAGGCCATGACCCCAATAATGGGTGAAATAATACCGACAATCACATCAATTAGACGATTAAACGCACTTTTTTTCTTTTCCGTTCCCGTTGTTTTGGATTCTTCGCTCGTGAAATGAGTGCCCAACTGATTCATGACTTCTGAATAAACGTCTTTTACTTTGTTGCCAATAACAACCTGATATTGCCCACCGCTGATGATCGCTGTCATCACCCCGTCCAAATTCTTAATTTTGTCCGTTTGGGCAGCGGCATTGTCTTTCAGCGTAAATCTTAAACGGGTAACACAATGCTCCAGATGACCAATATTTTCTTTACCGCCAACATACTGGATAATATCCTCGGCGAGTTTGCGATTGTCCATAATGTCTCCCTCCTGAAAAAGCAGTCATAATCTAGGTGTCAACAAACGAAATTTCACGTAAGCAGACTCATTTTGAAAGCGATTAATAAAGCGGTTACATTTTATTCTTAAATGTCTACTCTTTGCTCTTATAAAACTGCAGGTAATCTCAACGGAGTAGGCCTATACCCTTCAATACCTTACAATTTAATAATAACAAAGGGAGCTAACCTCTTATATCACCTATTCTTAACGAAATCACTTACCAAACTTAAGAAATTTCACAGCTTACATTTTGTTTACCGTCGGGAGATACATTGGAACTAACGAAAAACACCTCCAAGGCATCTCCATATCTTATGACATGGTAGAATACTTTTGGAGGTGTTTGAATGCCTATGCCACTTATCTTCTCTTCTTAAACGGATTTCTTGATGGCGACGATACGCAATCGACTTGTGTCGACTACCCATTGTCCTCCCTGCTCCAGATGCGGCTTAACCTTTGCCTCGATGGCGCGGTAGATCAGCACTTTGTCTGTAGATGTGACATCCGGGAAGAAATGATCGGCAAACCCGTCAAGCCAGCTGCGAACCCCTGCATCGCCCTTGAGCGGAGTGGGCCTATCAAAGTGCTGAGCCAACGTAACGCGGAAACCAATCTGCTCCAGCAAACTGGTGTATTCACCAATGGTGGGAAAATACCACGGACTCCGTCCCGCCCACGCATAACCATGTGCCTCCAGCTCCTTTTTTATAGCAGCAGTCAACACGGCGACATTGCCGCTGCCTGCGAATTCGGCTACGAATCGTCCTTCCTCCCGAAGGGCCAGCCAGATGGAGCGGGCGACAGCAGCAGCATCCTTGATCCAGTGCAAAGCCGCATTGGAAAACACAGCGTCAAAGGGGGCATCCGTTCGGTAATGACAAGCATTTTCTACCTGAAAATGTAGTTCAGGGTGCTTCTGTCTGGCCCGTCTCACCATCTCCTCAGACAGATCAATACCTGTGGGAATCGCTCCGGCGGCTGCGATCTTGGCGGTTAAGTCCCCAGCCCCGCAGCCTACGTCCAGGATTCGCTCTCCGCGTTGAGGCTGTAGCAAGGATAAGGCACCACCTTCTAACTTGGCGACAATATCCAACTTATCTTTATACGCTTTCGGGTTTCCGTCGTGGATAAAGGGTTCGCTACACATAGTTTCGATCTCCTTTTTTAATTATAGATATTATGCATCCATGATAACTCCAATATAAACAGACTGTCAAGAAGCTTTCAGGAGCTTTTGCAAAACAAACAATTTTACTGTAGCATAGCTCTGGTGCAATCAAATGGTTCAGCAAAAAAAGCTGCCAAATTTATTACGGCAGCTTTTTTTACTTATCGTGCAGCTTGGGTTCGTCCCAATCAGCTCAGGAAATATATCTTAATTTAATACGTTTTGAAGCTCTATACAGCGATGACTTCACAGAACCTTCACTCTTGTTTAAAATTCGAGCCGTTTCTTTTATGGAGTACCCTTGAACTAGACGCAATTCAAGTACACTCCTTTGCTCGTCATTACTCACCATTAAAAGAATTCGATTGACTTCCTCTTGGATTTCAAGATCGAGGGTATCCCAGTGAGCGTAGAGCATTTCCCTATGTGAAGTGTATTCCCCCATCCGTTTTCGTTTTCTTAATAAATCTATAGCCAGATTTTTGGCAATTCTCAAAAGATAAAATCGGATACGATCTTGGGGCAAGTCAGGAGAAGCTCTTATAAACCGAATAAAACTTTCATGCAACAAATCTTCGGCATCCTGCTTGTTATGCAGTATTCTCAAAAGATAGCCAAAGAGCTCTGGTTTACAAGATAAATATAGATCCTCCAGATCTTTAATATCCATATTATTGCTGGTCCTTTCTGTTTTGGCTACTTTATAGTTTTAAATTCATATCCCTGTTTTTTTAAATATGCTATGATTTCAGGCAAGGCTTTGGCTGTTTCTTCCTTCCCATAAGTGTCATGCATAAGTACCACTGCTTTTTCTCTAGTCCCAATGCTCCGCTTGAATTCGCGTATTAATTCTTCGGCATTCTTAGGTGGACCTTCTGCATCCTTAGGTAATACATTCCAGTCAATCTGGTGATAATCCTTATCCTGTAGAGCTTTGTCTAGCACTTCCATACCTTTGGGATCGTTTCTCTGCCATGTCATATGGCCGCCTGGAAATCGAATCACTCTTGTGGAAAAATCCTGTCCCAGAATTTGCTTTAAAATCTGATTTGTTTTTTCAATATCGTTCATAAAAATGTTCGAATCCACCGTCTTTTTAGGATATAAATAACTGTAGTCATGTGAGTAGGTATGATTTCCTATAGCATGTCCTTCCTTAACTATTCTTTTTACTATATTCTTAGTCCCCTCATTTTCTTCTACTGCTTTTCCTACCAAAAAAAACGTGGCTTTCACATTTTCTTCTTTAAGAACATCTAATATTTTAGGCGTTACAGTTCCTGATGGGCCATCATCAAAAGATAAATAGACAACTTTTTTACCGTCTATTCCTTCGGGCCGAAGCCCTTGCATTTGCTGATTCAAGTACTTTTCAACAAATGCTGCATCTTCAACACCAGTATCATTTTTTAGAGGGGATGCCCTTCCCTTTAATTCGTTATTAAAATTATTGCTTGACACTGATTTTATTTTTTCTGCAAATTCGATCCTTTTTACGGGCTGTTGTTTATTTCCGTAGATGTCAAAGAGTTTTATAGCCATGAGAACAATACAAATAATAATAATAAAAAATAATCTTCTTCTATTTCTCTTAATACGATGTTCTCTTGTCCTATTATGCGTATAGTTTTTTTCCATTGTGTATGTTCCCCCGAGAATAGACCGCTGTTTGCGTTTCATTTTGCTGCCACTTGCCCATAAAATTATTCGTATCTCAATGCATCTATAGGCTTCAATTTTGCTGCCTTATAAGCGGGATATACGCCAAACAGGATGCCGGTGCCTGCAGAGCTAAGGAACGAATATAGGATCGGCGAGATTGTAAATTCAATGGTCATATGTGCCGTTGCTTCGATTATTTTGGAGGCTCCTATGCCTGTAACAACTCCGAGCAGACCTCCCAGCAGACCAAAGATGACCGCTTCAGAGAGGAATTGGATCATGATATCTCTCGGCTTGGCACCAATGGCTTTCCGAATACCGATTTCTTTCGTGCGCTCTATAACGGAGACCATCATAATATTCATAATTCCAATTCCCCCCACCACGAGCGATATCGCGGCTACACCTCCCAGCAAGCTGGTCATGATATTATCTACACCGGATGCTGCACCTGCTGCTTCGGACTGACTCATCACTTCAAATTGATCCGGTTCCGAAGGTTTTAGCTGATGCGTCATACGCAAGCTTTCCAATATGTCTGATCGAGCCTGATCCATCAAAGCAGGTGACTTGGCGGAGACATCCAGGCCGGTAATATTTTT
>NZ_AGFX01000010.1 GCF_000236805.1 Paenibacillus peoriae KCTC 3763 | reverse complement strand
ATGGGGAGTCAAAATCATAAAAGCACCTCCGGCGTATGCGGGTATGTATTTCTCTTGTAGATCCATATTGTTATATCGAAGTTCATTTTATTATATTTAAAAGCCGTTACTTGTATTATAAGATAGAATTATTCTTATATATAGAGGTGATTGGCATGATAAGCGGCAAACTTCCTAAAGTATTTTATGGTGGAGATTACAATCCCGAGCAATGGGATGAGGCCACACATCAGGAGGATTTACGGATGTTCAGGCTGGCAGGGATTGATATCGCCACAGTCAACGTATTCTCATGGGCCAAAATTCAGTCGGACGAAATCACATATCATTTTGAATGGCTGGATCAATTGATTGACAGTCTTCATGAAAGCGGTATCTTCGTTTGTCTTGCTACTAGCACTGCAGCACACCCCGCCTGGATGGCTACCCGTTATCCGGACATTCTTCGGGTCGATGCTGACGGACGCAAGCGGAAATTCGGCGGCCGCCACAACTCCTGTCCGAACAGTCCAACCTATCGTAAATACGCGGAGCATATGGCTGACCGATTGGCCGAACGCTACAAAAATCATCCCGCCATCCTCGTGTGGCACGTGTCCAATGAATACGGCGGTGATTGCTATTGCGACAACTGCGCTGCCGCGTTCCGGGTGTGGCTCAAGCAAAAATACGGGACGTTGGAAGAACTGAACCGGGTATGGAACACCTCCTTCTGGGGTCACACCTTTTATGATTGGGATGAAATTGTGCCTCCCAATAATCTAAGTGAGCATTGGGGGGAAAATCACTCCACCTTTCAAGGAATTTCCCTTGATTATGCACGCTTTAATTCGGATAGTATGCTCGATTGCTATCTGCTGGAATATAACGCGATCAAAAAGCACATTCCCCATGCTGTGGTAACGACCAATCTGATGGGTTTTTTCAAGCAACTGGACTACTTCAAATGGGCTAAGCACATGGATATTGTGTCTTGGGACAGCTATCCGCAGGCTAATACCCCTGTAAGCTATACCGCGATGGCACACGATTTGATGCGCGGTCTGAAGGATGGGCAGCCCTTTATGCTCATGGAGCAAACACCGAGCCAGCAAAATTGGCAGCCATATAATTCACTCAAGCAGCCCGGGATCATGCGGCTATGGAGTTACCAAGCGGTTGCCCATGGCGCAGACACGGTCATGTTCTTCCAGCTTCGCCGCTCGATCGGTGCTTGTGAGAAATTTCACGGAGCTGTGATTGAGCATGTCGGCCATGAAAACACACGTGTATTCCGCGAGGTGGCACAACTTGGCAGCGAGCTTGGAGCATTAGGAGACAGGTTCCTTGACGCGACCGTCGATACCAAAGTAGCTATTTTGTTCGATTGGGATAATTGGTGGGCATTGGAAAAATCAAGTGGACCCTCTGTCGCATTGAACTACGTCGATCAGGTGCATAAGTATTATGCGGCTCTTTTCCGGCGCAACGTGCAGGTAGACCTGATTTCCGTAGAAACAGATTTCCAGAAATATGATCTCATTATCGCGCCTGTACTCTACATGGTCAAGCCGGGCACTGCTGAGAAGCTGGAACAATTTACGGAGCGCGGCGGCACCTTTGTTACCACCTTTTTCAGCGGCATCGTCAATGAAAACGATCTGGTCACAACCGGCGGATATCCGGGCAAGCTGCGTAAGCTGCTCGGGATTTGGGTAGAAGAAATTGACGCGCTTTTGCCGGAATCACACAATCGCATCATCATGAAAGAAAAGGTGGGTGCATTGCAGGGAGAATATCAATGCGGCATGCTCTGTGACCTGCTGCACAGCGAAGGTGCCGAGGTGCTGGCCGAATATGGCGATGATTTCTACCAAGGTATGCCGGTGCTGACACGCCATCGTTTGGGTCAAGGTGAGGCCTGGTATGTCGCCTCAGACCCTGAGGAATCCTTCCTGGATGGCCTGCTGGGTTATATTTGTGAGGAAAAAGGGATTGCATCCCTGCTGCGCGCTCCTGCGGGCGTAGAAGCTACTGTACGCTCCAAGGATGGAAAATCGTATCTATTCATCCTGAATCATAACGCCCAGGTACAACATGTTCATCTGGGTGACCAAAAAGGAAATGAGCTGATTAGCGGCGAATTTCTGGAAGGAGATATTTCCATTGAAGGCTACGGCTTTCAAGTGCTGGAGCTATCATTCTAGGTATCAAAGGAGTTCAACATGAAACGACTGCTATGGATGGGCAGCTTGTCTTATTTTTTGATCGGTCTGGCACATGTGGTTGTAGGTTCCCTGCTGCCTGTGCTGCTGGATCACTACGGCAGGAACTATACGGAGGGCGGAAGCCTGATTTTCGCCCAATTTTCCGGCTTTCTGGCTGGTGTCCTGCTGTCGCCTTGGCTTGCACGGAATTTCGGCAAACGCCGAAGTCTGGTATTTGCTCTACTCCTGCTGTGTACAGCGGAAATGCTGTATTCACTGCTGCCGCCTTGGGGGTGGCTATACGCCATCGGAGCAGCAGCTGGTTTTGGCTTTGGCATGGTAGAAGCGCTCATCGGCACGATTGTTATTAGCGGTATTACCCAAGGAACAGGCGCAGCCATGAGCCGACTGGAAGTCTTCTTTGGAATCGGTGCGCTGGCTATGCCCGCTATCGCCGGCCAGTTGATTGCTCTCGGCTGGTGGAGATTGGCTTTTCCCATTATTTCCATATTCGCAGCCATTGCAGTCGTAGCTTGGCTACGGGGGTCCTTCGGCACGCTGGACACGGTATTGGACGAACAGGAACACCGAGGGAACAACCATCCGCACTCCTCTAATTCACCGAAGGTGAAGGCATCTAATGCTAGCCCTATAGGAAATTGGAGGCTGCTGGCGCTGTTCGTTGTCTTTTTCTTCATCTACGTAGGGACAGAGATGAGCCTGGCTAATTTCCTGCCCTCCATGTTCATTGAGCGCCTGGGACTCACGCAAGCCGAAGCAGCACTCAGTGTCACCTGCTTTTGGCTGGCAATGGCCTTCGGGCGGCTGTTCACAGGCTACATTGCCGATCGGTACGGCTACGGTGTCTTTGTCGCCCTGAGCTCGCTGGCAGCAACCCTGTTGCTGTGCGTGTTCCCACTGATCAAGGGCACGGCTGGCGCCTTTGTCCTAATTGCGCTGCTGGGGCTCGGCATGTCCGGCATATTTTCCATCGCGCTCGTTTTTGCCAGCAAAATGATGCCAGGTACAGAAGAATCCACCACCAGCCTGCTTATCGGTGCAGGCGGAGTCGGAGGGGCCCTGCTGCCCTTATGGCTTGGAACCAGCATGGATCGTGGCGGAGCAGTCGCTTCGGCATGGTTGCTGGCAGGTTTCGCCTGTATTCTGTGCCTGCTTGGCGGCATTCTGTACGCCCTACACGTGCGCAAAAAGCGGCTTCAAACCGCTTCGTCCTGATACATGCCTCTGCCGGCGCCTTCGGCTGTTCCTTGGAATAATCCAAGGCTACAGCGAAGGCGCCATTTTACTTCCTGGACGAATATACCTCATACAAAGGCCTATTTTTAACCAAAGATAGATCGTTGCCTATGAAACACAGGACAGATATCCATGCCTCTCCTAGATGAATGGAGTAGTATACAACAAACCATGTGGAGGTGTTTGCATTGGGTCGTCCTGAATTAAAACGAAAAAAAGGCCGCAAAAAAGATGTTTTTATCCGTTCCTGGTTTGATAAACTTGAAAAAAAGTTCGATGAAAAGCCCCCAAAGAAAAAAGTCCGCCCAAAACGAAAATTTCCGGGCAGGGACATTATCGTCCAAAAACAAATTGTGCGTGTAAATATTCCTAATGACGCTTCAGGGACGGAGGGGGATTCTGCAGCAAACGGATCAAGGCAGTTCGGTTATATTTACAACCTAAGACTTCAATCCGTTCCGATTGAAGGGGATGTCCTATTTGATACGAACGGTATACTTACGCCTGGAATTACGCATATTGCCGGGACTGCGCAGATTGCTGTTACCGATGCAGGGAACTATGAGGTTCACTTTTCTGTGTCGGGTGTAGAGCCTAATCAATTTGCCATCTACATTAATGGTAATCTGGCTGGAGGAACCGTATACGGTTCAGGAGCCGACACGCAGCAGAACACAGGGCAAGCCATCCTCGCTCTGGCATGTGGGGATGTTCTTACTCTGCGAAACCATAGCTCTGCCACTCCAGTTACCCTGCAAACATTGGCTGGGGGAACTCAGACCAGCGTAAACGCTTCTGTCATCATTAGAAAGTTGAGCTAGGCTTGAACTTCTCCAAAGCCTCAGTGTACAAAAATGGGTTTATCCCATACTCAATCGAGCGAGGATAAACCCTGAATAGCTTAAAAAGCCATAATAATACCTTTATCATTGGCATACATCGAACTGATCCCTCTGGTGGACACAATATGAATATCTTTGAATTGATAACGATTCTTCAATGCATTCATTAATTTTTCTGCCAGACCGGGATTATTGCAGTGAGAAATGACGATGCTTTCCCCTTCGGTATCCCGACCACTTTTTTCAATGGTATCTGCCAACTTTTCGATGATTTGATTCTGACCGCGCGCTTGGGTAAATAAAGCGATATTCCCGTCACCGTCAGAACCCAAAATAGGCCTGATATGCAAAAATGAAAGTATCTTGCCCGTAATTTTATTCATTCGTCCGTTCTTCACCAAATTATCCAGGTTTTCCAGCACAAAGTAAGTCTTCATCTTCGTGATAAAGGTTTCCAGGGAAGATATAATCTCGCTTTTATGATACCCCTCGTCGATCAGCTTGCGAAGCTTTAGAGCCAACAAAACTTGTCCAGCCGATGCGCTTTTCGAATCGAAGACATGGACATCCGCCCCGTTTTCTTCCTCCGCCATATCTTTTCCTACCAATGCACTGGCATACGAGCTGGACAGGTTGCTGGATAATGTAATGGCAAAAGAAGTATGCGTGCCTTGAAAGGCCTCCTTGTAAAGCAAGGGTGACGGTGATGCAGATCCGATCTTGGTTGTACAGGCTTTCATTTCTTCCATGAACTGAGGCAAGTCCAGCGTGTCATCATCAATGAAGCATTTCTCTCCCAATGTCATGTTTAATGGAATCGTAGTAATCTGCAGCCGCTCTTTAAGTTCTGTCGTCAAGTCGCAGCAGCTATCTGCTATTATTTTATACCTCATTCTGTACACCCTCATCTTATGTTATTTTCCAGTGGAATCCGAATTCATAATGCTCATGGAAAGCTCAATCAACCGTATAAATTCCTTCACATCGTCCTCGCCCAAGCCAGCTACAAGCGCTTCAAAATAGCCTTCTATTCTCTCCTGCTTTTGTTTAATCAACGATTCACCGTCCGGTGTAAGTCTTACACACATCCGTCGTCTGTCCTGCTCCGACATCTCCATAGTGACATACCCTTTTTTCCTTAAGCCCGTAAGCGCTGCCGTAATTCTTGATCTGGATACATGCAGATGTTCGCTGAGTAAGGAAGGATTAATTTCATCCTCTCGATGCTGAACCAAATATTGAAGTACATGGTTTTCACCTTGGACAAGCGCTGTCAGACTACTGAATAATTCCATACTATAAATCCGTTGAACGGATTCTCTTAGCTGGTCGCTTAAGTCAACTTCTTTCATAGTAACCTCCGTATAATACATACAGTTAACTATTAATACTATGTACTATAATGAATTGCGAGCGATAATAACAATGAATTATTTGTGAAAGTTCCTAATTCCTCCACTATCAGGCGTCGACTCATATTATCGAGAGTAGTTATTCCAATATTTGTGCTAAAATAATTACTGTTACTATTACTTATTCTGAAGGAGCTCTCGTAATCTATGGTTAAGTTACTTTCCAAAAAAAGCATCGTTGTATTTATTGCAATCATTATTACTTTGACTGCATTTTTCACCAAAGGTCTATGGACAGCGATGTCAGTAAAATCTACGGATCTAACCCAATTGGCAATAAACAATATTGCTCTAAGCCAAAATATTGCGGATATTGATTTGACTGTCTATAAAAAAAATCGGGACTTTAACGATAAACGTACCAAAGATGCCGAATACAGGTATTTTGAAAATTTCTTGATTGTTTATAGCTCTGATGGAGAAATTATGAAACTGCAAACCTTATCCGAGAATGGATTTTCCAGCTTAGCCGGATACAAATTTCTGTATCTTGATGATATAAAAAATAAATTAGGTAGTCATTTCGCGGATCAAAGCTACGACTCTGCCCAAAGCCTAAACGCCATCGTTTACTATGATAAAACCAATCGGACGAAAGCCAAGTTTGTATACCCAAAAAATAAAAAGCTGGATCAAACCATTGTCTGGGCCATATTGGAGAAATACTAGCATGTACAAGAAAAGGCCAACCAGTAGAGACTGGTTGACCTCATCATCTGATGACTGCCTTACGTTTTTGAACAATAAAAACTAACTTTATAGCACCGATTTAACAGTATCTTGGACTTGTTTCAGTAGTCCTTTATAGCCGTCTTCATCAAGGTAGCCGATACTTCCCAGCAGCAAGTGACCGACAGACTCAATTCCAACGAAATCAAAAATACCCGTATCTGAAGTAATCTTCAGACCTGCGGTCATCCCGATCTTGTCGTAAATTTCGTTCGGTGTACCATGTGTATTTACAATAAAACCTTTTTTACCTGTAAGAAGCTTATGAATCCCTTCCGGACCAGCCGTATATGCAAAGCCGTAGGCAAATACACGATCAACATAGCCTTTCAGGATAGCAGGAAGACCTGTCCACCAAATAGGAGAAATAAATGTAATCGTATCGGATTGTGAGATGTATTCCTGCTCTACCTTGATATCAGCGGGAGTTTGTCCGGCTCTCATAGCGGCAGTATCCTCAGGTTTTAATACAGGTTGAAAATCAAGCGCGTATAAATCGCGTACAACGACTTCATCGCCTTTTTCCTTCAAAGCATTTACGACGGTTTCCAGAATAGCGTGGTTAAGGCTTTCAGTGTTAGAGTGAGCATAGACGATAAGATGTTTCATTTCAATTACCTCCAAATGTTTTAAAGTTATTTTGTCTTTCATATAGATATCTATACATTTATTTAAAAAAAATTTATAATCTGTTTTTTACATGTTCCAGCAGATATTCCAGTTGTTCTTTTTCTTCGTCTTTGAGACCACCGTATATGGTTTCTTTTAATTTATGGGAGATCACTTCAAATACAGGCTCCAGCTCTTTCCCTTTAGCGGTAAGATAAATCAGGGTTACTCTGCTATCATCCCCTTCTTTTTTTCTTTCGACATATCCCAGCTTCACTAACTTGTCGACCAAAACCGTGACTGTGGGCTGCTGGCGAGAAATTTTCTGTGTCAATTCTTTGATGGAAAGCCCGTCCTTTTGATAAAGGAACATTAATATTCCACCATGTGAAGGAACAATCCCTTCAACTCCATAGGATTCGAGCTCAGACACAATCAATTTATTGATCGAATCTCTGATCGTTCCTATCAGTGCAGCTGCATTATTTTTTAACATACCTGCATTATTACATAGACATCTATATATATCAAGTGTTTTTTGCAGGACGTCACAAACTCTTCTCCAAAATCTTTAGTTGTCTTCTCAAGCCTCTCAAATTTCTTAGATTTCTTAGAAAAAAATGCGAATAAAAAGGGCAGTTCCAGGTGTATTTCTATGGATTTCCTGGGACAGCCCTTATAGCATATAACGAATAATTGCAGCTTTTATTTAAAGAATTTTCTTAAACATCTCGATAACTTGTTCTTTACTAGGTATGAACGGATTGCCCGGGGCGCAAGCATCCTTCATTGAGTTCTCGGCAAGCAGATCCAAATCCACTTCATTTACACCCAGTTCAGATAGCTTGGAAGGAATCCCGACTTCCTTGGACAGGTCTTTGATTCTTTGGATGACATAATCTGCGCATTCCTTATCCGTTTTCCCCTTATCTTCAAAACCGATGACCTTAGCGATGGCACGAAACTTCTCTGGTACATGCTTGGCATTCTCTTCCTCCACAATCGGCAGTAGCATGGCATTGCAAACACCATGAGGCAAATCGTATACGCCGCCAAGCTGATGCGCCATAGCATGAACATAACCCAATCCGGCATTATTAAATGCAAGCCCTCCCAGGAAGATAGCGTATACCATTTGCTCACGTGCTTCTATATCATGACCGTTACTTACCGCACGAGCCAAATGATTAAAAATAATCTCTACTGCTGCCAACGCAGTCGCATCGGTTACAGGATAGGAACCTGGCGTAACCAAAGCCTCAATGGCATGGGTCAAAGCATCTAGTCCTGTAGCTGCCGTTAACGCGGCGGGTTTGTCTACCATCAGTTCAGGGTCGTTGACCGAAATCGTAGCTACACTATTCTTGTCAACCATAACCATTTTGACCTTGCGCTCTTCGTCCGTAATGACATAATTGATCGTGATTTCAGCGGATGTTCCTGCCGTGGTATTAATAGCGACAATAGGCAGCGATTTATGCTTGGATTTGTGAACCCCCTCATACTCGGTGATATGTCCCCCATTGGCAGCAATAATGCCGATTCCCTTAGCCGTATCCTGTGGTGATCCTCCACCAATGGAAATTAAAAAGTCACAGCCGTTTTCTTGCAGAAACTGAACGCCATCATGTACATTTTTACAGGTCGGATTGGGTTTGACCTCATCATATACTGCATAGTCCAGTCCAATATCATCCAGTACAGATGTGACCTTGCCCGCAATACCACTCTTCATCAAAAACTTATCTGTCACGACCAGTGCTTTGTTCAAATTCAGTTCCTTTATATACGGTCCAGCTTCATGCAAACAGCCTTTTCCCATCAGATTGATAGACGGTACAAAAAATACATGTGCGCTCATAAAAATCGGCCTCCTAAAGGATTCACTTCTTGATCCCTCGCTTATACGGAACTACTCTTAGAGTGAAACATTTCACATATGTAATTTTATCTTTATTTTGTTTTGATGTCAACAATGAAACACAGATATAACTTTGTTTTATTTTTGTTTATTTTGTTTTTTTTGAAAATAAGACCTGTTATCTTCGTTTTCAAAGCGCTATTTAATACGCCATTGACGAGTATCCTGCAGAATCGCCCCAATATTTGGCACACAACTAATCGAAGGCAGCCTCGTACAACTTAGATGAACACATTAACAACGAGGTGATGACAGCATGACAATCAACAAAACAGTATTACTCACTCTGCTGGCGGTATCGCTGCTCCAAGCAAGCCCATCTTATGCGAAGTCGGTGCCGCTGACTCCGGTGACGACCGTCTATGTGGATGACCATCCACTTCAGCTTGTCGCCCAGCCACTGCTGCTAGACGGGACAACACTCGTCCCCATGCGCCAGTTGTTTGAAGCGCAAGGAGCCAAGCTTTCCTGGGACGGACCCGGCAAAACCGTAAAGGCAACCAAAAACGACACGGTGCTGACCTACCGCATCGGGGAACGAGCTGCCATCCTAAACGGCAATACGCTATCCCTGAATGTTCCCGGGCAGA
Source organism: Paenibacillus peoriae KCTC 3763 (assembly GCF_000236805.1). Classification (GTDB taxonomy): domain Bacteria; phylum Bacillota; class Bacilli; order Paenibacillales; family Paenibacillaceae; genus Paenibacillus; species Paenibacillus peoriae. The sequence goes on along the minus strand of NZ_AGFX01000010.1, from coordinate 66,787 downwards.
TTGTTGAGGGCAACACGATGATTCCACTGCGTTTTGTGAGCGAAGCGCTTGGGAGCACAGTCAAGTGGGATGCCCTGGCCCGGACGATCCGGATTGTCTCAAGGAACGATTTGTTCACAACGGTTCTTTCCAGGGTCAACCTGCGCAACGAACCGGATTCATCGGGAGCTTCCCCTTCCCTGCGGCTTATTCCAGCCGGCGAAAAGGTTCATGTCATCCGCGAGGTCAATGCCCTCTGGCTGCAAGTGCGCACTAAAGACAACCTGACCGGATACATATCGGCAAAACCAAAATACAGCGATTATACCAGCCCATCCCTGGCAGAACAGCAGGGAGATGAACTGATTGCCTACGGGGAGAAATTCCTCGGTACTCCGTATGAATTCGGCGCAGCAACCGGCCAGACATCGACCTTTGATTGTTCTTCTTTTGTCGGGGAAGTGTTCCGACATACGCTCTCCATTGACCTCCCCCGTGCCTCTTACGATCAGGCTAAAGAAGGCAAGAAGGTCGGGCTGAACGAGCTGCGCAAAGGCGATCTGTTGTTCTTCAGCGCACGCGGGCTGGAGATCGGCCACGTGGCTATCTATGCAGGGAACAACAAATTGCTGCATACATTTTCCAAAGAACGCGGCGTGCATTTTGACACGTTTGACGAGAAATGGCAGAAACGTTTCGTAACAGCCCGCAGGCTGTTTTAGGACGAACCGGATAGCTAATAACAGCAGGATTCCATGGCCCGTAATAGTCAGGCAGATCCCGCCATGGTGTTCCTGATGGTGCCACCCAGAGCACCACATTCATAATCTTCTGATTGCCTTTTGCCGAACGCCTCCCTTGCGGTTTGCGTTCAGGCGGCAAAAGGTGATTTTGTACTATGTTATCAGTAGAATATAATTAGTTAGAAAACAGAAAACCCTTACTACAAGTTGGCAAGGGTTAATGTCATTATGTAGTTTATGTGGGTTGTGTACTTATAATAAGTTTGATTTTGTTTTATCAAGTCCAAGTAACAACAAAGTAATATAATTACGATGACTAAGATCAAAACTTTCGTTTTCCTTAACCACTTCCAACAAATTTCTGTACTCGTTTCTTTGGAATTCGCTGACTTGATCTTTGCAAGACTCAAAAAGAGATATTCCCTGAATAAATAGACTACTATTATTAAGCAGGATGGTGGCCTCCAGCATTTTCAAAATATTATCTGCTACATCTCTAATCTGTCCGTTACGCAACAAATAAATAGCAAGCTGATAATGAAAATTCAAACGCCAGCTAGTGTAGATATTTTCTTCTTCTTTCTCTCGCTTTAACATTCTGTTAGTTAATTTAGCGAGCGTATCTTCTATTGCAAATCCATACTTATTTGCTGCTTCTGTTATAACTACTAAACCAGGTAGAACCTCATGCGGATGATCGAATAAATATTGGGTATAATCTTCTAAACTATGGGCATGTCCCATAAGCATATCCAATGTGTAAGAGTTGGCTACAGCAAACGTTTTATAATGCTCCACATCACTCTTTCCTTGTTCATCCAAATCTTCGAACCAACTTAAATCAGCGTATCCTTTAATATATTTTTTGGATTCTTCATACAAACCTTGCTTCTCACAAGCAGTTGCCTTCATTAGATACCCCTGCCCCCAATACACAACAAGGCTTCGTTCTGTATTTAACGAGACATGTTCTTGTTTCCTTACTTTTTTTTGTACTTGTTCGTGATAGACTATCTTAATCAATCCGCGTAATTCATCTGCATATTGCCCCAATCTATCCCAGTCACGTAAAGTGTAGTAGACTCTTCCCAACTGTAATAATCCATCCAACTGATAATTCACAGGTAAACGATTACGAAAAGGTGCAAATCGGGTTACCGCATCTCTATTTTTTTCTAAATCCTTCCCCAATGCTGCCCGAAACAACCGATATTGACTAACTGCCAAACGCTCGGAATGCTGATATCTTTCATGCTCCACTACACATTCATAAAATACAAGCGCTTCCTGAATGTTCCCTTTGGCGTACAACTCCTCAGCAATTTCAAACACTAAAGAGATATAATTCAAATCCTCCATCATACGAGATAGTACTTGCTCTATACAATCCTTTTTACCAAGCTCAGTGCAGCGCAACAAAAAAGGCTTTACACGACTACGATGCGGTTTACCAGACAAAAAACATTCATCTACATATAACTCATAAAAGCAACCCTCTGGGTTTCCTAATGTAGCATTAATTCGATCTAAATGCTGAACTGATAATGGTCGACTCGGACATTCACTAAGCAACGAACTGAGATGACTGGAGGTGATAGCTGATGCTTTCGCGAAATTTGACAAGTTATAGCCTCTTTTTTGCATACACTTCCGAATTTCTGTACGGATTGCAATCGCATATTCCATAAACCTTCCTCCTAGCATAGGAATACACCAGACAACGAAATTGACCTATATTTCATGGGTGCCGTTTTTTTACATAACAACCCGATTATACAACTAATTTAGAATAAATATCAATAATAACCAAGCTAAATTCGCCTTTCACATTTTTAATATAGAGCAAAAATTATGGTAATTCATAGTATTCTAAAAAAATCAATAAATAAGTAAACTGAGCATCATGGTAATAGTTCAATTTGTCCCATTACTAATCCCTGTAAATAATACAAAGAAGGTGAATCCACTGAACAACAATAAGAAACAGCCTGTAACGCCCTTTGGATGGGCGATCAAGCAAAAGCTTGTCGAAAGGCAGTTGGATCAGCAGACATTTTGCGAGTTGTATCAAATTCCCCCTTCCCGGCTGTCCAATCTCATTCATGGCACAAGAAAGGCCAAACGACACAGAAGACTCGTATCCCAATACCTTGGCATTCAGGAAGAATCATAGATGCTTATGTACATACAAGGAGGAATCTTAGAACATGCGACATTTCCACAAGCATCAACCTGAACGTTGTGTACTCTGCCATTCTACGGATTCCATCATTATTTCCAACGGGGCATACCTGTGTGCCCATTGTTATGTCAAAAGCACGTACAAGTCCCCCATCAAGGTGAGGAGCTATCATCGTGCCAAAGTCGCTTTTCTAGTAAAACTGTACATTGAGCACCATAAATAGAAGCACTTCTTCTCGATCCACTCACCCTTCCAAATATTATCTGGCTAATGCCCCTTGAAGTGATCCTATGCTATAATGTGGAAAGTATGGATGGATACATGTACAGGAGGATTAGAGCAGGATGATTGGGAAATTTCTCATTTTTTCTCTACTATGGAGTTTGCTTGGCAACCCGTTTCTCGCGCTGCTTGTACTGCTGATTGTGATCTACATATTGGATCGCAGCTTTGTGGGTGTACTGCCCAGCATCAGCAAGCCTTGGAAAAGAAGACGCAACGCGGCACGGCTGCGTCAGCAGATTGCGCTAAATACCAACGATGTGGCTAGCAAGTTCGAGTTGGCTCGTATTTGGATCGAAAGCAAGAAATATCATCAGGCTTTGGAGCTTCTACTGGAAATTCAATCCCGTTATGAAGATTCCGCCGACTATTGGAATGCACGAGGAACGGCCGAAGTACACACGAGCCATCTGCAAGATGGTGAACAGCATTTACTGAAAGCACTAGACATTAACCCGCGGGTGCAATATGGTGAGCCCTATTTGCATTTGGCCGCAGCTTTCAAGGAACGCGACGTAAATAAGGCGCTGCACTATCTGCAGCAATTTCAGGAAATTCAGTCCTCTTCCAGCGAAGGCTATTATCTGACAGGCTTGATGTACCGAATGCTGGGACGCAAGGATGAGGCCACGGCAGCCTTTAACCAGTCGATTGCTGTCTATCGTTCTCTGCCCAAATACCGCAAACGAAGTGAGCGCAAGTGGGCTGTACGCAGCTTATTCCGTAAATTAATAGGCTAACCGGCTTATAATGAAATACGAATTACCGATTTTTTTACGACCTTTCTCTTCTTTTGAGAAAGGTCGTTTTTACGTTTATTCACCGTACACCTTCATAGGTCTGAATCAGTTCCTTTCCATATCTGAATTTGGGTGTTTTCGGATAAAAAGCTGTTGACATGCCACAAATCAGGTCATATAATCCGCTTATAAACCATAGAGTTTATAAATAAACTCAAAAGTATAAAACCAGAAAGGACGATCATCTTGTTGAAACCCAGTCTCTACATATCTGCCATATTCATCCTTCTGTTTACTTCAGCTTGCTCATCTACAGGATTGAGTCAAAATGATGCAGCAGAACAACAAAAGCAAAAGGTGGAAGCAATGACTGTAAAAAAAGAACCGCTGTCTGCTTCTTTTCACCTTTCAGGCACACTACAGCCCTATGAAGACACCACCGTATCATTCGAGTTATCCGGTCTGATACGTGACACACTTGTGAACGTGGGAGACTCCGTATCCCAAGGACAGGCCTTGACCAAACTTGATCCATCCAGCTATCAGCTCCAACTGGAGCAGGCCAATACGGCCATTCTTGAAGCACAGGCTGGTATCAAAAATGCTACAGCTGCCATTTCAAGTGTAGATGCCTCCATTCAATCCGCCGATGCGCAAAAAGCAGCTGCTCAAGCTGGAGTCAACAAAGTGAACAAGGGTGCCCGTGAGCAGGAAAGAGCACAGGTCCGTACCAAAGTGCAAAGAGCGCAATCCGCTTTGACTAAAGCACAAGCCACCGCTGAACGCACCAAGCTTTTATATGATCAGGGAGCTGCGACCAAAAACGATTATGAAAATACACAGCTCGCTTTAACCAACGCCTCCAAGGATCTGGAGGATGCACAAGAAGCCCTCTCCTTAATACAGGAGGGAGCCACATTAGAAGATCGGCAATCGGCAGAATCCAGCTTGCGGCAAGCCCAAGCCGGGAAAGAAGCTGCCATCGCTGCGAAGAAACAGGCTGGAGCCTCCAAGGATAACTCTACTGCGGCATATCAACAGGCGGTCATTGCCAAAAAGCAAGCCGAACTTTCCCTCTCCAAGACAGCTTTAAAAGCCCCCATTTCCGGCGTTATTCTGGAGAAAAAGGCAACGGTGGGACAATTGGCGAGCGCTGGACAGCCGGTATATCGTATCGGACAAATCGACAAGCTCAAGGTGCTGCTCCCTGTTCCCGATCATGAAATCACGAACTGGAAGCAAGGTCAGACTGTCCAGCTTCAACTGTACGATGAGAACAGAGAAGGAACGGTCAGCAAAATTTATCCGGCCACCAACACCAATACGGGCAGTATCAACGTGGAAGTGATTGTTCCTAACACCCAGCATGATTGGGCCCCGGGACAAGTCGTAAAGGCAGGCCGCCAACTGACCGAGAGTGAGCAAATTTTGCTCCCGGCCAAGGCGGTCATTAATAACGGTACAGATACTTTTGTCTATAAAGTGGTGAACAACAAGGCGGTCAAGACGGTCGTGAATGTCGGCCAGATGTCCAACAATAAGCTCGAAATTACCAAGGGGCTGAATGTCGGGGATCGTATCGTTACCACCGGAGTAAACCTGATTTATGATGGGCTGTCCCTTCAGGTCATGGAGGGAACAAGCAAATGATTGAGTATTTTATCCGCAAGAAAAAACTGATCCTCTTTATTTTTGCGATGGCGATTGTAGCGGGATTTTATAGTGCCTCTCAGCTTCCCCGCCAGGAAATGCCGGATATCATTCAGAAAACCGCTATCGTTACAACACTCTACCCGGGAGCTGCTCCTGAAAAGGTAGAACAGACGGTCACCAAGCCCCTGGAACAAAAAATGAAGGAGCTCAATCATATTAAAAAAATCTCCTCCACCTCCGAAAATGGGCTTTCAACCATTGTCATTGAGACGGAAGGCTACGCCAATGCCAAGGAAGTCTGGGATGAGCTGCGCAAAAAAATGAACGATGCTCAATCCACACTGCCTACAGACGCGCAAAAGCCTGTCGTATACGACGATTTGAACAAGGTATTTATCCATTCCTATGCCATCACGGCGGATTCGGCGGAGCAATTATATCGATTAAATGATATGGTGAAATCGTGGCGAGATCAGTTAAAAACGGTCCCCGGCGTGTCGGAAGTGATCATCAAGGGATTGCCGGAGCAAGAGGTGCAGATTCAAATCGATGCCCAAAAGCTCCAGCAGTATCATATCAGCTGGGAACAGCTGATGAGTGCGGTACAAAAGGAAAATGAGCAAAATCCGATCGGTAATCTGGATTACAATGAACGCACATACCGAATGAACGTGTACCAGTCCAAGAATGCGCAGGATTTGAATAAAGTCATCATTTCCAGAACCGAAAGTGGAGCGCCTGTGTATCTCCAAGATGTCGGGACCATATTGCTTACGCATGATACCAGCAGCTATATGGCCTTTTTTAACGGTAAACCGGCCATTACCCTGACGATTAACGGTAACACCGGCTCGGACGTTGAGACCATTTATGGCAAAATAAATGAAGAAATGAAGCTGTTGCAACCGAAACTGCCGAATACGTACCAACTGAATACGTTATTTTCACAAACCGAGCGGATCAATCATATTTTTTCAGGCTTGACCCGTGAATTGCTGTTTGCGATTGCAGCTGTTATTCTCGTATGTACCCTGGGCTTGAATCTGATGACCTCCGCCTTTGTGGCGCTCGCGATTCCGATTTCGATCGGGATCGGCTTTATCCTTCTTCCCCTGCTCGGTGTGACGCTGAATCAGGTTACGGTCATCGGCTTGGTTATCGTAATGGGGATTCTCGTCGATGATGCTGTAGTGGTCAATGATAATATCGAACGCCGAATGTTAACGATGGGGGAGAGTCCCAAAATCGCCGCACTACATGGAACCAAGGAAGTGGCTTCTTCTATTCGAACCGCCACTCTGGCCACTGTCGCCTCCTTCGCTCCGCTTTTCTTTATATCAGGCGATGCCGGCTCCTTTGCCAAGCCATTGCCTTTTTCCGTTATCCTTACTTTGTTGGCTTCCATGCTCATGGCCCTTACTGTTATCCCGATCTTTAGAGAATGGTATGGGCAGCGAAGTCAACAAACAAACGGCTCCACGATGAAGCCGCCCGGACTTTTGGGCAAACAAATTGACGCTCTGCGTAATGTATATGCTGGCAAGCTGATTCCCAAGGTGCTGAAACGGCCTGCCTTATATGCCGCCTCGGGATTGTTGATCAGCACCACATTATACGGCGTGCTTGCGTTTATTCCGATCGACCTGTTCCCTAGAACAAGCGATCCGCAATTAAGCATTAATGTACGCATGCCGATCGGAACTTCTATAGAAGAAACGAGACAGGTAACCGAAGATATTGCCAAATGGGTGAAACAGCAGCCTCATGTGCGTACCATCAGCTATGCCGCTGGCGGTGATGCTCCTCCGTTGTTTCAGGATATGACCGCTGAGGCCAAAACAGGCTCAACCGTGGGGCAGATTGCTGTCGTTGGTGAAGAAGGCGAGTTTAATCCGGATGAGATGGCGGAGCGCTGGTCCACTGTTTTAAAGGATCGTTATCCGGGTCAATCCATCTCCGTCAAAATAGCCAAAGTCGGGCTGCCTCTCGGCAAGCCGATCTCCATTCGGATTTTAGGCAATGATGTGAACCAGCTTCGTACCTTGTCCCAACAGCTTAAAGAAGCCGTCATGGCTACCAAAGGGACCCAGGACGTTCATGACAATATGGAGAATGAAGGGTATACACTGGATTTCCAATTGAACAAACAAGCCATGGACCAATACCTGGTAAGCAATAATGATCTGACACGCACACTCCTGCTCATGGGCAATGGGGTCAGCTTCAGCAGGTTTGATACTGGCCATGATTTAATTAATATTAAGTTAAAGGTCGAACAGGCGGACCAGAATCCAGAGATATTGTTCCAGCAATTAAATGTGACCAATGCCAACGGGGTTCAGATTCCCTTATCTCAGCTGGCGGAGTTAAAGCCATCGTTTGCAACGCAAAAAATGAACCATTATAATTTAAAGCGTTCCATTACGGTAGAAGCAGAAGTTCACGGACGATCGGCTTCCGAAGTGATGAAGGATGTCGAGCTGAAATTACAGAACATCCAATTCCCTCCGGGCTACACTTGGGAAATCGGCGGTGAGCTTTCAGAACAATATGACATCTTGGCAGAATTGGGATCACTATATGTTGTCGTCATATTTTTAATCTTCATGCTTATATTTTTGCAATTTTATTCCTTCTCGACCCCGCTTATCATTCTGACCACGGTGTATATGGCGGCTGCAGGCGGATTTCTCGGCTTGTTCCTCCTGAATATACCCATCACTTTTATGGGTGTGCTGGGATTGATGACCCTGGCGGGCATTATCGTGCGTAACGGTGTTGTACTGATTGAATTTATTGAGGAGGCCAGACGCGAAGGGACCGATCTGAAAGAGGCTGTAATTGCAGCGACCAAAGCGCGTTTTCGTCCTATACTGCTTACATCGGTGACGGCCATCGTCGGCCTGCTTCCGATTGCCCTGATTGGAGAACATATGTTTAGACCTCTGGCGTATACCATTATATCCGGATTAATGTATTCCACGATCCTGACCATGTTTGTAGTGCCTTCCCTGTATATGGTTATAGCCCGGTGGAAATTAAAAAGACAGAGTAAAAACGGGGGATACGATGAAAAAAATAACGAGTGAGGATATCATTTATGCTGCCCTTTCCCTATTTTCGGAAAAGGGATACGATGCCACCTCGGTCGATGAGATTGCACGTGAAAGCGGAATGGTGAAGGCTTCCTTTTATAAATACTTTCAAAGTAAAGAAGAGTTGCTGCTGGGGACAATCTTCCTGATTGAAAAACTTCTTGATGCAGATATTAAGGAGCTTTATTTGAAGCATCAGCTATCCCCGCGTGAGAAGTTGAGACAACTATACTTGATTGCTTTGGGTCGGATTTATAAAAACAAGATTCATTTGCTGGTGTATTCGGTTCCCTTAATCGGTTCTAAGGAAGTAAAAATCGCCCAAGCCATCGATCGTCTTGAACATCATTTTTCTAACCTGATCGTTGAGTTCTTAATTGAAGCTTATGGGCAATCTATACGTGACTATGCATACGATATCGTTTTTGTCATTAAAAGTATCATTATTAATGCCTTCCGAATGAGCAACTCAGAGCTGTCCCAGACGGAGCACCAAGCACTGGCTGAATTTATCGTCAGTATCGAGGATATGATGGCTCAAGGAATGCTGAACCCGAATCATCAGCACCAGATTATGTGGAGCCCTGACACCAGCCTATATGAAAGCTCCGACGAGTTCTGGACCAAGGGAAAACAAATCTCCTATGCGCTGCAGCGTATGGATACGGTTCTGAAACAAACGGAATTAAATGAAGCTACCCGGCATGAATATGTGCAAATCCTGAGCAGATTACAGGGGGAGTTATCAGAACAAAACGTGGACATAGCCCACGCGAAAGCCCTGCTTCTATTTTTGGGGCAGTTGCCCGAGCTACAGGAAGACTGTACCAAGCTGAAGGCTATATTGGAGGTTTAGCACGCCGAAATGCATAAAAAGAGGTTCATGATAGTCAGATCTACTGCCATCATGAACCTCTTTCTTTAATATACTCATCGTACGATCAAAAGCTTCCTCCCACGCTCACCGTAATGGCGCATAACCGAGCCGATTCAGCTCTTCTGCAATCACGCGATAACCACGGCTGTTCGGATGTATCCGATCCAGCGACAGCAGCGCCCGTTCATTACCCTCAAACGCGGGATAAATATTCGCCACCCGATAATTCGGTCCGCCCAACCTATAGAGGAACGAGTTGTACTGGCGCACATATACCCCCGCTTCCCTGACTCCTGGAAAAGGATTATATAATCCTACCATTCGTATGATAAATGGCTCACGCTGACCGGACTTTATCTGATACAGGGCATGCACGATTTGGCGTACATGCTCTTTGGTGTGGTTCAGGGCTTGCGGAATGGAAGAACCCGACGAACCGGGGCCTCCAGCAAGTGTGCTGATATATGGACGCAAATCATTTCCACCGATCGTTACCGTTATGAGTTCAGCTCGGCTGAGCGCCGACCGAAAAAGCGGATTGTTGCGGATCAACGATAGCAGTTCCTGCGAAGTCAGTCCGTTGATTCCCAAATTCTCGTAACTGACTGGCGTATGGAGATGCCTTTCCGCCATTCGTCGATAGATGGATGCAAATCCGCCGCTCAGCAGCGTGCCTGCACCTGTCGTCAAAGAATCTCCAATTGCTGTGTAGTGGTACGCCAATGAAACCTACCTCCCTCCGACATAATCTATCTTATGTGGAAAAAGGGAGGCGCGACCCGGAGATTCGCTTATTCTTCCTCTATTTCATATATACAATGGAATTGCCCACTACCCGGCAAATCCTCTGATCCGTACACGGCGAAGCCCACATTGCGAAAGAAATCCGCCCCTTCCGCATCTGTTTCTACCGTGAGCCGTTTCGGGTTACGTTCCTTAATGAGCGTAAGCAGCATGCCTCTGCCATAGCCTCGATGACGATTTTCAGGCAATACAGCCAGGTGATGGAGCACGATCGTTCCATCCTCCCGCTCTTCAAATCCGACAACACCTACGATAAGTCCTTCATCTTCTACCCCGAACAGCTTCCATTCATCCGCGGTTTGGTAGAACCGTAAAGCTGCCTCCCCCTGTTCAGGACGATCCAGCACTGCGTAGGTTAGCAGCTCCAGAATCTCCTCTTGGTCCAAATCGTTTTTCATATCTTTAAACATCGTTAATTGTCTCTCCTTATCCTGCTGGTTCACAGTATTTAATTCTCCACAATAAGCAAAGGCCAGTTATCCAGCCACTGCTTCTCAAATACACGCTGGCGAAAAGCCGTCGTGTGACGGAACAATGGACTTTGACGTACCCGCATATCCAGCAGATCGTTTAATCCATACGGACAAATGACCTCCATTTGGTCCTCGTCATTCAGTCTAATGGCTACTGCCGTCGCCGTCTCTGGCCAGTGGCTCATGGCATCCTCTATCGAGGAATACGGGGCTTCTCCGTTGCGGATATGCATCCGCGCCTGATTTTTGACAGACCAGTTGCGTCCAGCCTGCTTACGATTCAAGGACAGCTCCAGATGCTCATCTCGTTCCTCCAGCGTATTTTTCGGATCAAAATAAATGACATCTATATCATTGAGAGGTGTAGCGGTCGTATAACCATGCAGTTTATCCCACACCCGATTGCGTACATAGCCTGCGGCAATACAGCCTTGAGGCAATCCCAGGGCCCGTACGTAGCGCAGGTCTTCAAGAACTTGCGGATCATTCATCATGTGTATGATTCGCTGCATATCTTCTTCCGGCTTCATCCTGCATTCAGCTCCTTATTTAAGATGACAGTTGCTGCGCTGGCTCTCCAGCCTCGGCCGCAATCCCGGCTGTACGCTGCGCCAGACGGCGGCGGGCTACCAGCAAAAATGGAATGCCCATTACGACCGACAGCGTAATCGGAACAAAAACGGCAAGCGGTGCCGTATGGCCATAGCTATCCAGCAACCAGCCGCCAAACAAAGGAGCCAGCACACTGCCCAGATTATTAAAGCCAATCGTACCAAAGTAGGTCCCTTTATATTGAGCATCTGCAATCTGATCTATCAGCACATCCAGCATCGTGAACAACAACACTTCACCTATTGTAAACAGCACCATATCCAGTATAAACAACCAGCCTGTGTTTAGCATACTGAACAGCAACAAACTGACCGCAATGCATAGATTTCCTGCAATCAAGGAATTCACTGGGGAAAACCGGCTAGCCAGCCGCACCAGCGGATACTGGAAAGCCAATACGCAAATCGCGTTGGCCGTAAGCATGTATGTAAACCACCGGGTTCCTTCCGCGAAGGATAACGATAAAAATTGGGGCATCGTGGAATTGGAATGAGCATAGCCCATCACGCAAAATACGGTTCCCAGCAAAATCGGCATAAATACCGGATCGCGGCTGGCTGTACGGAACGCCTCCCCCATCCGCAGCGGAGCTTCTCCGGTCGTGGTCCCTACACGCAGATCGGAGGCATAGCGGGCAAATTGAATCAACAGCAACACCCCATACAAGGCGTACACACCAGCAGCTACCATAAACGGCGTCCCCGTGGATGCAGAGCCCAGCAGCAAACCAAGCAGCGGTCCTGCCACCACACCTACATTAATGGCCGCATACCTCATATTGTAGATAAGCAACCTTTTTTCCTTGGGGGTTACATCTGATAACAGTGCTCGCGAGGTTGGCTCGAACAAGGATCTGCACAGTCCATTTAAGGCATTAATGACAAAAAAGGCCCAAGCTGCTTCAGCCAACGCAAAAGCAACGAATACAAGCGCCCAACTGGCGATAGACACCAGCATCACTTTACGCCGTCCAATGCGATCCGAAATATATCCACCGTAAAAGCTGGCAAAAATACCGACCAGCGAGCTGACCGATACGATCACTCCCGTATGAAAGGGAGATACCCCCAGACGAGTGGTCAAATAAATGGACAAAAACGGAATACTCATCGATGTCGCCATCCGACCGAAAATAGTCCCAGCAATAATTGTCCATGCCAGTGGGTGAATCGAACGCAGCTGTTCTTTCATCTGTCTCTTGTGCTCCCTTCTCTGTCCCGACTCCTTAAAAAACTTGCCACCACCCCATAGACCCAGACTCACACTGCCCGATTTGTATCTTTAAATAGGAGCTGGGAAATACATCCGAGCGTGACTATTAGATCATTATACCTGATTTGCGTCTCTACATTAACCCTGCTTCCCCAAAATGCGACAAAAAAATAAAATACCGTAAATACGGTATTTTATCTAAAAACATAGCATGTTTAACCTGCTGTCTGAACGTGTGCAGCTTATTATTAGTCGTTACTTTTCTCTCTCAGCTTTGTCCTCAGCTCTGTCTCTCAGCGGTCAGTCCAAGCTTTTTTAGCAGCTGAATGGCCTTTTCCTTCTCTTCCACAGACAGACCGTCCACCGTCTCCATAATAACACGATGATGCTGTGGGAATATTTGCTCAAAGAAATGGCGTCCTTCGTCGGTCAATTCTGCATAAATTACACGTCGATCATCTTGAGATGCACGCCGGGTGAGCAAGTTTTTTTTCTGGAGTTTATCCACGACATACGTTATATTCCCACTGGAGATGAGCACCTTTTCTCCGATTTTTTGCAAGGGCTGCGGTCCGCGATAATATAACAGATCAAGTACACCAAATTCTGTTGTATTCAATCCATGACTATGAATATCACGATTCGTGCGGGACGTGACCGAATTATAAGCACGAGCCAGCACAACAAACAAATTAAGCGCCAAGTCCTGATCATCTGGTTTTACAGACATAGTAACATCCTCCGTTAGTCATATCTTTATTCAAAGATATCTTAATTGCAAACTTTTGTCAAGTTTAAGCGTTTATCCCCACTGATCATTACAATTCATTATGTAAAAAAGCCTGCTCTCTACCTGCCACCAGTATGTGGCGCCAGCACGAGGAGCAGGACTTTTTATGATGCAATCCCTAACCTTTTTCGTAAAAGTACATAACCAGCGCGGCCACAACATACACCCACAACATTCAGGATGATATCGTCCACATCCATTGTACCTGCACCAAGCAGCATTTGGGACACTTCAAGAACGACCAGCGCGGCCACCACCGTTAACAACAGCCTGCCTATCCTGCGCATGGATACCCAAATGATCGGCAAAAGAACACCGAAAGGAATGAATACGCCAATATTACCCAGTAAATTAACACCCCATACCCGAGAAGGGAATGACTGCATCGCCCGCCAATATTGTCTAATTGTATCAAACGGAACGATATTGTACGAATATGGAGGTCCCGGTCGCAGGGTACGCCCAAACCCGAGAAACATCCAGTATAACAGAAGCGCTGTATATAAAATGAACAGCACAAATGCCACATTACGAAGCAGTCGCGTACCCGCCATTACTTGTTACGAATGTCGATCTGTCCATTGGCCCGTGCGATAATGACCTGATCCGCCATATTAATGAACAATCCGTTTTCGACGACCCCCGGGATTTGATTCAAGCGGATTTCCAGCTCTTGCGGGTTCTCAATCGTTCCATAGCGGCAATCGGCAATATAATTACCGTTATCCGTCAGGTAACGCTCTCCGTCTTGGATACGCCAATCCGCTTGACATCCTGTCTGCCGCAAGGCCTCCAACGTCCATTCACTGGCAAAAGGTACGACTTCAACAGGTAGAGGAAATGCGCCTAGCACCTTTACATCCTTGGACTCATCCACAATAATGATTAATCGGTCGCTGTTGCTCTCCACAATTTTTTCCCTCAATAGAGCTCCGCCCCCGCCCTTCACCAGCACCAGTTGCTCATTCACTTCGTCTGCCCCATCAATGGTAACGTCGAGCCTTCCAATCTGATCAAACGGAATGATGGGAATTCCCAGTTCTCTGGCCAAATCTTCCGAGGCTTGGGATGTAGCTACAGCCTGTATATGTAATCCTTGCGCTACACGCTCACCGATTTTTTGAATTGCCCAATAAGCCGTCGAGCCTGTACCAAGTCCTACTTTCATGCCATCCTGAATTGCCTCTACTGCTTTTTCAGCCGCTTTTTGCTTCAAATTCATTATCATCTCTCCCGCTATATAAGCTAGTATTGATTCATTATTCATTGTATATGAAACCGTTTTATAAAGACAGATGCAGCTTTTTACCATAGCAAAGACTGTTGATATCGTGTTCATACTCGCCGAATCGTTCAATCGACTCGTAACCCTGCTTCGTATAAAGAGCAATCGCTTCAGGTTGAGCCGCGCCGGTCTCCAGCTTAACTCTTAAGGTTCCCCGCTTTCGAGCCTCATCCTCCAAAAAGGATAACAGACTGACAGCAATTCCTTGCCTGCGATAAGAGGGATCGACATAAAATCTTTTAAGCTCCATCTCTTCTGCGTCTATAGGTCTAAGTCCTCCACATGCAACAGGTTTTGCATCCATATACACAACAGCGAAAATCATTTCCTTCACTTTTGGATTGGAAAAATCAACCAAATAAATTTCGTCGGCAGGATACCTTTTCAGCAAATCTTCATCCAGCTTTTGAATTAATTCATGCAGATCCACATGGCCACTCTTAACCTTTACAATTGTAAGATTGGACATTCTTCTCCTCCCTCTTCTCTATACATAGATATTTTGGCTCATATCACAAACAACTCAAAAAAACGCGACAAATCGAGCATTTAGGACGCCTACTATGAAAAATGTCCCAAATTGACAGTGCAATTAACTCTATTATAAAGTATGATGGTTTGTGTTGAATAGTCGGCTTATGTACTGAAATGATTTCAAATTTCAAGTTGAAGTATAAATTGGAAAATACTGAAACACACACAGCGTTTACCTATTAAAATTTATTTTTTTATATTGTGAGGTATTCATTTCATGGGCTTTTTGTACGACATATATATAGGGATACATACTTGTTCGTAGAAGGACTAAATACCTAATACATATAATTCAAGGGTCTATTAACTCTATTATTCCGTTTGTAAGGGGAACTTGATTATCTCATTAGATAAGCGGTTCAACACCATATACAAAAATACAACTAGGGAGTGAACATTTTGAAAAAGTGGAGTAGCTTATCTTTTTTCACCAAGAACTTATTATTATCATTCTTCAACATTGTATTGATCGGGCTAGTCCTCATCGTGTCCAGCTATCTGATCCAGCGTACGATTTTGATTGACCAACTGCACGGGCAAGTAGAGAAAATCACAATGAAGTGGTCCCAAGGCATTAAGGCGGATGAAGTATCACAAGCCGTTCAAGAAAAAAATTATGACGGACCCGTTCAAGCCAAACTCCGTGCCTACCTGGATAATATTATGGCAACGAATCCGAATATCGCTCATGCCTATATTTTCGGAACGGAACTGGAAGGCGGCGATCAGACATCCATTGTTGCGATGCCGACCGATCTGAGAGAATCATTTGAAAAAGATAAAATGGGTGTTGGCGCAATGTACCAACAACCCAACGTTGTAGTGGTAGGCGTAGCCGATATGCTGGACAGTGGCAAACCAACCTTCACCAGCTTCTACGATGACTCTTTTGGTACATGGACCACTTTAATGACTCCGATTAAAGATCCAAGTGGCAAAATCTTTGCATATTTTGCTGTCGATGCAGATGCCAGTGCTGTACCTGCTGGCCTGACCAAGCTTCTCATTAGCGGTGCTACCATTTTGGTCATTTTCCTGCTGATCTGTCTGGCGCTTCAATATTGGGTTGTAAGACGTACGCTGACGCCGATTAAGCAACTCATGTACGGTATCAGTGAAGTAAGCAAAGGAAACCTGGATGTTCAAATTCATGCAGGCCAGGATGATTTGGGACTCGTGAATCAGAACTTTAATGACATGGTAAGCCATATTAACAGCATCATGACCAAAGTGAAGCAGACAACGGATGAAGTCAATGAATCGGCGAAGGAACTACTCGCAATCTGCGAACAAAACGGTGTTAATTCAAACATTATTAATCAGAATATCAATGAAATTACGAATAACATCCGTGCACAAGAAAAAGCAACGGGGGATAGTGCACGAGCCATGTCTGAAATGGCTTCGGTCATCCAAAATATCGCAGCCAGCTCTGCTACTGTTGCAGAAGAAGCAAATTCGGTCGAGAAGCGTTCTAACGAAGGTAACGAAATTGTCGGCAAGGTTTCTTCACAAATGCATTTAATTACAGACTCTGTTACCAATACATCCCGCATCATCAAGCTGCTTGATAACCGTTCGCAAGAAATTGGCAACATTATCGGTACGATTTCAGGTATTTCCAGCCAGACGAATCTGCTTGCCTTGAATGCTTCTATTGAAGCAGCGCGTGTCGGTGAAGAAGGCAAAGGCTTTGCCGTTGTTGCCAGTGAGGTTCGCAAGTTGGCAGAGCAATCAGCGGAAGCAACCAAACAAATCACAACCCTAATAGAAGAAATCCAAAGTGAAATCGGCCAAGCCGTAATTTCTATGGAGAAAGGTAACGTTGAAGTTCAGAATGGGATCGTTGTGGCTGGACAAGCTGGCGAGCTGTTCAATGACATTTTGCAAGCAACGAAAAATGTAGCATTGCAAATTCAAGAAGTATCCAGTGCAACGGAGGAAATTTCTGCGGGTACACAAGAAATGACAGCAACGGCAGACGACCTCTCTTCCACCGTAAGCAAAACAGCTAACAACAGCATTCATATTGCACAAACGGCTGATGAACAAAAAGCTTCTCTGGACTCCATCATAGATTCGTCCTATAAATTGTCGTCTATGTCTGAAGAGCTCCAAGAAATTACTTCTTATTTTAAAATTAAGGACAGCAACCGTACCAAATCATAACAACCATTCTATCGACTCCAATGTTTTTTCATAAACAAGTCGCTCAGAAATGCCTCCCTCCTGTTCATGCATTTGAAGGGATAGGAGGCATTTCTGACTTTATCCATATATGAAGATATCAAACATTCAGGAGGTAAGCGTAATGGCTTCAATACTACAAAACAGTTTACAAACAGCGCCGTCCCCGTTCCTGGTTCCCTTGGATTTTGCACGTATACAACGCAAGCATACATACTCTACTTATCGAGTAGAGCTAGAACCGTCCATCTCTGAGCTGCTGAGCCAGCGAACAGCAGCGGAAGTCAGACACGCGTTGCTATTATCAGCGTATACCGCATGGGTATATCGTTTGTCCGCAGAAGAAGAAGTTTCTTTTTCTACTTTTGTGCCTCAATCGGGTCTGCTTACAGCCTCACTGACGATCGAAAAGGAAACGACTTTCCATGAACTGACAGGCTTGTTTCAGGAAATGCTTCGTAAGTCTGACGCTTATCTGGCAGAACCTCAAGCCGATACGTCATTCTCGGCAAATCTGCCTGCAGGCGGCGGTACAGAATCCCGTATTATGGACTGGGCTGTCAGCGAAAACAGCGGCTCTTATCAAATACAGATACGGTATGATGATTCACTCCTTCTGGAAACAACGATTGTCCGGTATGCAGAATATTTCGAAACCCTTCTGCGTGGTACACTAACCAGCAGCCATGCTCTTGTGAATTCAATTGATATATTGTCTGATGCCGATCGGGCTGCTCATGAGGCTTTAAATAATACAGTCGTGAAGTATCCTGAGCATCAAACCATTCACGGCATGTTTGAGGAGGCGGCTTCACAATATCCTGATCGTCCGGCTATTGCTTCCCACGCTGGAGAGTATACGTACCGCGAGCTGAACGAACGTGCTAACCAGGTCGCACGTGTGTTGCTATCCAAGGGCCTTGCCAAAGGCGAATTCGTGACCATCTTCATGGAACGAAGCCTGGAGACCGTTATTTCTCTGCTCGGCATCCTGAAAGCCGGAGGTGTGTACGTACCTGTCGATCCAGCCCACCCCGCTGACCGGAGTAGCTACATCGTCGAGGATACGCGTTCTCCCTTTGTCCTAACAACTTCAGCACTGACCCGGCAAGCGACTGAACTGTGCGGCTCCATTGATACCGTAAAAGAAATTCTAGCCATTAACGGACCACTGGCAGGCTATGCCGCAAGCAATCCGAACGTTAACGTAGGTCCGGATGATCTCGCTTATGTTATCTATACATCCGGCTCGACAGGCAAACCGAAAGGTGCCTTGATTGCTCACCGCGGGGTCGTTAACCTCGGGGCTGTTGTGCAACGCGATTGCGATATCACATCTCAGGATGTATTGACCCAATTCGCGACCTATAGCTTCGATGCATCCGTTTGGGATACGATTGGAGCCTTGTTCTACGGTGCAAAGCTGTACCTGCTGTCTTCCGAAGAGCGTGTATCTGTTGAAGAATTTGCAGAAGCCATCGCACGCACCGGTACGACGATTATTACCATTTTGCCAACTGTCTTCTTTAATCAGCTGTCAACGTACTTATCAGACGAAGGCTATCGCAAACTTGCCAAAGTACGGATTGTTACCGTGGCAGGCGAGGCGCTGTACGGCTCACAGGTTCGAGCGTTCCAGAGCAAGTTCGGGACAGATACAGACATTGTCAACGTATATGGACCGACCGAGTGCACCGTGGCGACGACGACCCACCGTGTTCGTGGTGCTGTGCCAGAGCATGTCGTTAACATTCCAATCGGCAAACCGATTTACAATTACAAAGTCTACATCGTCAATGAGGATAACAAGCTGTGCCCTGTCAATATTCCAGGTGAAGTGTGCATTGCTACTCCTGCGTTGGCCCATGGCTACCTCCATCAGCCGGATCGTACTGCCCAATCGTTCGTGGACAACCCTTTTGTTCCGGGTGAAAAAATGTACCGCTCGGGCGATATCGCCAAACTGCTGCCGGACGGCACGATTGAATACGTAAGTCGGAAGGATTCGCAGCTCAAAATTCGGGGAAATCGGATCGAAATTGGTGAGATTGAGGACCACTTCTCCAAACATCCGGACGTTCAGGACGTGGCAGTCGTAGCCGTCAAGGATCATACGGATCAAAATATGCTGGTGGGCTATTTCACCACTTCAGACGGGCAATCCATCCCGCAGGACGTGATTCAATCTTATATCGGGAGCAAGCTGCCCTCCTATTTTGTACCGAGCCATGTCGTACATCTGGAAGCCATGCCGATTTCACCGACTGGCAAGATTGATCGGAAAAAGCTGGCCCTGCGCCCGCTTCCCGAAGTATCTGACCTTTCATTTGGCGGAGAGCCTGTCCGGGAAGGGACCGAAATGCTCATTGCGGAAGCATGGGCACAAGTGCTTGGCAAAAACAATATTGGCGCAACCGATGATTTCTTCCTGATCGGGGGCGATTCGCTTCGTGTCATTCATGTACTGGCTATTTTGAAGCCGCGTTATGGCGCACTGCGTATCGGGGACTTTTTCCGCTACAAAACGATTCGCGAGCTTGCAGAATACGTGGAGCAATTAGGTACAGAACAAGCGCCACTACGTAAAGCAGTGACGGTTCCTCAAGAAAAAACAGACCTGAATGAGCATCCGATTGAACTGTCCGGCCATTCGGATCTTGCTGAAGTGCGCGACATGCGCGTGATTCTGTTGACCGGAGCTACCGGCTATCTTGGCTCACACATTCTGTATGATCTGCTTCAACGGACAGAAGCCCAAGTGTACGCGATCGTGCGCCCTTCTCAGAATGGCCCGTCCGGTATCGAGCGTATTCAGTCTGTCATGGCAGGATATTTCGGAACAGATATCTCCGGCTTGATCGAGGAACGAGTCAAAGCTGTGTACGGAGATTTGGAGCAGCCAGATCTTGGCCTCTCTTCCGCAGACCGTCATATGCTGGAGCATGAAATCGACGGCATCATTCACAGTGCCGCTGACGTCCGCCATTTTGGTGATTCAGCAGCCTTTGATCGTACGAATGTGACCGGGACGCTGGAACTGCTGAAAATCGCCCAAGCGAAGCCGGGAGCATCCTTCCATCATGTCTCAACGATAGGCATACCGGAGGATCTGGCCAACGAGGGGAAATGGGAATCCGTGCTGGATATGTCCTCCTTCCCGGATGAGCTGAGCGTGGACAACCTGTACACGAACAGTAAACTGGCGGCAGAAAAGCTGTTGTTCCAGGCGGCTCAAACAGGTACGCCTGTCTCCATCTATCGAGCAGGTAATTTGACAGCCCACTCGGCGAACGGACGCTTCCAGCGTAATATCGACAGCAATGCTTACTATCGTATGATGAAAGCAATGTTGCTGCTGGGCAAGGCGCCGCAGGCCGATTGGCATACAGACTTCACGCCGATTGATTATGCCAGCCGCGCGATCGTAGAGCTGTCCGTTCATCAAAAAAGCGCGAACCGCATTTTCCATATCTGCAATCCGAACCCACTGCCGTATGATGAACTGATTGCTATGGTAAACAAGCTGGGCTATGCTGTGGAAACCCTGCCTTTTGACGATTACAGTGCTTGGCTGCTGAATCCATCTTCCGGTATTCAGGAGGATGCGCTTCACCTTGCTATGGGACAACTCGAAGGCGACGGAGCCAAGGATTCTGCTTATCGGTACGGATGCACTGTAACCACGTCTCTGCTGGAGCAGGCTGGCGTCCAATGCCCGGTAACCGACCTGAATTTCATTCGAAACATGATCCAACATGCCGTCGAGATCGGTTATTTCCCGGCTTCATCATCGGTATCCGCAAAAGCAACACAGAGGTAACAAAGTTGTGATATTTCCCCCGCGTGTATTAGGTATGATAGACTAGATTTTGCTAGTTCCATCTTTAGTATTAACCTCAATACTCAGAATTTTTTGCATGCGGGGGATGTCACTCAAATGAAACACACTATATTTAAAAGAGCACTACTGATTATGAGCTTGATGGCTGTTTTAGGAATTTTGGTGTATGAGGCACGTACCATTTATCACACGCCTGTGGCTAAAGGAACCCACCGTACACGCACGGCTAATGCGGATCGACTGGTACGCCATCTATTCTCACTTACACCTACGCCGGATAGAGTATATTATCAGAACAAAGTCATTGTCCTGATGTATCATGAGGTGACCAAGGCCCCGCCTGATCCCGGTGCTCTCAGGCTAACTAATTTTACAAAGCAGCTGGACGAAATGAAAGCGAACGGCTTTCGCTGGATCACAATGAAAGAGTATACGGACTTTATTTTACATAAAGCCAAGGTTCCCGATAATGCGTTACTCATGACATTCGACGACGGCTATGAATCCTTTTATACGGATACCTTTCCCGTGTTAAAAGCATACCGCGTACCAGCAACCAATTTTCTCATCACATCCACAATTAGCAATCCCAAGCACATTGGTATTCGAAAGCTGACATGGGA
Organism: Paenibacillus peoriae KCTC 3763; assembly: GCF_000236805.1. GTDB lineage: Bacteria > Bacillota > Bacilli > Paenibacillales > Paenibacillaceae > Paenibacillus > Paenibacillus peoriae. The sequence goes on along the minus strand of NZ_AGFX01000010.1, from coordinate 44,875 downwards.
TCAAATTCAGCAAATGCATGCCGAAGGGATTGATTTTTATAATCATACCAATGACCAGCATGCGTATGGATACTCCAATGCAGCACGTACCAAGCAGAAGCCGCTTTTGATGGGTCCGGTATATTCGAAAAAGCTGGGGCGGATGGAAACCGAGGATGAGTTTAAACAGCGAGTTTACACCGATCTGGGCACGGCTGACAAGAAGCTGTTCAAGCATCTGCATAATGACCGGAATGTTCTGGCCTTCCCTTACGGTGGATATACCAAGGAAACGCTGGAAATTTGCCGCTCATTGGGCATAGACGTCACGTTCACGGTGAAACGTGGTATTAATTCACCGGGGCAGACGAATGGCTATCGTGTCAATGCAGGCGGGATACACAACATTCCGGAAGTCTTGGTGCAATATATGAAGGAGGGCGCTCCCCTTCGGCCATTGCCTTTTGCCCAAGGTCCCAACCAGGCATCATAAACGTGATCAGCTCATTTTAAGATCAAAAAGAACCTTTAAACCATGTGTGGGGTCAGTTCCGTCCCTATGCTCTGGTTTAAAGGTTCTTTGGGGTTGATGAGATAAAAAATTAGGGCCAAATGCGAATCGCCGCAATAACAGCCAAATGCACTGGGTAAAAGCTGCGCCACAACCAACGCGGAACCCGACTATAAAATCCGCTCTCTCCAGCTGCAAAACATGCGATCAGAATGCTGGACAGCAGACTAAAATGCTGGATATTCGCATGGTGCACCAGATCATACACCACGTTCAAAGCAAAATGGGCAGCAACCATCATATATGAACGTGTGTACCGATATATAAGGACAAGCAGCAGCCCATAGGCTCCGTAATCCATCATGCTAAGCTCCATGATCAGAGCTGTCAGGACATACAGGCACGTAATTGCAGCCCAATGCTTCAAGCGGGACGCAGCAGCCAGCGCCAGCAATGAAGCCAACAGCGTCCAGACTACATTCGGCCTGTACACATCAAGTGCCAGCATATAGGGTAATTGGGAAATCAGGGCGAGCCCAAGTAGACGGAGTATGTAGCTCTTCATATTCCTTGTTCGATCATACCCCATATACAGGGCGTACGCATAGATGGGAAAAGCAAGCCTGCCGGCAATTCTCCAAGCCGGATCTGCCGGGAAAAACACAAGTCCGACATGGTCTATCAGCATCGTCAGCATGGCCAACCAGTACATATAAGGCCCCCTTAATGTTTTATGTCCTTTCCTCCGTCAAGCTCAAAATGGCGTTCATAACGTCCGTTTTTGTAACCCGTCCTACCAGTCCCTGAATTTGAGTTGGGTAGGCACATTGCTCGTCCAGAACCGGAAGGCAATTGACCTGGTGACGCACCAGCCTCGATATGGCCTCCAGCAAGGAATCCCCCGGAAGCAACGCCATCATTTGTGCCCGTCGCGTCATAGCCATAGTCACGGGAACAGTGTGAAGATCAGTATGCCCCAGCATGACCTTCAGCAAATCCTTGCGGGTAACAATGCCAATGAGCTCCTGCTCCTCCCCTGTAACCATGAGTGTGCCTGTATTTTGCTGAAATAGCATCAACACGGCATCATAGGCGGTAGCATCGCCGGATATCAGGATCGGTTCACTAAGTATATCAGCCACAGTCAGCTTTTTCAGCATGCTGCCGACATGACTATCATATTTTGGGTAACGCCCTGGCAAGTACCCTACCTTGGGCTTGGCATCCACCAGCCCGAGCATCACGAGCAAAGCAAGGTCAGAACGGAGCGTCGGTCGTGTCAGCCCCAGCTCTTCGGCAATTTTATCTCCCGTAACAGGCGCCAGGCGCTGGACAATATCAACGATTTCACGCTGTCTTTCGGACAGTTGAATCATGATTACCTCCTTATAGAATGGGGTAGAATACATTATAGATGAGCATAGATCGGCAAATTTCAGCATTTTCCGACAATTCATCAAATTTTAATCATAGGCCGCTTGTTTTCAAATTTAAAATGTGTCACAATTAAACATGTAATACATACTAATTATAAGTTTAACGTGTGCAATAAGCTACATTTAAATATGTTCATGCACATCGTGTTGCTATGTATTATGTAGGATAAAACCCTGAGGAGGAAATCAAATGAAATTTTTCTTGGATACTGGTAACATTGAAGAAATCAAACGTATTGAGCGTTTGGGTCTGGTTGATGGTGTAACAACGAACCCTTCGCTGATCGCCAAGGAAGGCCGCGTGTTCAAGGAAGTCATTCAGGAGATTTGCAGTATCGTTGAAGGTCCCGTAAGCGCTGAGGTTATTGGCCTGAAGGCTGAAGATATGCTCAAGGAAGCTTATGACATTGCGAAATGGGCACCTAACGTCGTTATCAAGCTGCCTATGACCGAAGACGGCTTGTACGCTTGTAACGAGCTGACCAAGAACGGAATCAAAACGAATGTAACACTGATTTTCTCCGCAGCTCAAGGTCTGATGGCTGCCAAAGCTGGCGCTACTTTTATCAGCCCATTCGTAGGCCGTCTGGACGATATTGCTGTTGACGGTATGAAGCTGATTCGTGATCTGAGACAAATTTTGGATTTCCATGATCTGAAATCCGAAATCATCGCAGCTTCGATCCGTAACATCAGACATGTGGAAGATGCTGCTCTGGCTGGCGCGCATATCGCCACAATTCCAGGTTCCTTGCTTCCTTCCCTGTGGAAACACCCACTGACAGACAGCGGTATTGAACGCTTCCTGAAGGACTGGGAAACAGTACCTAAGGCTTAATTCGCCATTGATGGCAAACTATATTGCGTTACATGAACAGCCCGTATATTGCGGGCTGTTTTTTGCTCATTTCCCCTCCCTCAAGGCGGCTGCAATGGCAACATTCATCACTCCCCTCCTTACACAAATTCTTTTGACAAAACAATTTGTTTTACATATAATTGTTTTAACAATTAATTAATTTCGGAATAATTTATTCAGGAAAAAAACAGAAAGGGGTAGCTTATGCATAACTTGCCTCCCGATTGTTCCATTGGCATGCTGCTGGGGATTACTCATCGCAAAATGAGTCAACAGCTCACAAATCGCCTTAAACCTTATGATATTTCCCCAGAGCAATGGATTGTTCTGTACCAAATCTATCAGGCCGAGGGCTTGAATCAGAAAGAAATTGCAGCCAAGGCCGTAAAAGATCAGCCTACTACGACGCGAATTATTGATTTGCTCGACAAGAAGGGCTGGGTGCGACGTGTGAATAGTCCCCAGGATCGCCGGGCTTATTTGCTTCATTTGACTGAGGCGGGACGCCAGGTGGTTGAGAAGACGCTTCCTTTGGAACGTGATGTGAACCTCGATTTTGTAAAGGGAATTTCTTCTGACGAGCTGCAGCAATTCCGCCAAACGCTTTTACAAATTCACGCCAACATAAGCGAATCAGAGAAACAAGGAGAGAACGACTAATATGCAACAAGGCAAGCAACCTCTTTGGACCAAGGAATTCATCGTTCTTACGATTTCCAATCTATTTTTGTTTCTGGAATTACAGATGATCGTATCTTCCATTCCTTCCTATGTGAAAAATGCATTCGACGCCACCTCCATTCAGGTCAGTCTCGTTACGACATTGTTCGCATTGAGCGCAATTGTAGCAAGGCTTTTTTCTGCCCGCATGCTGGAAAAAGGACACCGCAGTACCCTCATTTTCGTTGGACTGCTGTTTGCTCTCTTGGGAACGCTGGGATACAGTGTTTCACCAACGATTGCAGTGCTCCTGCTCATGCGTATGCTGTTTGGTATCGGCTTTGGCATGAGCAGTACCGCCTTTCCAACGATGGCCTCTGACGTGATCCCGTCCAAACGACTTGGTGAAGGAATGGGATTTTTTAGTTTGTCCACCAGTTTAGCGATGTCCATTGGACCGACCATAGGCATATCCATGCTGCAATACGGCAGTTTTAACATGCTTGTATATACAACATCAGCCGTGATTATTGTTATTTTTCCACTGGCTTACTGGCTGGTTCGTACTTTGCCCAAAGGGCATATCGAACCGCCCATGGTTCCTTTGGAAGAGGGGCGAAAACCGACATTGAATCGCAAATTATGGATTCCTGCCTCGCTGAATATGCTGATGTCGATCACGTATGGCGGATTAATCGGCTTTATGGCGCTTTACGGGGATGAAGCCAATCTCTCGCACCCGGCTTACTTTTTCCTGTTTAATGCGCTATCCGTGCTGATCGTGCGACCCTTCTCGGGCCGTATTTATGATAAAAAAGGGGCGAAAGCACTGCTCATCCCCGGTTCACTGTTTCTGATTGGCGGTCTGGTCCTGCTTTCCTACGCACACAGTGACGCCTTCATGTATTTGTCTGCTCTTTGCTACGGTATTGGTTTCGGTGTTATGCAACCGACCCTGCAAACCTGGATGATTCAAGTCGTATCTCCCAAGCAGAGGGGCATGGCAAACGGTATGTTTCTCAATTCCCTCGATTTTGGGATCGCAGCCGGAGCACTTATTCTTGGAATTATCGCCAAAGCAAGCGACTATGCGTGGATGTACCGTCTTTCCTCGCTGTTTATTGTGCTGTTCCTGCTGATCTATGTCATGCAAATCATCGCAAGACGCAAGTCTAAAACGCATGTGCCTCTTGAGGGATAAATGAAAAAGCATCCGCAACCATGCTTTATGGTTCCGGATGCTTTTTCATTTAGAAATATATGTGCTTTTATTTAGCAGGAGTTTTGCGTCTTAGCTTGGAAGAAAGCGGCTTATCTCGCGTCACTCCTGTCGACCCATCGGTCGTTTTCATATGATTAACGGATACGTCATCTGCTGTTTCATCCTGCTTCGGTTTGACTGCGAACAGCATTAACAGAGCAGCCACCCCTCCCACTCCGGCCATTACGCCAAAGAGCAGACCATGTCCACTGCGACCCTGCAGTAAGGATACAATCGGTGGACCTAACGACACCCCAACAAAGCGCATACTGCTGTACAAGGCAGTAATCGTTCCGCGCTCCTCTTTTTCAATCCCCTTTGTAATTAAGGCATCCAAACAAGGCAGTGCCAGCCCAATTCCCCCGCCCCCTAGAGTAAACAATCCGATCACCACGTAGATATTTTCAAAAAATCCGATAATACCAAAGCTAATCGTCAACATTGCCAGACCGCTCAAGCCAATCCATTTCATGCGCTTCTTATGCTTACCAATGATCTTGCCTCCCAAATAAGAGCACAGACAAAGGGAAATCAGCGGTATAGCCAGCACAAAGCCCTTCCAGACTCCATGAAGGTTGTAACGACTTTCCAGTATGTCGGATAGGTAGAATAAAACGCCAAAAATGACGAACATACAAATACCGCCCATAGCAAAAATAGCATATAGCCAGCGTCCTTTTTCGGCAAGCACCTGCTTTACTTTTCCAGCAAACTCCCGCAACGTAATCGGTTGATTCTTGCGCTTAGGCACATGGATCAGCCAAAGCACTAAAATAAGCGAAATCAGACAGAAGACCGGAATCACTGCCAGTGGTAAAAACCACAGAACTGCTCCCAATGCGGCACCGAGTATCGGACTTAACACTTTTCCGAATGTATTATAGGTCTCGACCACACCCAGGTTCTTGCTGGCCTCATTCTCATCCTCGTACAGATCACCCACAAGCGGAATGACGATTGGAAAAGCTCCTGCCGCTCCCGCTCCCTGAAGCAGGCGACCTCCTATAATGGTCCAATACGCTGCCATATCTTGAAGCAACCATGCTCCCGCTGCAGAAATCCCCCCTCCTATGACCGTCAGCACCAAGCTGGGAACGATCACCGCTTTGCGTCCATATCGGTCGGAGAGATAGCCTGCAATCGGAATCAGCAAAATAGCCACCACCGCATATACCGTAATCAGCATGCTTATGCGTAAAGAATTTACATGCAGCTTACGTCCAATTTCCGGTAATACAGGAATCAGCATCGAATTACCCAGCGTCATCATCAGCGGGATGGAACCTAATGCAAGCAGGATTCCTTTATTTTGTTGCATCCCGTTACCACCTTTGTACAAGTAATAACACAGCTGTACAGATTCTTGGAACAGGTATTATTGTGTTTATATAAGTGTAGATTTATGCAGCTATACCTTAAATCCTCCGACCCTTGCATTCAAGAGCTGCGACATATCCGCCAGCGTGTGAATGGATGATGCAATTTCCTCCATGGAAGCCTGCTGCTCCTCAGCCGCTGCGCTGACGCTCTGCGTCCCCCCTGCCGACCGCTCCGCGACCTCGCGAATACGTTCTACGGCTTCCACCATCCGTTCTGAGCTGCCCGACATCTGTTCCACAGACCGATTTACACCGTGAATCTGCTCGTTGACCTGGTGAATGGAGCTTCCAATCTGACGAAATGCTGTTTCGGCGGATTGCATGACCTGTACACCGGACTGCACTTCAACCGTCCCGGCCTCCATACTTGATGATACATTCCCGACATGATCCTGAATATTTTGCACAAAATGTGTGATTTCCGCTGCCGAGACCGTTACCTGCTCGGCCAATCTTCTTACCTCTGAGGCTACCACAGCAAAGCCTTTGCCCTGCTCTCCCGCTCTTGCTGCTTCAATGGACGCGTTAAGCGCGAGCATTCCTGTCTGTTGGGCAATTCCGGTAATGACGGAGCCGATCATTCCAATCTGCTCGGCCTGTTCACTGAGCAAACGTACAGCGTGTGCAGAGCTGTCTACACTTTCGCTGACTTTTACCATTTGACGCATGGCCTGACCTATCGATTGTTCCCCCGCCGCCGCTTCTTTAGTAACCGTATCAGACAACTCATACACCTGCTGGCTTGTCACGGCAATATGCTCCAGTTCCTGGGCAAGCTCCTTCACGGTATCTGTGGTTCGTGCAATATCATCGACCTGATGCTCCATCCCAGAAGCAAGCTCTTCCATGATCCTGGAAGTATGACGATTGGCCTGGTTCATTTCTCCGGTATTTACGCTAACCCGCTCAGCGGTGACGGTTAATGTACGCGCCGTATCCTGGGCATCCACTATGATATTGCGAAATCCCTCAATCAGCTGATTGTAAGAGCCGGCAATCATGCCAATCTCGTCTTTCGACATAATATCAAGTCGGCCGCGCAAATCTCCTCCGCCTTTTGACATTTCCAACAACTGCTCATTCATATGGTGTAACGGACGAATAGAACGAATCAAAATGATAGATTGAGCAATACTGTAAACAATAATAAGAAGTCCTACAATGCTCGTAATCAAGGTTGTGTTCGTCATCGTTTGGTGTGCCTGTTGCACTTTCACGGTCACCATGTCATCTTGAGCCTTGACGAAGGCTAACATCTTAACATCAAGCTGCTTGCGCAGAACCCGTTCATTTTCAAAATCACCCAGCAAGTCGGAAAACGGCGGGAACGTGTCTCTTGTACTCCGATACCCCGCTGCAGTCAATAAGTTATGAACCTGGTTCGTATAGCCATTGATCCCTGTTTTGAGATCAGCCATCTTTTTCTTCATATCCTCACTGCCTGTATCCAGCAAAGCTTCCGTCTGCTGCAGCAGTTTTACAATTTCATTCTGTTTGTTGTCGATCTCTCGCCCGTACTGCTCGTCCCGAGTCAACAAATATCCCCGTTCATCATTGGATATCCCGTTTAACAAAAATTGAAGCGACTTTGAGTTATATGAAATCGTCTCCTCACGGTTCAAAATATCCTTGTACTCGTTCTCGCTATGTACGCTTAAAATGTAATTTGTCAGCAGCATGGCCGCAATCACACCTGGAATAAGCAGCGCGCTAAGAATCATCTTGGCCTTGATTGTTAAATTCATAAATCGGTCCCCCAGTTATGTCTGAATAAAATGTCAACTTATTATATATCGTTTAATTCCGTGTTTTTTTGAAGTTTTCAGGCTTTTATTTGTCGGATTTAAATGATTAAAATGATATACTATGTATTTGTATGCCCATAAGCCTCAATTCAAGGAGGACCTGCATGAAAAGTTTGGAGCTTACTTCGCTTATTCATGAGCTTCACGAGTTGGAAACCCGTAGTTGCCTGATTGAGCAACAGGGGAAGATGATATTGGAATACTATCGTGAGCCTGAAATCGCAAACGAACTCTATAAAATAAATTCCTGTACTAAAAGCGTGTTGTCGGCATTAGTCTGTATAGCCATCGACCAACAGCTTGTACCGCAATCGGATACGCCGATTCTCGAATTTTTCCCGAGACTGGCTGAAGACAGCGACCCTCAAAAACGTGATATTACGATTGAGCATCTGCTAACGATGTCGGCAGGCTTTAACTGGACGGAATTTGGCGGACAAAATTCTTTTCCGACCATGAGCAAAACGTCTGATTGGGTACAATTTGTACTTTCGCAGCCATTATCAGATGTGCCGGGTACACGAATGGAGTACAGCTCTGGCTGTTCCCAGCTTTTGGCCACCATACTGCGTCATGCTTCCGGACAAACGGTGGCTGAATTCGCCGAGCAGCAATTATTCCAACCACTCGGTATCGAAAGCTATTATTGGGAAACCGACCCTCAAGGCACTCATACCGGAGGCTTCGGGCTACGTCTCAAGCCGATGGACATGCTCAAATTCGGACGGCTTTATCTGAACGAAGGAAGCTGGGACGGACGCCAACTCATTCAAACGGAGACGGTCCGTTACTCCACTCGTCCGTTCCTTCCGGCCGCCAAACCACAAAAGGCATTTTACGGCTGGCACTGGTGGACCTCTTCCTTTTTGGACGATACAGGGTTAGACAAAACCGCAAAAAACACTGAAACAGCGTATTATTACGCACTCGGCTTTGGTGGACAATATATTGTTGTCGTCCCGTCATATGACATGGTAGTTGTCGTTACCGCTGATAAATTCAAAAAGAAACGAACCCCTGTGGATATTTTCCGGCAGTATATTGTACCTCTGCTGCTCCAGCAAGCATAGACGGCAAATCACAATCAAAGTTGAATATCCCCCTAATAGGACAACCCAAGTGCAAAAAAGGGTCTGCCAGTTTAATCAGGCAAACCCTTTTCTGCGATCCACTCGCCATACTATACAAATTATACTATGCAATTTCTACCCGCGCACGAGCGCCTTTACCTAGCCCAAGTGAATCACAAGCTCCTGCTGTCCGCTGGAGGCGGGTGTAATGATTACACCCTGTTCCCCTGACTGGCTGGTGCCTCCTTGCACTTGAACAGCCTCGTGGACACCGCGCAGAACTAGCGACCAAGGCTTAACAGCCCCCTCTGCCTTCACTGTAATGGTCGAATCCTTGCGGCTGGCAGTGACCGTCAGCTCTTCTTGACCTGACGTATTCACGATAACGGTCCGAGCCTGCTGGCCTTCACCGAGTTCAAACAAATGGAGTGCCACTTGGTCCGTATAATCATAATCCGGGCGGCTGTCCTCATGACCGATCGCAAGCAGCGTATTCGGCTTCACAAGTACAGGCAGGGTTGTAAAATCGTGATGCTCGTTGACCCAGCGTCCACCCGTTACGCTTTTATTCGTCAATAAGTTGGTCCACTGACCCTCTGGTACGTAATACTGTACGTCTCCTTCTTTATTAAAAATTGGAGCCACCAGGATAGAATCTCCCAGCATGTACTGCAGATCCAGCGTTGCACAGGTCGGGTCCTGCGGGAATTCCAGCACCATGGCGCGCATCATCGGCAACCCCCTCACCGAAGATTCCACAGCCGACGAGTACAGGTATGGCATCAGTGAGCATTTAAGCTTCGTAAAGCTGCGCACCACGTCGACCGATTCTTCATCGAACAGCCAAGGCACGCGATACGATTCATTTCCGTGCAGACGGCTGTGGGACGATAAAAGTCCAAACTGTACCCACCGTTTGTACACGTCCGGCGCAGCCGTTGATTCAAACCCACTAATATCATGGCTCCAGAAGCCGAAGCCGCTCAAGCCGAGCGATAAGCCGCCCCGCAGTGATTCCGCCATCGACTCATACGTCGACGAGCAGTCGCCACCCCAGTGGACCGGAAACTGCTGTCCCCCGGCTGTTGCAGAACGCGCAAATAACGCCGCTTCATTTTTACCCAGCTTCTCCTCCAGTACATCAAATACAGCCTTGTTGTACAAATAGGTGTAATAGTTATGCATTTTCACCGGATCCGAGCCGTCATAATAGACGACATCCGTAGGAATACGCTCGCCAAAGTCGGTTTTGAAGCAATCCACGCCCTGATCCACCAGCACCTTCAGCTTATCCTGATACCAGGCCACGGCCGCCGGATTCGTGAAGTCAACCAGCCCCATTCCCGCCTGCCACATATCCCATTGCCAGACGCTGCCATCGGCAGTTTTGACTAGATAGCCCTTCTCCATGCCTTCATCGAACAAAATGGATTTTTCCGCAATATACGGGTTGATCCATGCACATATTTTGAGGCCTTTTGCTTTTAATCTTTTCAGCATGCCTTCCGGGTCCGAGAACATATCGCGATCCCACTGGAAATCGCACCATTGGTATTCCTTCATCCAGAAGCAGTCAAAATGGAAAACCGAAAGTGGCAAATCGCGCTCAGCCATTCCGTCCACAAAATGGTTCACCGTCGCCTCATCATAATCGGTCGTAAACGAGGTGGTCAACCACAAACCAAAGGTCCAGGCTGGCGGCAACGCGGGTTTGCCTGTCAGCTTGGTGTAATTGTCCAGCACCTCTTTAGGATTGGCTCCGCCGATAATAAAATACTCCAATGATTCGCCGGAGACGCTAAACTGTACCTTTGAGACATTTTCCGATGCAATCTCATACGATACCTTTTCCGGATGGTTTACAAACACGCCATATCCTTTGTTGGACAAATAAAATGGAATATTTTTGTACGTTTGCTCACTGCTGGTGCCGCCGTCTTCATTCCAGATATCGACCACTTGCCCATTTTTCACGAACGGAGTAAAGCGCTCCCCAAGGCCATAGATATACTCCCCGATTCCCAGTTCCAGCTGTTCCCGGAAAAAAGGCTCATCTTGCGGGTCTGTTATATAGCCAGGTCCTCGATGTCCACTGCCTGTGATTTTGCGATCCCCCACATAAAAGCCTACGTCCCAGCCCTTTCCACGTTCCACCCGCACGCTCAAGTCGCCGCTTTTCAGCACTGCTGCGTTCTCATCGACCGCAATGTCCACTTCTGTAGGCAAGGTATGAATCTCAAAATCCGGTCCATTTTGCACCCGCCCTTTATGATGGTACAGACGCACCCGAATGACATTCGGCATAGGCGAGCTGTAGGTCGCTTTGAGCAGCGCTCCATTAAGTGTATCTCCTTTACGCTCAATCCGGTGGGTCGCCGCATATACCGTCATGGAAGCATCGTCCGTCACAATATCACGGATTTCAGCAGGATTTTGTATTTCATAGCCCTTGCGAACCAACCAATAGCCATCTGTAAATTTCATCTGTTTGTTCCTCCGTCCTCAACTTTAAAATTGTTGACTCCCAATCGCTTGTTGGATTTTTTCGAAATCCTTACTATAATAATATTGATTTATGTAAGGGTTTACTTCTTTTATTTTGACGTTTTGTATCAATATTTTGATATTTTCATTATAAATCCATGAACAGCATAGGAGGGATTGAATTGAAGAGGGAAATGCTGCGGGAAAACCGTATTCACGGCAATCCGATGTATCCGGTCAGTGTATATCCGAGCGTAGAACAGTTAAACGGAAACAGTGTGCTGGAGTCCCATTGGCATGAGGAGATGGAGTTTATTCTCGTGGAGCAGGGCAGCGCCGTATTTCAAACAGATATGGTATTTACGGAGGTTCATGAAGGTGAAGCCCTTTTTGTCAATAGCGGTGAGCTTCACGCCGGATATTTGAAAAACAGCCCGCGCTGCGTATTCTCTGCTGTGGTGTTTCACCCTGACTTGCTGCACAGCCGTACACAGGACACAGTGCAGACACAGTTCATTGACCCATTGATCAGCAAAAAGCTCGTCCCTCCCCCCCACATTCGCGGGATAAAGCCCTGGGAACAGGAGGTGCTGACTGCGTTGCAGCGCATTATCACCAGCCATGAGCAAAATATACCTGCCCGTGAGCTGACAACCAAAGCACAGCTCTACAGCATAATCGCCAGCCTGTATCCACATATGAGACCCGCTAACGGAGAGGACGTCATCATGGCAGGTCAACGCAATAAGGTGGAATGGATCAAAAAAGCACTGGCGTACATCAACACTCATGCCCATGAAGCCATTCGTTTGCGCGAGATCGCTGATGAAGTCGGGATGAGCGAGGGGCATTTTTGCCGTTTTTTCAAGCAGATGGTGCAGAAAAGTCCGGTTGAATACATCAATTATCATCGGGTTCAAAAGGCTTGCAGACTGCTGGAGCAAAGCGACCGCAAGGTGGTCGATATTGCACTGGATGTGGGCTTTGATAATTTGAGCTATTTTATCGCGACCTTTAAAAAATGGAACGGTCTGACCCCTTCACAATACCGTAAGCAGCACGAAACGGATCAGGCATTTACAGTAGCCCCCTATGTAACGGACATGAATGAAGCCAGCGTAAAAAGGTAAAAGGTGAATTTAAAAGTTACCTATCGTGCCACTCCGCAGGCAGATGGTGCTTCGCTTGTACAGCACCATTCTGCCTACTTCGTTTTTGTGTTCATTTATCTATCTGCAATACTTCTGACTCATAGGACTGGAAAGCATTTTCCATGCCCATAACCACATCTTTAATCTTTATATACCCCTTAGTATACGGCTGAGAGTCACGAATTTCTTCCCACATATAGTGATATTGCTTCATGTCTTCCGTTTCGCATACGACAAAATCGGTATAGTCCTTTCCTGGCAGTGCTTCTGCATCAAAAAAACGAACCTGTACATGCTCGCTATATTTCTGAATGGTAGCTTGCAGAGCCCCCGCATACCTCCGACGTTCTTCCCGAGGCAAAGCCAACCAGGAAGGGTAAAATTCCAATAATACAATCATCATATACCGCATATGTCTGTCTCCTTTTTGGTGTAGCTTGAACTGAATTTATCATTATTGTACGCTGCTGTATGCAAATCCGCATTAACATAGGTTAATGCGGATCGCTACGGAGCAAACGGCTAAGTGATACAGGGGATATACCTATGTACGAAGCGATATGATACTGTGCAATTCGCTTGTCCAATCCGGGGTATTTGAGAAGAAAAGCATGATAACGCTCCTTAGCAGAAAGATACAATAATTCGCGTTCCCGTTCCTCTTTTCGAATATAAAGCCTCTCTACACTTTTACGCACGAATCTTTCCCACATATGGCTTGTATCCATGAGCCCCTTTAACATGTTATACGGAATCTCAATCACAACCGAATCTTCCATAGCTTCGATCGTAAAGGTCGAGGCTTCCTCCTTGACCATAGCCCCGTAAGAGGTCACGTAATCGTCCTCTGGTGAAAAACCAACATTATACTCTCTGCCATCGGTCAAGGTATAGAACAAACGGAATAGCCCTTCTGAGCAAAAATAAGCATGCTTCACAGGCTCACCCGTTTCAATGAGATACGTTCCCTGCTGCACATGCTTCTCACGCGTTCGCTCTACAAACCGGTCCCAGTCTTCCCCGGTAATCGAGGCTTGATAAGCCATTTTTTCTAATGAGCGATAATACTTATGCATTGCTCACCGCTCCCCGCACATGAATTAAGGAATCAAAGATAACCTTTTATACAGAAAACAGGGGCTATCCCCAGGGTCTTGACAGACCTTTGGGACAGCCCCCGGCTACGTGTTCTATCAGGCTTCCGCTGCATCCTCTTCCACGAAAAGAGACACCTTGCGAATCCCATCCGCTCCAATTACGACAAGTCCCTGATCCGACAAGCGGATTTCAGGGATAACGACCAGCGCGAGCAACGACAGTGTCATCAGCGCGTTGTTCAGCATGCAGCCGGATTGCTGAAGTGCCCGGCTGATGCTCTCGGACTGCGCAGCCACCTCTGCAAACGGGGCCGGGGACATCAGCCCCGCGATAGGCAGCGGGAAGCGCGTCTCGCTCGAGGCGGACACGACCACCACGCCGCCACGCATGGCGACGGCCTGCTTGGCCGCCTGGGTCATAAGCTCGTCATCGTTACCAATGACGAGCAGATTGTGACTGTCATGCGCCACGGTCATGGCAATTGCGGCCGGCTCGGTGAAACCGACGCCTGTCACGAGCGCCACCGCGTGGCTGCCACTGGCGTGATGCCGCTCGAAAACGGCTATTTTGCACAAATCCTGCGCGGGATCTGCCGTGACTTCCCCTCCATGGACGGGAACCGTCATCCGTACTTCCTTCGTGTCCACGTGATTTTCCGTGACACGAATCACCCGTACAGGTACATTCCCCTCCTGTACTGGAGCCGCAATGCGGAAATCCGCAGTATTCAGCTCGTGCCCCAGATTGACCGTGTCCATCACTTCTGCAGGATACACGAAGCTCTCCCAGTCAGCGACCATTTGGCCGTACTCGGCTACCAGTTGGCCTGCTGCAATGGTGGCCGTCACGTTCACCTCGGCCAGTCGGCCATCCAGCAAAATAATATCGGCAATCGCACCCGGAATGATCGAGCCGATGTCCCGGGCTACGCCGAAGCGTTCTGCCGTATTCAGCGTCGCCATTTGAAATGCGGTCACGGGCTTGACACCCTGCGCAATGGCATGACGCACGACAAAATCCATCTGCCCCTCATGGAGCAGGGATTCCGCGCTGCGATCATCCGTCACCAGCATCATGCGGCGCGTATCGAGGCCCATTTCCGTGCTGGCGCGAATCGTCTCGGCCACATCATGCCATGCGGAGCCCTGCCGCATTTTGGCATACATGCCGAGCCGGATACGCTCGGCCACATCCTCGGGCGTAACACATTCGTGATCGCCCGTAATTCCCGCGGCTGCATAGACCGGCAGCCGCCAATCATCGGAGGCCCATGTAAAATGGCCGTCCGCTACCTTGCCCGCGCGCAGCGTGGCCTGAATTTCCCCGATCATTACATCGTCTCCATAGACGACGCCAGGGAAATTCATGACTTCGCCGAGCCCGATCATATCCGGGCCCCAGCTTAACGCCTCTGCGACTTCCGCCGGGCCGAAGGAGGCACCTGTCGTTTCCAGCTCCGGCCCGGTGGACGGCACGCAGGAAGCCACTTGCATGTAAGCAGCCAGCGGCGTGGTGCGTGCTTCGTCCAGCATCAGACGAAGCCCTTTTAGACCCAGTACATTGGAAATTTCATGCGGGTCAAAAAAGCCGCCCGTCACACCCAGCGGCAGTACAGCCTTCGCGAATTCGGTTACGGTGAGCTGCGTGCTTTCGATGTGACAATGTCCGTCCAGCAATCCCGGTGCCATATAGCGGCCTTCCGCTTCAATGATTACAGTGTCCTCGCCGATCGTATGACTGACGTCCCGACCGACGTATGCGATACGAGAACCTTGCACAGCAATAGACATGCCCGGCAGCAACTCGCCCGATACCACATTCACCAGCGTTCCTTCGCGGATAACCAGCGATGCCTTGCGTTCACCTCTCGCTGTAGCCACCAGCTCGGGTACACAGTTCGCCAGCGGCGGGCGTTGAAATCTACTCTTCATGTCCATTACGTTTGTAACCTCCGTTTTTACTTCTTGCCTGTTTTGCTTATTTGCTTATGTTACTGGAATACACACAATTATGCCAGTCGGTCCTCGATGAATCCGAACATCGTGCAGCATTTTGTGGCATTCACCCCGCTGTATGACCAACAATGTCCCTTATAGAATGGGCTCACTTATCTTCTTCTAATTCATAGATATACGTATTCGATGCCTGCGAGCTTATAAAGGGTGTAATCTCGCCCAGTGTATAGACATGCAGCAAATGCATCGCTCTTGTACAGGCGGTGTAAAACAGCTTGCGTTCACTTTCACGTCGATATTGCTCAGCTGATCCGTCATAGATCAGAACCGCATCAAACTCCACGCCTTTTGCCAGGTAGGCTGGAATGATATGAATCCCCTTTTCAAAGGCAGGGGTTGTTTTCTTGATCAATTTTGGCTTCATTGGCAATCGTGCTTCCAGCGCTTCGTGGGCTGCTGCGCTTTCATCGGCATTTTTACAGATGACTGCGATGGATTCATAGCCTTCCACCAACAATTCCGTGATATTCCCGACAATCCGTTGATGCAGTTGTTCACGCGAACGCACCTCGGTTACACGCGGCTTCTCCCCCTTGCGGTTGAACGGTATGATATGCTCGCCCCCAGCTACCATCCCGCGGGTAAACTCCACAATTTCCTGTGTAGAGCGATAGCTGCGTGTCAGGGAAATCATCTCGGTTTGTTCTGCTCCATACAGATCATACAATGGCTCCGCATCCTGAAGCACCGAGGCATGGGCATAGATCGCCTGATTAAAATCGCCCAATGCCGTCATTTTTGCCTGCGGAAACAGGCGTTTGAAAAAGGCCAGCTGGAAGGGTGAATAGTCCTGTGCCTCATCAATAAACACGTGACGGATGTTGCTATTGGACCGGAAGCCAAGCATCAGCTCGCGCAGATATAAAAAGGGCGTTACATCCTCATACGCCAGTTCCCCGGCCTGCATACGCTCCAGCGTTTGCCGACTAATTTCACTCCAGCTGCCAGGCAGCTCCGCATGATCCGCCAGTTGGTCAAGCAGCTTCTCATTCAGGAACAGCTCGCCGTATAAACGGGTGGTGTCCACAAAGCGAAGCGCCTTGATCCATTTGCGCAATGGCTTCAAGCGGCCACTCACCACCATGCGCGCCAATATTTCCCGCTCACGTGTAAAATCATCGAACGTATCGCCCTTGTTCTTCGATTTACGGCGCATACGATTATATGCACGCTGATAATCCTCCGGCTCCATCAAATCCATCTGCTGATCCACCCATGGTGCGGAGCATTCCTCCTTACCGAAGCGGGCCAGCTCCTTGAGCATCCATTCTCTTAGCAGCTCCAGTCGGTTTGCCAGCCGTACAGCAGGATCAAACTCATAAAACTTGCGGGCCATCTGCTCTACCGAAATCACCTCGCGCCCCTGGAAGCGGACGGGTTTAAAATGCATTCCTTCCTGTTCCAAATATGCCTTGTAGCCCGTGATCACACGTAAAAACGTCTTTGACGACTTAAAGCGAATACCTTCCATTCTCGCTTCATACTCAGGCTGTGACGATGCTGAAAGCACATATTCCAGCTGCTCAAAAGGATCTTCCAGCTGAAATTCCCGGCCCAGGCGCCGCTCCAAGTATTCCTGAAAAGTAGCCTGTAGCATATTTTCCTCACCCAGTTCAGGCAATACCGTTGAAACATAGCTGTTAAACATTGGGTTCGGCGAAAATAGCACGACCTGATCCGCACGTAAACGATCACGATACTTATATAGCAAATACGCAACTCTCTGAAGCGCAGCGGATGTTTTACCGCTTCCTGCTGCCCCCTGCACAATGAGCATCCGGCTTCGATCATTACGGATGATGCGATTCTGCTCCTTTTGGATAGTGGCAACAATACTCTTCATTTGGGCATCCGAGCTGCGGCTCAATACCGCCTGAAGAAGCTCGTCCCCAATCGTTACCCCTGTATCGAACATAAAACGAATCTGTCCATCACGGATAGAGAATTGGCGCTTGAGCGTCAGTTCTCCTTCCATCTCACCTGCCGGATTCTTATAAGAAGCGGGACCCGGCATATGATCGTAATAGAGATTGGAAATAGGCGCACGCCAGTCATAGATCAGAAATTCCTCGTCCTGGTCATCCAGCAGGGAGGCGATCCCGAGATAAATACGTTCCGCCGCCTGACCTTGCTCAGCAAAATCAATACGTGCAAAATAGGGTGATTCGAGCAGCTTTTTTAACCGGCCTAACGCCTCAGTGGAATGCTTGTGTCTGCGCTCGCGTTCGGACAAAATCTCAGACTGCTGACGCAAGCTGGTGGACGTCTCGCCCACATCATCCGCCTCACTAAAATTGATCGTTACCTCATCCCAAAAATCCTTCCGCATATCTACGACATCTCCGCGCACAGAGCCAACCTCGGACTCCAGCTTCCGAATACGTCCGCTGATGACTGCGGTCACATCATCTACTCTTCGTTGCTCCTCATTCCATTGCTGCTCAGTAGCCATTAGCGTCACTCCTGTTCCGTTTCCTCCTGCTCCACGCAGGGCTCCCTTGCGTCAAACTATGCACTATTATGGACCCGGGCATACCTGCGGCATCCCCCTGATCCGAGAAAATTGACTAACTCTTTGAAGTATGCTATACTGTAATAAGATGTGCAGATTACAATTTACAATTATGTTTTATCCTAAAACATAGCATTCTCTATTGTAGCAAGTTCAGTCCCTGTTCGCAACCAGCGGGCTTTTTTTGTATTCTTTTTATAGACTTCTACAAGTTCGTGTAACCTCTTCTTCGATACCTGAATTCATTACATAAAAAGCGACCGTTCATCTGATCGATGCATACGGTCGCTTTTGCTTTTGGATTAATCGCTATCTGCTCTCTTCCACAGGATGAATATGATCGGCCAGCCTGCTCAGCCGCTCCAACTGGTGACCATAGTCGTACATGGCCGCAGCCACAATGGAGAGACGCAGCATTCCCTCCTGACAATGGTCAAAACGTGTAATCGCATGCTTCATAAATTCACTGTTCGTCTGCTGAAACAGCTCACTCTCGTCCTCGTTCGGTTTGAGCTTGTTTTCAAATTTCAGCAGCGCATGCTCATGAAACCGGATTAGCTGCTCCAGGTGACCATCAAAAAACGCATCCGTTCCCTCTGGTCGTAAAGATTGAAAGTAGTGCCTTTCCACCGCATCCAGCACTTCGTACCCTTTGTGCAAGCTTTCGAGCATTTGCTTGTATACTACCATTTGTCTCGTCTGACTGAACCGGGAGCGCTTAAGCTTCTTCTGCTCTTCCTCGAACAAATGGTACTTATCCGACAGCGACTTGATCGCACTCTCCAGCTTCCCTTTTTCCTCTTTAAAGACAGACTCTTTAATTTCATCGGAAATGGCAGTCCGCAGCAGCAAGGACATGCTGTTAAAAACGCTTTGAATCTGACTGATAAACTGCCGTTTTGGTTTCGGAGGAAACACCGTAATATTAATAACAAAAGCAGAAATAATCCCGATTAAAGTAAGCACAAAACGGGTCACCGCAAATTTCCAGTCCCCCGACGCCTCCATTACCGAAACAACGGTAACCAGTGTTAATCCAACCGTATCTGCCATATTTAGTTTCAGACATATCATAAGGACCAGCACACACACCAATCCGACCGCAATCGGCTCATTCGAAAATACCATTCCGCCCAGCAACGCCATAATTGCACCTAGTGTGCTTGTTTGGAGCTGATCCAGAAAATAACGCCACGACCTGTATATCGACGGCTGCATGGCAAAAATAGCGGCTATCGCTGCCCCTACAGGCGAATGGGTGTTCAAAAGCATGCTCAGAAAAAGGGCGAGCGTCACCGCGATTCCCGTTTTTAACACCCGTGCTCCAAAAGCCAAAGCCATCCCTCCTGCTTACCCTTCAAATTTATTCATACCGAATTACTATAATGAAATTTCAAAATAAAGTCTATGCCTTATTATTACCCAAAACAAACGTCAACAAGGAATATTTATGAAATGCTCCGAGAAAAACGCCCGTCCGCGGGCCAGCTTTTACAAAACCCGGCAAGCCCGCAAACAAAATCATGACATAATTAAAGCCGGAGCCTCCAAGCGGACTCCCCTGAAACGTCATAGGATAAATGAGAATGGCGGAGGAGGAATGAAGGCATGCTTCGAGTCGCGTTATTTACCGATACGTATGCGCCTGACGTCAATGGCGCTGCCCTGACACTGCAACGATGGATTGGCTATCTGGAGACACATGGGGTATCTACACTCGTCTTCGCACCGGAGGCAGACAGTCATCTGCCCTCGGGACCGGGTGTGGAGCGGCTACGGAGCATTCCCTTTTTGCTGTACCGGGAATGCAGACTTGCGATCCCCAACGCCAAACAGATCAATGAGCGCTTGTCAGCCTTTTCACCACATCTGATTCATGTCGCTACTCCATTTAACCTTGGCCTTTATGGAACAAGCTACGCTGCCAGACACCATATTCCACTCGTTGCCTCATACCATACCCATTTTGATAAATACCTCGAATATTACAAGCTTCGCTGGCTTGAACCTGCCTTATGGAAATACATGCTTTGGTTTCACAGACATTGCGAAAGAGTGTATGTTCCTTCTCGGTCAACCATGGAGTTGTTGCGTAATAAGGGAATGAGCCAACTCGAAATCTGGGGCAGAGGAATTGATACCGATCACTTCCAGCCAAAGGTAGATCGTCATGCGGTATGGAACAAATGGGGCGTTCGTGCAGATGCATTTGTTATTTTATATGTCGGCAGACTTGCACCGGAAAAGGGAATAGACACGCTACTAGATACCTATCTCCAGTTGCCCGGCGATGTCCGTGCCGCCTCGGTGTTGGTCATTGCAGGAGATGGTCCATTACACAAGGCAAAGACGGCCGCAGACATGGGACTGCCGGAACATGCAGTCCACTGGCTAGGCTTTGTAAAAGGGCGAGAATTGGCTGAGTTATACGCCGCAGCCGACGTATTTCTCTTCCCCTCCACCACCGAAACCTTTGGCAACGTCGTACTGGAGGCCATGGCAAGCGGTACTCCCGTGGTCGGTGCCGATGAAGGTGGAGTAAAAGATAATTTAATTCACGGAAAAACTGGTCTATTGTGTCCTGCCGGGGATGTGGCTGCCTTCGCTGAAGCTGTACATCTGTTGTACGAGGATGCCCCGCTGCGCCGCTCTATGTCCATAGCAGGCAGAGCCTACAGCCTGGAGCAGACGTGGGACCGCATTTTTGAGCGGCTGCTGGACAGCTACATGGATGCAGCCACTCTTCATCTCAGCAGCCATCCCATAACACGAATATAGCCCAGAGCCCTGCTAGCTCTAGCCATCATTCGTTACAATATGTTTAACCCGCCCAACCTGCCCATCTGTCAAACGCACTTTGATTCCATGCGGATGACGTGGGGAATTGGTCAGGATATCCTTCACCGTTCCTCGCGTCAGCTTACCGGTGGGCTGATCTTTTTTAAGCACAATATCCACTTCAAGACCAGCACGGATATTGGATCGGTTTTGTCCGTTCATTGTAGCTGCTCCTCCTTTGCTTTACATTTTAAGATGTCTATACAACATGCAGGCGCATCCAAATTACCAGTTGCGCCATTCATTCCGGCAGCTGTTACCCATCCAGATGATACACATCGTGGACATATAGCTGACCAGCAAAATAACGAATACCAGCCCGGTAAACTCTATAAAGTGAGCCCGCTGCAGGGAGTCCGCCCATATAGAAGATACCTGTTCATACAGTTGGGAAGGTGCAGAAACAATATCCCACGTATTTCCGCGAAAGAAACGGCCGATGTATATACCCAGACTGCTCAACAACAGGACTGCCACCACAAACAGCCAGCTTACAAGCCCGCCACGTGCACGTTGTACCAGCTGTCGTATGGATTCAAGCGATACAAAGCCCATCGTCAGGCCAAGGACAGCTACCAGCAGCATCCCCAGTACATGATTCCAGAAATACGGATTTCCCCAGAAGCGTGGCTCCTCAAGAAATGGATAGTTGGCGAATACATGCAGCAAATCTGTAATTAAATAGGGCGTATTGGGATAAAACAAGAGCCATGCCGCCCCTGTCACCCACAGCAAAAACGTCCTCGTTCCCCTTCTCCAGGAACAATGAATGACATCCAGCAGCAGGGTCAGAATCATGGGAATCCAGGCTAACATCATATTCCACCATATAAAAAAATAAGGGCGCCCCCCTGAGGGCAGCTGTACGTTAATGATCCATAAAGTGCTGATCACTGAGCATACGGCCAATACGATAAAAACATACCCTTTTACAGGATAATTTAACGATCTTAAACGGGCGTACATGTATGTAATTTCCTCCTTTGCAACCGTCCAGCTTTCCTGACGTTCCAATTTACACCTGTTCTGGACAGTGTACACTACAATGGCTTCAAGCTCAATGGAAGCGCTCTACCTCCGTATACATGAAAACACAAAAAAACACCTGTTCCCCGAGAATCGGCCTCATCCCCGGAAAATAGATGTTTATTATACTTCAGGCTTCACTCACAGGCAAAGGCGACATGCGAATACTGATCGTCTTATCAAACGGCGCCATCCAATTGACCAGCAGCGTGCAGCAATCCACAGGATGAGCAGCCCCCCGAACCGAAGCAGCCGTATGCTCCATGGCTGTTCCCGTTAGTTCCAGCCAAGCATTCCCCGATTCATAACGGGCTGTGCCGCCAGTCCAGCATTGTACCGTTTCATTCACCTGCCTGTACTCTCCGCAAGTAAATCTTCCTTCACGTCCAAAAACAAAACTGATCTGGGTCATGCAGTCCGCCGGACCCTCTGAGCGAAAACGCAGCCTCCATACATCCTCCTCACGCTCCACATCGATCCGTATATCGTGCTGCTGCTCATGGGTTAACGGCCGTTTGTGATGTGGCAGCAGATACCACGGGCTGACCTCCTCCTGCGAGGTGGGCGGCAAATCCGAAGCAGCTACAGGACCATAGTAGCCTTTGGCCTGATGACCTGACAGTGTCCAGCCTGTTTCGTGAGCTGTCAACTCTTGCATCGGTACAAACCCGGGCGAGAAATACGATGCAGCCTGTACTGCCAGCAGTCGTGCATCTCCATGCCGCAGTGACAGGAACGATGAAACCTCGGTCATTAGGGTCACACTGGTGTCCTGCTGTCGATAGCGAACGACTGGAGCACCAAAATCTGTATGCAGACGGCTATGATAGATTTGCTGGTGATGCCCTGCCTCATCCATCCGGCTCAGATAATCCTCCCTTGGAAAATCTCCGTTCAGCAGCTTGTTATAGCTGACTGGTAATGGGGCTGGCGCTACTTCGCGAGTTTGCAAGCGCGGATCTAGCAAAAAGCGTACAGCCGCATTGATTGGAGCACCGCCCGGATGATCCATGACTTGAATGGCGGCGTCAGCCATCGCTTCGAATATGGCATCTTTATCCTCCGTAGCCAGCATGGCATACGGGAGAAGATAAGAGGATAGATTCAGCTTCACACCGAAATCCTGCCTCCCTGAATACTCCGTGACCACTTCGCCATCGGGGTGGACAAGATACACCATCATGTGCAAATTACGGCGCACTGGCTCTAATAGCTCCGGGTGCTTCAATAAACGGGCAGCATGAATCAGCATTATATCGCTGACGGCATTATAAATCCCGTTGCTGCGCTCCGTCCATTCTCCGTCCGGCGTCCCGTCCAGCCCTTCTGCCAACCATGCTTCGGCCCGCGCAAGCGCCTCAGGCAGATCGAACAGTTCATGCAGAAAGCCCAGGGCAGCACACAGTACCCAACGGTGGTTTGGCGTATGGCAGCCTCCGGTCAGCATAACCGGAATCGTCCGCTCCAGAAACAAGCGCATCGCATCAGTCACCTGGCTCAGCTCAAGCCAGTTGTCCCCAACCAGCAGCTGATAGACCTGAGCGTAGCCCACGACCACGAACGCTGTATCCGGCGGCGAGTGAAAATTGGTCCAGCCCGGCGAAATAGAGCCGTCCTCATGCTGCACACGCAGCATATACTGGGCCGCCAGCTCAAGCCGGGTAAGTACATCCTTATTCCGGTAAAAGACAGAATCCGGATTGACGAGCGCAGCCGTCCAGATTGCCATCGCCGCAGGTGTACCGACCGAATGATTAGGCCAGGCGATTCCGTTCTCATCATCGATCACCCCGCCGTAATAACGGCTGTTGGCATCCAGCACCTGATGGTCCATGCCTGGCTCCACCCAGGCATCGTTGATCGCTACAATTTTACTGTACATACATTTCAACCCCTGTACTATGCGTAGTTATTCATTAGCCTTGCGGCTCAAGCTTCGCAATCTTGCCTGTCAGCAGCTCATGACTGCGTTCAATCTCTTCCGGCTGACAAGCTGCTTTCAGCTCATAGACCTTAATCGGGGCCTGGCGGATGATATTCACGAAACGATCAAAAAATTCCAGATCACCGCTATGAATATAAGGGCACCAGTGATCGGATAATCCTATGGTTTCATGAATGTGAACACCCAGGATATAGTCGATCATTTCATTGGCTTCCTTGGCATTATCGTACAATCCCATACGGTCCATGATCATACCGTGTCCAATGTCATACCACAGGTAGACAGACGCCCCCTTCAAACCATCTATAATCGTCTTCGCCTCCTGTAGGGTAGGCATCTGATAGCAGCGTGAACGCGTTTCAATCCCGATGGCTACATCATACCCCTTGGAGGTAATGCGGTCGCACGCCTCCTCCAAACTGTCACGGATACGCTGTGCATAATGCCCGCTCAGTGAATTTCGGCGCTCCAGCATTTGTGCCCACAGCGTTTGATAGGCAGCCGAATCCCTGCCCTGCTCACGGTAAATACCAGCCAATTCCTCACTGATATCATAAGGAAACGGAACCTCTCCCGGATGCACAACTACTGCCTTTGCCCCGTAACGATGCGCATATTCCGCAGATTGCACCAGCAGCTCTATCGCACGTTTTCGCTTCGTCTCATCCTCAAACCCGAGCAGCACGGAATCCGTGCCGTAATCCGGGTCTGGGGTATGAGGAAACGTATTATGCACACTCGATATGCCAATTTCTCCACGTTCAATCATAGGTTCAATCGTCGTCAGCATTTCCCGGGTAATGTTATAATTCAGCTCTACCCGGCTAAAGCCCAGTTCGCGTATTTCCTCAATAGGCTCTCGGCCGACGGTATGCTTTTTCATATTCCAACAGGTGGAAAAGGAGTATTCCCCCTTCGTCTTCATTGTCATCATCCTTTCACTGCTCCGACCATCACGCCGCTAACAAAATACCTTTGCAGCCACGGATAAACCAGCAAAATCGGAACCGTAGCGAAAATGACACTCGCCGCCTTCAGCCCCTCAGGCGTAATTCTCGCACCGCTGGCTCCTTCCAGCCTGGTCAACTCGGATACCATGTTATTTTGAATCATTTGATACAGCTTGAGCTGTAACGGAAATAAATCGGGGTTTTGAATATACATCAGCGTATCCTGAAATCCATTCCAGCGTCCTACACCGTAAAACAGGCTTAATGTCGCCAATACGGGCAGAGACAGCGGCAGTACAATCCGAATCAAGGTGCCGAATTGACTGGTGCCATCAATCTCCGCCGCTTCTCCCAAGCTTTCCGGAATCCCATTAAAGAAAGAAATCAGGATAATCAGATAAAACGGGCTGATCAGACCTGGTAGAATAAGAGACCACATATTATTCAACAAATGCAGATCACGCACCAAAATGTATTCGGGAATGATGCCACCGCTGAAAAACATCGTCACCACAATGATAAACATCATGGTTTTGCGGCCCTTCAGGTTTTTCTTCGTTAACGGATATGCCGCTATGACCGTCATCAACATACTCAGCACTGTCGTAATCACCGTCAGCATAACTGTAAACCCGAGCGAACGGATCATGCTCATATCGGAAAAGACCTTTCCATATGCCTTCAAATTGAACTCAACTGGAAACAGAGTCACCTCCCCGGACGTAATCGCCCGGTTTGAACTGAAGGAAATGGACAAAATGTGAATAAACGGGGCCAGGCACAGTAGTACAGCCGCAGCCACCAGCACTGTGGTTACGATATCAAAGGTGCGATTTGCAGTACGTTCACTCATCAGATGTCAGCAGCTCCTTTACATAATACTTTCATCCGTCAGCTTCTTGGATGCATAGTTAGCGCCTAGCACAAAGATCAGACCAACCACAGCCTGAAACAGGCCAACCACCGTTGCCAGCGTATATTGTCCGGACTCCATCCCGATGCGATACACAAACGTGCTAAGCACATCGGAGTAATCCCGAACTGCCACATTGCCAATGACATAAGGACGATCAAAGCCAATCGTGATCATATTGCCCAGATTGATGATAAGCAGCGTAGCGATGGTCGTTTTCATACCTGGAATCGTAATGTGCCAGATTCTTTTCAGACGTCCTGCCCCATCTACCTCGGCAGCTTCAAACAATTCCCGGTTAATGCCGGTTAAGGCGGCTAGATACAAAATCGTCCCCCAGCCTGCGCTTTGCCACACACCCGTTAGCAGATATGTGAGCACCCAATCATTTTTATCTGTCAAAAATGGAATCGCTTGAAGGCCGAGCGTGGTGAGCACATTGTTGATCATGCCGGACTGTGTACCAAACACCTGATACACAATCCCGCCGATAATCACCCACGAAATAAAATGGGGAATGTACAAAATCGTTTGCGACAGCTTTTTAAACCAGACCACTTTCATTTCATAGAGTAAAATCGCCAAGATTAAAGGGGCTGGAAAAGATACCAGCAGATCAAGCAAATTCAGCACGATGGTATTACGCAGCGTTCTATAAAAATCGTCCATGCGGAATACTTCCCGAAACGCATCAAGCCCGATCCACTCGCTTCCCGTAATCCCTTGAAAAAAGTTAAAATCCTTAAAAGCGATCTGTACGCCCCACATCGGACCATATTTGAATACAATGAAGTAGGTCAGGGGCAGCACAAGCAACGCATATAATTGCCAATATCTGCGGAAGTAAACGTTCCCTTTCACGCTGTCTCCTCCTTTACTTTCCGCCTTCTTACTTGCCTGTCATGGCCTTGTAGGCTTCAGTACGCTCATCGAGTATCGCCTGACCACCGCTCACCATATAATCCTTTAATGACGCATCGTAGACTGCATCAAACTGTGCCGGAGGTGCCATCACAGATTTGACAACCATTTCATCAAATTTATCCAGCAGTGAGTTGCTGTATTTGGACTCGGACTTAATCGGATGGTCAAATTTCACGGGAGGAACGGTATCCGTGTTCGATAGATCCATGGCCTTGCGAACATCCTTTTGGAACTGAGGCGGCATAGCCATAATAAAGGCTTCCTTGTTTTTGTTATCGTCTCCTGCGATCTTGCCGTTCGCAATAATGACCACATCACCCTGATTATAGATACGATCCTGCGCTTCTTGTGTCGGTTTTTCCTTGGCAACCGGGATGCCGTCTTTCAAGGTATAGTTCTCGCCTTCCACACCGTTTTGCATGTCGCGCAGTACCTTTTCAGAAGACATCCAGTCCAGATACTTGATCGCTTCAATCGCATGCTCACTGGATTTAGGCACCATGATGTAAAGGCCGTTGGATGCAAATTCCGGCTTGGCATGCTTGCCCTCGCTGTTGGTGTACGGGTCCATTGGCGTCAGCTTGGCTTTGGGCTGGTTGGCCAACAGGTTGGCATAAGCCGAGTCGTTATAAAAGATATTGTCGTAATCATCGCTAAAAAAGCCGGTATTTCCACTTTGAATATCCTGAGCCAGCTGTTTTTTGTCCTTATCCAGACCAAAGTCCTTGCTGATCAGGTTTTCATTGTACAGCTTGTTCAGAAACCGGACTCCATCCTTGAATCCAGGCAGCAGCGTCGGATAGTCACGCGAACCCAGTTTTTGGGTCAGCGTATATTTCTGCTCATCCGTCACCGGCTTAACAAAAGACCACAGCAGCGGATCATATTGTCCCGGCTCCATCGTCATCCCCAGTGGAACGACCTTGCCACCGGTCTTGCCGGGATCTTTTTCCTTAAACGCTTTTAACGTGTTATATAGCTCATCTGTCGTTTGAGGGACAGGCATTTTCAGCGTATCGAGCCAATCCTGACGAATAAAGGAAGAGTATTTCCCTAAGATGGTACGTTTGCCTGGAATGGCGAACTGCTTGCCCTCTACTTGACCGTAGCTCAGCGTATCTTCTCCGAGGAATTTTTTGAGATTTGGACCGTACTCATTCAGCAGCGGGGTTAAGTCCGTCAATCCACCTTGCTCTGCATACCGTTCAAAGGTACCGGAATCATACGTAAATACGATATCAGGTACATCGCCGCCGCTGGCCATCAGGACATTCAGCTTGGTGACCTCTTCCGAGCGCTGAACGGGCACGTACGTTAAATCGATGTTATTGGGTTTACCAAAGTTTTCTTTTGCATAACGGGTCAAATAGCTGTCAGTAATGGTATAGCCTTGAGGTGTGTTGCCTCTGTCGAAAATTTCAACCTTCAATGAACCAGCCTTGTCTCCGGCAGCGGTCGAACTCTTGTCCGCCTCACCTGTCGAGCACGCACTCAATACAACCGACAGAGCAACTGTAGCTGCAAGCAGCAGACGCTGCTTCTTCAATGATCCTCCAGCCTTACTTCCTCTCATTCCTGAACACCCCTTTGTCTGCTTTTTCCCGTTCGTCGCCTCTTTTTATGGATGAGGGTATGGCATATCATGCATCAGCATGAGTCTGTCTCTTTGGTTCGGGATGTGCCTTAGTATGACATGACCGCAAGAAAACTGACAATAAACTAGTTTCCCAAACATAAACCGTTTGAATGAAAGCGATTACCGAATATGATAAAGCGCTTACTTTTATAGAAACTCACTATTTTCCTGCGAATAAACCATTTTCATTGTTCAATCCGTGTGAGATATAGTCCCATATCAAGTGACTTAAAGGTTGTTTTTGCGAAAAAAAAGAGCATCCTCATCCTTATGGGATGCGACGCCCTCTCTGTATTTTACCAAGTTTCAATGATGTACGAAGCTCGCTATTCCTGCTGTGAAATGTCTGACGGGAGACTCATGGATAGCTTGCGTACTTTATCTGTTTTCCCATTCTTGCGGCTGCGTGATACATACACCATCATTAACGCACCTAAGGTCGCGCTGATCATACACGCCAAATTCATGAGCTGCGGTCCTCCAGCATGAAGGAGAAACCCGTTTAACAAATTGCCTACAATCCCTGCCAGTCCGGCAAACACCATATTGAACACGCTTTGTCCCGTCGCCTGCATATCCTTTTCAGTGACATGCGATACATATTCAACCGCAGCAATGTAGAAAAATCCAAACGATAGCCCGTGCAGCACCTGCACAGCGATCATAACGGTGGGAGCGGGAAAGGCCCACTGAATCCCCCATCGGAACATATAAGCGACGGCCCCTAGCAATAAAGTTCTCTCCAACCCGATTTTTCGAATCACTCGTGAAGCGAGCAGCATAGAGGGGACATTCGTAATGGAGGCGACCAGCAGCGCAATCCCGACTAAGCTCGGAAGTCCTCCTGACATTTTAAAGGCCAGTACAAAATAGGTATTGAATGCAGTCAATGTCTGATTCACCAAAAAGCTGCCGCCCAAAAATATTAAAAATGTCCTGTTGCGGAGCAATTGTCCAATACCGTCCGAAAGTGATTTGCGCAGCACGAGATCTTCTTCCGTTTTTTTCGGCAGCGCCAGCGCCGTCAAGGCCGCAAGGCTGTTCAGCGCCAAAAAAGGCACCCAAAGCATCGTCACAGATAAAAGGGACACAAACAATCCCCCGGCGTAGCCACCCACCGCATTGCCTATACTCGCCATAAATCGTATGCTGCCGTAGGTTGTGCCTGCCTGTTTAGCCGCCACAATCGCATAGGAATCTGCAATCGGTGCCTGTGTTGCCGTAAATATAGCCATGATGGAATAAACTAAGGCCATCAGCACAAAATGCTCTGACTGATAGCACACGGCCATAACTCCCGGGACCACTACACTCAAAATAAGGACCAGTCGCATTTGACGATATTGGTCCACAATAATTCCCCATATCGGCTGAACCAGAATGGAGACCAGCGTACCGATCGCCATCAAAACACCAACGCTGCTGCTCGTCAACCCATTCTGGACCAGCAGCAGGGTCAAATATGGGTTAAATATGCCCCCTGCCAAACCAATAAACAAATAAAAGCTACGCAGCTTCAGCATTTGCGAGCCAACCATCTGGAAACCTCCCTGTTGTTTAGCGTACCGTGCTGCCCAGAATTGTCGCCAGACCTCCGATGGCCCCGGCTTCATTACCCAGCTCAGCAGGTACAATGGTGCAAGGAATGTCCGTCCATAAGGTTACTCTTTGCCGAATTTCATCCAAATAATACGTGTTGTCTTCTGCCACTCCACCACCTATAACGATCATTTCCGGATTCAGCAGGCTGATCACATTCGTTAAAGCCATCGCCATATGGGCCAGCGCAGGCTCCAAAATCGTCTGTGCTTCGATATCCCCTTCAGCCGCCGCTTGTAAAACATGGCGAGCCCCGACCTTGTCCCTGTCTCCCTCCACCAGCCGAATCATATGCATACCAGGTATGCCGGATGCGAGCGCCGATTTTACACTGCGTGTAATCGCTGTACCTGATGTTAAAGATTCGAACACACCAAACTCGCCTGTCCCTTTCTGTTCTGCCGCTTGCCGTGCTTGTTCCTCGCCTGCAATCCAGTACGCCATTTCACCAGCTCCGCCTGCGGCACCCTTGTACAGTTCCCCATTTAAAATAAGGCCGCTACCAATGCCTGTCCCTACCGTTACCATCATGACATGGCGTAATCCCCGGGCTGCCCCCAGCCATTGTTCTCCGAGCGCAGCCATGTTCACATCATTATCCAGCACCAGGCGACCGCTGTATCGCTGTGCAATGATAGATCGTATATTTTTATGCATACTATCTTCAGAACTCCATTGAATCGCTGGAGCGTGAGTGATCGTTCCACTATCGTTATCCACCATGCCGGGAAAACCGATGCCAATGCCTTTCAACTGTTCCAGTGACAGCCCTGCCTGCTCCAGACAATACTCCAGTTCCCCGAACAGACGCTCAAAGAAAAAATGAACATCCTTCGTATGCACTGTCGGGAACTTATGTCTCACCACCACTTGTCTTTCCGCTGTGCCAATACAGATCAGTGTCTTCGTCCCGCCAACATCAATGCCTGCGGCCCAGCCGGAAACCTTCGGCTCTCCCCCATGTTGCTTTTGTACAAATATGTCCGTCATAGCCATCCTCCGTCATTCCGGTTCGCCATTATGCCTGCCAATCCAATCTATCGGCCATTGACGCCCTGTAGGTTCAAGATATGGACATAAGTATGGCATTTTGCCCCCCTGTACCGCAATAAACTAAATTCCGCCCCATAAACCGACTCGTTCTCCCCGGTCTTTAGGCAAAAAAAAGCGAGCGCCTATAGCGCTCCCCCTGCTGCTGAATCCTCCGGCTTTAATCTCAGCTTGCGGTAATCTCCTGGCGTTACGCCAACGACACGCTTAAATACCCGCCCAAAGGTAATTGAATTGGCATAGCCAACCTGAGTTGCAATATGCTGAACCGTCTCTGTGGTGTTACACAGCATTTGCTGGGCGTGGTTCATACGAAGCCGTGTCAAAAAATCAACGAATTTCATGTCAAATTCGGTTTTAAACAGATGACTGGCATATTTGGGCGATACATCAAAACGCTCACTCAAATGATTTAATGACAAATCCGGATTCGTATAGTGCTCTTCAATATATTGCTTCATCTCGCTGACCATGGCCCGATAGCTTTTGGTTTCACTGGCCGCAACATAAGTCCGATATACAGTGGTCATATGCTCCAGCATTAGCGTATGCATCATAGCCAGCGAGGAA
The DNA here is from genome assembly GCF_000236805.1 of Paenibacillus peoriae KCTC 3763. Taxonomy (GTDB): domain Bacteria; phylum Bacillota; class Bacilli; order Paenibacillales; family Paenibacillaceae; genus Paenibacillus; species Paenibacillus peoriae. Next base: position 13,204 of record NZ_AGFX01000010.1, on the reverse strand, counting down.
GCCGATTCAACCTCAGCTTTCCATTGCTGTCCCTCCGCCCCGTTAAAATTACGATCCAGCGCGCCCGATACATCCTTCATTTCGTGCATTTCCCGTTCCAGCAGCTCCTGTAGCCACCGCACCACTGTTAAAATGTCTCCATCCTTCAGCCTATCCGTCTCCATCGCCTCGAATAGTCCTTCCAGTTGTATACGCCAATCGTGGCTTGCCAGCCGAAAAGAACGAATCGTCTCCGAAATCAGCGGCAGATACGAATACAATGGAATTTCATTAGCCTGCGGAACCTGATCACTGGTCACAATATCACGCACCCCGAGCGTTAACCGATACCGCAGGGCAGAAACAGCGGCCCGATAGGAATCCTGAATATGCTCCAGCTCGTGAGTCTGGCTGCCAATTCCAATTGTAAGCTGTACACCCAGATGGCCCTGCAGCCACTCACAGCCCGTTTGCGCCATCTCTTGCAGCTTCACCCCCAGCAGGCCCTCCCCATCGCCTTCCTCTTTCCGCAGCAAAATGGAGATTCTTTCACGGCTCATCCATTCTGCCCAGCCCTGCCATCCATAGGTGGCTGCAAGCTCCTGTATCACACCTAGCAGCGACAGGCTCAAACGTTGATCTTCATCTCCATCTTTATCTCCATGCTCCTCCGAATGTCCGCTACCGGTTGATCCCCCGTCTGCTGCGTCTGCTGTCTGCGGCAGGTCCAGATCGTGCAGTTCTACCACCATAACAGCGTAGATCGGAGAAGCCTCCCCCTTCCCGCCATCTGCAAAAGGAGAAAGATGATCCAGCCGGAATTCTACCGTTTCAGTGGCTGCACCTTCCATAAGATCAAGGAACAGCTGCCGTCGCCGAATGAGTATATTCGCATGCTCCTGCTGTTCATAATCAACCGTTTGCCGAATCAGACTTTGCAGCGCATGATCAATCATCCACAGCTCATCCTTATTGTTTTCCTCACCTGAACGGCCTGGAAGTTGCTGGATACGCTGCATCATCAACTGAATTGGCCTGTAATTTCTGCGGGTCACATAAATAATGTAGACCACCGCCAATATAACCACAGCCAATCCGACCGCAATCCAGACGTAAGAGATCACAGACACCCATTCGAATAATTGCCCGGCACGAATGCCGCTATCAAAACTCCAGCCCAGCCGGGGGGAGAGCAGCTGAGTCAGCTGCTGCCCATCCTCTGCTTTTACAGCATCCTTGGAACCGGATGCAGCCGGATAAATCAGCTGTCCGCTGCCATCATGAATCACCAGATAGGAAACGGCCGGGTTCGTCATTTGAGCGATCACTTGCTCCAACGGATACACACCGATGTTGACCACCAGCAGTCCTTGTCCCCCAAATGGCAAAGGGAGCCGCTTATGCATTGAAATCACACGTTCTGATGTATGCTTGCCCGGCTCCTTCCATTCCCGCACAGACGACCACTGCCGATCCTCCGACCGGAGCGCCTGCTCAATGTACGGATAATCGCCAAACGTTGAAGCCTCCTGAAGACCACTCGTGGTTAATACCTTATGATCCTTCATTCGGTAAATATAAATGGAGTGTACCAGCTCATGATTATCCTTCAGCGTACGCAGACTCCCTACCAGCTCATATAACATCATACTGCCGCTTTGAGCTTGTCCGTTCAGGAAAGTGCTGTAGCTCTTGTTCGTCTCCGCCTCGTTTAAAACGTCCATTTCTACCTTCGTTAGTGAATTTTCCACACTGTCCATCACAAATCCGGTCGTGATCCGATTCGCTTTGCTGGTTTCATTGCGCGATATCTCGTTCACGATCAGGAAGGATAAGAAAATGAGAATCGACACTGTTAACATGAAAATTGGAAAATAGGAAAAAAGCAATCTCCTGTACCAGCTCTTTCGCATCATTTTTCCCCCTTGCCGCCTAATGCTTTCACAACCCTCTCTATAGAGCTTCATTCAACAATAAGCATACTTATGATGTCAGTTTTAATACACTCTGGGTTATACTTTGAACCTATTCTACCAAATTCAGATGCCAAATAGATAGAATTCTTATAAATCATTCGTTAACAATTCACTCTCAAACTGTTATTTGTTATATATATTAACACAGTGAAAGCGCTGTACATACCATATAAAAATAAACAGAAATAGCAAAAAGGCTTATCCATAGTCTGTTAAAGACGAATAAGCCTTTACAATGCCCTAACCTTGTATCCAATCTACCAACGAATGCACCGTCAACGTGCCTGGTGAAACGGCCTCAAATGTTGAGGCACCGTTACTCAAGCCCAAAAACTCTATGATCTTCGGAACACCGGGGGCCAGATCCAGATGGTTATCGCTGAAAATGCCTTCCCGTTCCGCTGACAGCCATACATGTCTGGCGAGCACATCCGAACAAAGCATAAAGCTGCTGCCTCTGCTTCCCTGTACCTCGGTTATCTTAATATTCGTCTGCGGCAAATCCATCTCTTTGGTATCTGCAAAATAAACTTCACAGGAGGCCAACTGCTCGCCATTTTGTGTCAGACACGCGACCAGCATATGCTCTGCACGGTTCAGGCCGTTCAGCCATTTGTCGGTTGGCAGTGTATGTACGATCCCTGCACCGCCCGCTGCCTGCTGTACCTGAATGTCCTCTTCACGGATCACTTGACTGCCACGAATATGCAAAAGCGTCAGCCGCAGCGTACCCGCAATCGGCTTCAGCGTATCGTTAACGATATGCAGCTCCTTATTGCCCTGTTCTGCATCTGTCACGCTCAACAGCACATCGGCAAAGCTGCGCTTCGCCGTATATTGAAGTGCCTTCCAACGACCGAAATAGTCCATACTCGACCAGGATGCAACGGGCCAGCAGTCATTCATTTGCCAATATAGTGTTCCCATGCAATAGGGCTTGTGACGGCGATGTGACTCTATGGCCATTTTCATCGCCTCTGCCTGTAAAATCTGGCTCATAGGAAGAAAACATGTAAAATCCTTTGGTTCCCGCATATACCGTTCCATGTATTCTTTGATCAGGCGATTGCCTGCCCCGTTTTTCTGATGCGCCAGCATGACCGCAGATTCCAGCTCCAAATCCTTTTCCTCCGCATAAGCGCGCACCGACTTGTACTCGGGAAAGGACTGAAAACCATATTCACTCATAAAACGTCCCACACGTACATGATAATTTTCAAACGGCTCCGATGCGTGCCACCCCCCCCAGTAGTGAACATCTCCTGCCTTCGAGAACGGATGCGCATGCTGGTTTCGATCCGCGGTCAAGCCAATGAGCGGGGAGGAGGGCCAATAAGCCGTCTGCGGGGTCCAGGTGTGTACCGCCTCCGGCAAAACCCGGTGAAAGAGCGTTTCATAATCGGCCCACAGACGCTCACGTTGCTCAGGCGTATAATCCTTTTTCCAGCCCCAGCCTCCGTTCTCTTCATAATGCGCCCATGCCGAATCAATCTCATTATTGCCGCACCATAACGCAATACAGGGATGATTACGCAGTCGCTTGATGTTGTCTTCAGCTTCCTGTGCCACATTATCCACAAAAGCCTCATCCCCTGGATACATGCTGCATGCAAACATAAAATCTTGCCATATCAATAAGCCATATTCATCACAAAGCTCATAAAATACGTCTTCCTCATAAATACCGCCACCCCATACCCGCAACATATTCATATGGGAGGCAGCCGCGCTGGCGATTTCATGCCGATACCGTTCCTTCGTAACATCAGTGGCAAAGCTGTCATTCGGAATATGGTTGGCTCCCTTGGCAAACACCGGAACTCCATTCAGCTCAAAATAAAAGCTCTCTCCCTCCGCATCCGGTTCACGTACAAGACGGATCGAACGCAGACCTGTTTTCACCGTTTTTTCCGCTATTACAGCTCCTTGCTCCCGCTCCGCAAGTTCGGCTGTAAACGTATATAGATGGGGCTCTCCCAGCCCTCGGCACCACCACAGCTTCGGCTTGCTCATATCTAGCTCCAGCTCTACGGTTTGCTTTCCCTTCAGCAGGTGAACAGGCTTCGACCACACCTTGCTGTCAGCGAGGATACGCAGCTCGGCCTCCGTCGCCTCTCCTGCATTCTCGACTTCTATGACCGCTGTGAGCCTGGCCTCTTCTGCATTCACTTCATCCTGTCGAATAAACAAATCTCGCACGATCATACCAGACCAGGCCTCGATCCGCACCTCTCTCCAAATGCCGCTTGTCACCAGTCTCGGTCCCCAATCCCAGCCATAATGATAAGGAGCCTTACGCGCGAAAACGCTTACCTTTTTGTCTGCCAAACCACCAGCTTCGGACTGATCATTTGGTGCAGGAAGTGCATAGCCTAACCGTTCCAGCTTGGGGACATCTTCAGCAATCGGTGAACGGAAATAAATTTCCAGCCGATTTTCCCCTACTTGAACAAACTCCTTCACATCCTGTCTCCATTGCCGGAACATATTATTGGCCGACAACACATGTTGCCCATTCACTTTTACATCCGCATAGGTGTCCAGTCCTTCCAACACCAATTCTATCCGCCTACATTGAAGCTGTTCCGTATGGGTCTCAAAACAGGCTTCATAGACCCAGTCCTGCTTGTCAATCCATTGTACCTCTGCCTCGTTCATACCGATAAACGGATCAGGAATTTGGCCAAGTCGTAAAAGATCGGTATGCACACAACCCGGCACCTCCGCATTAAACCACTCATCACTTTGCGCTTCCCTAAATCTCCAGCAATCCAGTCCTATCACATTGAACATTGTCACAAGCCTCCCTATAAGGATGATTGGGAACATCTGGCTTTCTCTTTCAGCATAACAAAAATAACATCAAGCTAACAAAATAGTCAAATTGTTTTTTTCGCAAAACGATTGGCATAACAACCAAAAAAGTCGCTCTCTGGCCTTAAATAGGCTAAAAAGCGACATCTTTATTTCTCCACATCAACGGAGTACATCTAATGCTATCTGAACATCAACTAGATCTGATTGAGCTGATTGGACGCTCAGGGTCATCATTTCCCCGACTGTTGCGCGGCGCATGTCGTTCCCGTATAACCAGCTCTGCGTGCAGCAGCTTTTTTTCGACGGGTGAATCCGGGTTGGTCATGCGCCATAGCAATTGATCCACCGCACGCATTCCCAGCAGCTCCTTATCCACTCTCACCGTGGCATAAATCGGCATCTGTTCGTTCGTATCATCAAATCCAGTCACCCCGCAGCGCCTCGGGACATCAATTCCCTTCCGTTTCAGCACATCCACCGCTTGTGCAGCAGTCACATCATTCGCGCACACAAACACCTCTGGCAACTCGCTCTCGTTCAGCTTGTCCAATTCCTCATCCAGCGCTTGCACTCCCCCGTGAAGAAAGCTCTTGTTCTGCTGTAATTGTACGCCGCTCATTTCCAATGTGGAGCGAAAAGCTTCCCAACGTTCATAGAAACTGTGAGCATCGTCAATTTGACCGACAAATTGAAAACGTGTATAGCCCCTGCTCAACAAGTCCTTCATTAATTCACTCATGCATGTGCGGTTATCCGTAAACACTGTATCACTTAAAAATGCAGAATCCCAATGATCTACCATGACGACTGGAATCCCCATTCGATAAATATTCAGCAGCATCGGCGTTGAAACCGACCCTACCGTAATAATCCCCTTGATCGCTTCCGGATTCAGCAACGAAAACATATCTTCAGTCGAGGGCTCCGTTAACGTGACCATATCCATTCCCTTGCGCTTCAGACGCTCGGAGATCCCTTCAAACACAGGTCCCCAGTATCTGGATTCCCTGTTCTGGTGTCGTATATTTGGAAATAACACCAGCACAGTGCCCGACCATTCCCTGGCATCCGTATCACGCGGCTCTAATCCGGTCACTTTTGGATGGTTGCGAAAATAGCCCATCTGGGCAGCCAGCTTGACCAGCACCGTCCTTGTCTCTTCACTTACGCCGGGCTTGCCTGACAATGCACGCGAAACAGCGAACTTTGAAACGCCCGCCGCATCCGCAATTTCCTGCAATGTTACTTTTCCACGCATCTTCTCACCCAACCCTATTCGGAATCTAGTTCTGCTTCTGCCTGTTTTCAATACACGGGTGTGCCTATAAACTTGTACCATCGTAGCATACTTTGTTTTAGATCATCAAACGATAGATTTGCACAAATCCACACCATTCATCATAATATGTTTGCATAATAAAAAAACAAACAACATAACAAGTCACCATAAATTACTTGACGAAAGGTAGCTTATTTCCTACAATTTACTATTGTAAGCACTTACATTATGTGAATCATACTTAAAAAGGGGGATTGCAAATGTTCAAGAACAGATCGGTACGACAAAGCTCCATCCTGCTCCTGGCTTTGCTGCTGCTCGTGACAACGGGCTGTGCGAGCGGAACAGGCGGTACGGCATTAAAAGAAGATCCCGATGACACCAGTCCTATTACCCTAACTTTTTTTGGCGGTGATTCCAGCTCCAACTGGAACAACATGAAAGACGCGGTCGGGCAAGAAATTATCAAAAAAACGGGCGTTACACTCAATGCCGAATATGCCGTCAATGGTCGAGGTGAGGAAAAATTTGCATTGATGGTCGCCAGCGGAGAGTATCCTGACATCGTGTATCCCAAAGGGGAGGTCGGAAAGATGGTCGATGCCGGAGCACTCATTGACTTAACCGACCTGATTGACAAATACGGCCCTAATATTAAGAAAGTGTACGGAGACTATTTTAACCGTATCAAATACAGCAGTGAAAATCCTGCCATTTATACGATCCCAACCAATTTGGGCGTAGATCACATCGCATTTGATGCACAGGCCGGCTTTGAAATCCAGCATCAGGCACTTAAAAAGCTCGGATACCCCAAAATTCGTACCGTCCAGGATTTTGAAAAAGCACTCAAGGACTATATCGCCAAATACCCCACCACCAACGGCCAGCCTACCATTCCCCTCTCACTTGATGCCGAAGACTGGAAAATTCAGATTACCGTGACGAATCCCGCCGTGACCGCTACAGGCGGACCGGACGATGGTGAGTATTATATTGATCCGAAAACACACAAAGCCATCCTACACTACAAGCGCCCGGAAGAACGGGAATATTTCCGTTGGCTGAATCATATGTACAACGAAGGACTGCTGGATAAGGATACTTTTGTGCAAAAAAGTGATCAGTACAAATCCAAGATTGCCGCAGGTCGGGTCATTGGACTCATTGATCAGGAATGGAACTATCAGGATGCCGAAAACGCCCTCAAGGCAGCAGGCAAGGATGAATTCACCTACGCTCATTTTCCAGTCACTTTAAATGAAAAATATCAGGATCATTCCCTCCAGCCGGTTGGCTTTGATGCTGCATACGGCATCGGAATTACGACTTCGTGCAAAAATCCGGTACGTGCCATCAAGTTTCTGGATTATCTCGCCTCGGATGAAGGGCAAATTTTACGCAACTGGGGAATTGAAGGCCAGCATTACAATGTAGAGAACGGCAAACGAGTCATTCCGGCTGCCGTACAGCAACGCAAAAACACCGATAATGCTTCTTTTACCAGAGAGTCAGGTATCGGTTTGTACTGGATATGGGGACCTCATTACGGGGACAGCATCAAGGACCCTTCTGGCAATTACTATACAACCAACTATCCGGAAATGATTACCGAAAATTACAGCCAAGCCGAAAAAGAATCCCTTCTGGCATACAAGGCCCAGACGTGGAAGGACCTGTTCCCGAACGAAAAGGATTTTCCGGCAAAAGAGTGGGGTGCCGCCTACAATATGCCGGTTCCGACCGATACGAACTACAATGTCATTTATCAGAAGTCGCAGGACATTGTGCGCAAACGGATTCCTGAGGCTGTACTAGCCAAGCCGGATCAGTTTGACACCGTCTATGACCGTATGCTGCAGGAGTTGGACCAGGCAGGTGTACCGAAGGCTGAAGAAGTCTACACCGGCCTGATCCAAAATCGGCTGAAGCTATGGTACGGGGAGAAATAACGATCTATAAGCTGAACTAAACATCTATCGTGCCGCTACGCAGTCGGATGGTGCTTCGCTTGTACAGCACCATTCCGACTACTCCGTTTTTATGTTTTTTTCAAATTCTGCTTTATAGTTCAAGTTACACTTATAAAATGAAAGATAGGGGCTAGACAGCCTGATGCTGTTCAGCCCTTTTACATAGAACACTCGTATTCACTCCGCAAAATTCCCATCTGGATAATGTCATAGTAATTACCTTCTCTAAATAGCTTTTCCCGCAGTCGTCCCTCCTCCTTGAAACCGCAAGCCAGATAACAACGGTATGCACGTTCATTGTACGCATAGACCTCCAGCTCCAGCCGATGCAGGTTCAGGGCATGAAATGCAAATTTCTGTATTAGTCGAATCGCTTCCCGCCCGTAGCCCTTGCCCAGGTCATCGTCACGGCCGATCACAATACCAAGTGTGGCATGCCGATTCACCCAGTTGATTTTAAATAAATCCAGTTGTCCGATGTAGTCCAGTGTGTCTTTATGCGCAATGACAAAGCCCTTGATCTCGGAGTTGTCATCAATCATCATCTGTACAAAGGATTCGCTATTGAATTGTGAATGCGGATAGATAAACACATCGCTTAAGCCATATGTAATTTCCGGGTCATTGACCCATTTTCGTATATCAGATATATCCTCCAGACGGTATTCTCTCAATACAATTCGTTCCCCAATGATATGCGGCATCGTCATCTTCCTCCCGTTTATGTATTTCTGTCAGGAATTCCAATTCCTCATCAACACACTATTACGCTTCCATTACCCTCACAAACTCCAGAAAACGTGTACCTTTATAATGAAGCTCTCCGCGGTCCCCGACCACAATCATACCGAAGTCCGTATCCTTCACCTTCAGCTCCTTACGTTCACCCCCGTCAAATTCAAAGGTAATATAATAATCTGTCGAAGCTGAAAAATCGCCTGACCCTCCACTTACCCTCGTCCGCTTATCCAGAACCTTGCATGGACGCTGTACCAGTTCGGCCGCTTGATTGGAAATTCCTGCTCCTATCGTCTTGCCAATACCGATAATCATGAAGAGAGCAACAATGCCAAACACAGTAAAAAAGATCATATTAAACGATTCAGCCTCATTTATATAACTACTTCCCATCTACTTCATCCTTTCTACAGTAAAATGTAAATTTTCCATTCTATTGCCCATTGACAAATGGTACATCTTCAACCTCAAAAACTCCAATACTTTTTTAACAAACTTACGAAAAAAAAGTTCTTTCGCTCTTTCCCGCACCCCGCTTGGACTTATACCTGATCTGGGCCCTCTGATCTCCTTTGGACCGATTGACAAAACTATATATAGATATAAAATAGAAAATGTACTCTAAATATAGTGTAAAAACGTATTCTCACCCGATATCTTGAACTTACAGGCATGAAAATACATGTACATATAGAGTCCAACATTTTAAATGGCGGGTAATGCCGTTTTCTTTTTTTTCGTTAATTGTTAAGGAGGATGCCTACAATGCTGATTGCTTATGATTCCAAGACCGGCAATGTAAAAAGATTTATTGGAAAGCTCAAGCTTCCGGCGGTTCAGATCCAGGAGCAAATGACTATAGATGAACCATATGTACTCATTACATATACGACAGGGTTTGGTCAGATACCTGAGAGGGTATCTTCCTTTTTGCAAAGAAACGCTAAAAACCTTGTCGGTGTAGCTGCAAGCGGCAACCGAAACTGGGGAGATTTCTTTGCAAAAAGCGCAGATTTGATTGCTGATCATTATAACGTCCCTGTGATTAGTAAATTTGAATTATCTGGAACGTTTGGAGATGTAGAGCGTTTCAAACAGGAGGTGAGCCGAGTTGCGGCATATTGAATTAAACAACATGTTGATGAAACGCGATATAGACGGCTTTTTCCAATTGGAAAAGGATCAAGAGGCTGTAGCAGAATTTATGAAGGAAGTTCAGGAGCGCAGCCTGAAGTTTGCAGATACAGCGGCTCAAGTGCTGTACATGATTGAGAATGATTATTACGAGAATTTCTATAATAGCTATTCAGCAGATGAAGTTAAAGATATTTTCCATATCACGCATAGCTATCATTTTAAATTCCCTTCCTATATGGCAGCATCCAAGTTTTATACCGATTATGCATTGAAAAGTAATGACCGTAAGGTCTATCTGGAGCATTATCCTGACCGGGTTGCAGCAGTCGCACTGCATTTGGGACGCGGTAATGCCGATACGGCGCGTCTGTTGGCCCGCTCGATGATGGAGCAGCGCCTCCAACCAGCCACACCCACCTTCCTGAATGCAGGCAAAAGCCGGCGTGGAGAACTGGTATCCTGCTTCCTGCTCGAAATGGACGACTCTCTTAACTCGATCAACTACGTGCTGAATACATGCATGCAGCTGTCCAAAATCGGCGGCGGCGTCGCGGTCAACCTGTCGAAGCTGCGGTCACGCGGCGAAGCAATTAAAGGCGTAGAAGGCGCAGCCAAAGGCATTATGCCTGTGCTGAAGCTGATGGAAGACGGATTCTCCTACGCGGATCAAATGGGGCAGCGTAAGGGCTCCGGCGCGGCGTACTACAACATTTTTGGTTGGGATGTACTGGAGTTCCTGGATAGTAAAAAAATCAATGCGGACGAAAGGGTGCGTCTCAAAACCCTCTCTATCGGATTGCTGGTGCCAAACCGCTTTTACAAGCTGGCTCAGGATAATGAACCCTTGCATGTATTTGCTCCTTACAGTGTGTACAAGGCCTATGGAACGCATCTGGACGACATGGATCTGGATGTAATGTACGATACGCTGCTTGCCGACGATCGGGTAAAGAAAAAAGTAGCGATGAGCGCACGTGACATGCTGACGAAAATTGCCATGATCCAGCTGGAGTCCGGCTATCCATACATGATGAACAAAAGTAACGCCAATCAGGCACATGCCCTTAAAAATGTGGGTCAAGTGAAGATGTCGAACCTGTGTACGGAAATATTCCAGTTGCAGGAAACCTCCGAAATTGCAGATTATGGCAGACAGGATATCATCCGCCGCGATGTGAGCTGCAATCTGGCTTCCCTGAACATTGTCAATGTGATGGAGCATGGCAAAATCCGCGAATCCGTTCATGAGGGCATGATTGCGCTCACCTCGGTCAGCGATATGACACAAGTGGCTAATGCACCGGGTGTTGCCAAAGCGAATCGCGAAATGCATTCCGTTGGTCTGGGTGTCATGAATCTGCACGGCTATCTGGCCAAAAACAAAATTGCGTATGAAAGCAATGAAGCGAAGGATTTTGTCCGCACCTTCTTCATGACGATGAACTATCATTCCATTGAGAAAAGTATGGAAATCGCGAAAGCGGCTGGACAAAGCTTTTATGGATTCGAGGAATCCGATTATGGGACCGGTGTATATTTTGACCGTTATCTGAATACGGATTACCGTCCAGCAACCACACGTGTGCAAGAGCTGTTCAAAGGGATTGATATTCCGACGCCTGCGGATTGGGACAAGCTGAAAGCCGATGTCATGAAAAATGGTCTGTACCACGCCTATCGTATGGCGATTGCGCCAACTGCCAGCATTTCGTATATTCAAAACGCAACATCCAGCGTTATGCCGATTGTTGAGCAGATTGAAACACGTACCTATGCCAATTCGACGACTTATTATCCAATGCCTTATTTGCAAAAGGATAATGTGTTCTTCTATAAATCCGCTTATCAGATGGATCAGTTCAAAGTGCTTGATTTGATAGCAGAAATTCAACCTCACGTGGATCAAGGGATTTCGACAGTGCTTCATGTGAACAGTGATGTGACCACACGTCAGTTAGCCCGTTGCTACCTGTATGCTGCACATAAAGGGCTTAAATCGTTGTACTACACACGTACCAAAAAGCTGTCTGTGGAAGAGTGCCTCACCTGCTCGATCTAAAGTATGATGGATAGCATGATGATTAAAAATTTGATGAGATAAAAATGCTTTTCATTCGAAGCTGTATCCAGCGTGACGTCCAGGCCAGTGCAGGTTTGGTCAGATCACGACCTTGCGGATGCAGCTTCCGTATGTCAAGCATACGATGATTCGCCTGCATCATTTCATTGTAATTATGGGGAATCTCGCAAGCTGAAGGGAGAATGCTAAACAATGACAGGTATACAAGCCGTAAACTGGAATCGCTCGGACGATGATTTCACACTGATGTTCTGGAACCAGAATATTATGCAATTTTGGACAGATGATGAAATTCCATTGTCAGACGATAAAATGACCTGGGTGACCCTCAGTGATATCGAAAAAGATGCCTACATGAAGGTTCTGGGCGGCTTGACACTGCTGGATACCATTCAAGGCGGTGTGGGTATGCCGCAAATTATGGAGCATGTGGACGGGCTGCAACGCAAGGCCGTACTGAGCTTCATGGCGATGATGGAGCAAATTCATGCCAAGTCGTACAGCAGCATCTTTACAACATTGGCTTCCACAGAGGAAATTGACGGTGTATTTCGCTGGGTGGAGGAAAATCCACACCTCCAGACCAAAGCGGAAACCATTCGTCAGTATTATATGAATATTCATACACCGAAAGACCTGTATCTCGCGATGGCTGCCTCGGTGCTGTTGGAAAGCTATTTATTTTACAGTGGCTTCTTCTACCCACTCTATCTGGCAGGTCAGGGCAAGCTGACATGCAGCGGGGAAATTATCGACCTGATCTTGCGCGACGAAAGTATTCACGGTGTATATGTAGGTGTGCTGGCACAGGAAATTTATGCAGAGCTGGACGAGGAAGAGCAACGTGATCTTTACCAGACGTTGGTCGGATTGCTGCGCTATCTGCACAATAACGAGGAGCAATACACCGAGCAAATTTACGCCCCGATCGGGCTAGTTGATGACGTTAAAGTCTTTTTACGCTACAACGCCAACAAGGCCATGATGAACCTGGGCTTTGATCCGCTGTTTGAAGAGGAAGAGGTTAATCCGATTGTATTCAATGGCATTAGCACCCACACCAAGCAGCATGACTTCTTTTCCAAAAAAGGAAACGGGTATGTGCGTGCAATGAATGTAGAGCCGCTGACCGATGATGATTTTAATTTCGGTGAATAAGATATCCGTATTTTAATCAATAGATTCAAAAAGCCCATTCCGCTTGAAGTGCACCCTGTCAAGTAGA